>CAYWTP010000018.1:24966-26187 GCA_964461215.1 uncultured Ectothiorhodospiraceae bacterium | reverse complement strand
CTGGGACGACGGGTAGAGCTTCGACGTCAAGGCCGACCCGTCAGGGCAGCTTTGGCCGGACAATAGATCTGCCCCCTTTTGGTCCCTGGCGAAGTTCCTGCGCGGGGCTAGAGATGAAGGCGGTTGCCACCAGGACCGAGGGAATGTCCGGGGACTTGAGTGCCGCGAGGGCGGCATACTCGACCTCCTGCGAGGGCGGCGAGATGAACAGGTCGGCACCGTGCGCCCGCGTCTTGCGTACCCGCCGGCCCAGCGAGACGAAGTGGTCAACGTCGCGGATCGCGTGTGGGTGGCGGTGAACCTGCAGGCCAGCGCAAGGTCCATCACACTATTGACCCGGCTTGGGCCCCTGGCGGGCTTCGCCTGGCGACGGTATGTCACGGATACTGCCCGTCATGTGAAAACGATGAGACCTGTGACCCCGATTCCTGCCTTAACCGTTCTCCCGAGCCCGCGCCCGCGGCCTTGCGGCGCGTGGGTTCGGCCCTGGCTGCTGCCGCTATGCCTCATCGTGGGCAGCCTCCTCGCGGCCGGAGCCCGGGCCGACGCAACGTCACCCCGCGACGCGGGCGTGCTGCGTGCCACGCTCGACAACGGCCTGCGCGTGGTCATCGTACGCAACACCCTGGCGCCGGTCGTCTCCGTGGTGGTCAACTATCTGGCGGGCTCGGACGAGGCGCCGGCGGGCTTTCCGGGAATGGCGCATGCTCAGGAGCACATGATGTTTCGCGGCAGCCCCGGGCTTTCCGGTGACCAGCTTGCGTATCTGGACGCAGCGCTGGGGGGAATGTCCAATGCGGACACCCAGCAAAGCGTGACCCAGTACCTGAACACAGTACCGGTCAAGGATCTGGCAATCGCACTGCGCATCGAGGCGACCCGAATGCGCGGTGTTTCCGACGACCAGGGTGCCTGGGTCAAGGAGCGTGGTGCGATCGAGCAAGAGGTGGCGAGGGACCTGTCTGGTCCGGAGTACGTGCTCTACACGAAGCTGCTGAAGGCGTTGTTCCGTGGCACGCCTTACAGCCACGATGCGTTGGGCACCCGCGCGTCCTTCGACAAGACAACGGGCGCGATGCTCAAGACCTTCTATGACCGCTGGTACGCTCCGAATAACGCGGTGCTGGTCATTGTCGGCGACGTGCAGCCGGATGCGGTCCTTGCCCTGGTGCGGGATCTCTTTGGCGGCATACCTCGCAAGGATCTTCCTGCGCGGCCGGT
>CAYWTP010000018.1:14498-24956 GCA_964461215.1 uncultured Ectothiorhodospiraceae bacterium | reverse complement strand
CACCCCGGTGCGGTGCAGACGCAGACGATCCGGGGTACCACGGACAGTGCCAAGGGCATGGTCATCGCCGCCTTTCGGCTGCCGGGCTACGACAGTCCCGACTATGCCGCCCTGAGCCTGCTCACCGACGTGCTCGATAGCGAACGGGGCGACCTCTACGCCCTGGCCGCGGATGGCAAAGCACTGGGAACGGATGTGGAGGCGGATTTTCTGCCGCAGGCCGGGCTGGTCTACCTCGTCGCCGAGTTTCCCAAATCCGGGGATCCGGCCGCCTTGATGCGGCGGGTCAAGGCGGTCCTGGAGCACGCCGTCAAGGCAGGGTTTTCGGACGATCTCGTGGCGGCTGCGAAGCGTCGGGAGGCGATGGCGCTGGAGCAGCAGAGGGGCTCCATCGAGAAGTTGGCCGAGGCCTGGTCTCTGGCTCTCGCTGTGGAGGGCCGGCGATCGCCCGAGGACGACATCGAGGCCATGGCTCGCGTGTCGGCAAGTGATGTCAACCGCGTCGCGCGCAAGTATTTGAACCTGGACCAAGCCGTGTATGCGGTTCTGACCCCCGAGGCATCAGGCAAGCCCGTTACCAGCAGCGGCTTCGGAGCCGCAGAATCCTTTGCTCCCGAGCATCCCGGACGCGTGGAGGTGCCGGATTGGGCGCGCCGGACCTTGGGTTCCGTGTCGGTACCCCCTTCAACTGTTCACCCCGTCGACGAGACCCTGCCCAACGGTTTGAGGCTGATCGTCCAGCCCACTTCCACCAGCGGTGCCGTGAGCGTGTACGGCGGCGTGCGTAGCGAGCCGCTGTTGGAGGCCGCGCCCGGCAAAGACGGCGTCGATCAAGTGATGGGTCGGTTGTTCGACTATGGCACCGCGACCCAGGACCGGCTCGCCTTCCAGCGGGAATTGGACGCGATTGGTGCGGACGAATCCGCCGGCACCGACTTCTCCGTGGTGGTGCTGCGCGAGCACCTTGCACGGGCGCTGCAGCTACTGGCGGACAACGAGCGCCGCCCGGCCTTCAGGCAGGCGGATTTTGCCATCGTGCGCCGACAGATCGCGGCCCAGGTGGCGGGGGAACTGGACAGTCCCGCCTATCTGACGCGGCGCGCTCTGCTACGTGGCCTCTATCCGGCCGATGATCCGAAGCTGCGCCAGGCGACACCCAAGACGGTGCTGGGGCTCACGCTCGCAGACGTGCAAGCTTACTACCACCGCGTATTCCGTCCGGACATGACCACCATCGTGGTAGTCGGCAAGGTCGATCCCGGCGAAGTGAAGGCATTGATTGTCAAGTACTTCGGCGATTGGAAGGCACACGGCCCCAAGCCCGACGTCGACCTCCCGCGTGTGCCGCGCAACCCGCCCTCCGTGACGGCGGTTCCAGACCGCAGTCGGGTCCAGGATCGGGTGATTCTTGCCCAGACCCTGGGCATGGACCGGTTCGATCCGGACTATTACCCTTTGGAGCTGGGCAATCACGTGCTGGGAGGCGGCTTCTACGCCACGCGCTTGTACCGCGACCTGCGTGAGCGCAACGGGCTTGTGTACACCGTCGGCGCTTACATTTCATCGAGCAGGACCCGGGCCGTCTATCTCGTGGAGTTCGCCTGCGATCCCGAGAACGTCTCCCGTGCTCGCCGGATCGTGGAGCAGGATCTGGGTGCCATGCAGGCCGAGGCGGTGACCCCTGCCGAGCTGAAGCAGGCCAAGGCCTTGCTGATGACCGAGACGGCGCTGGGGGAGGCGAGTGTCAGCGAAATCGGACGCGGACTTCGCGAACGGGCGCGGCTCGGCCTACCTCTGGACGAGCCGACGGTGGCGGCTCGGCGCTACATGGCGCTGAGCGCCAAGCAGGTTGAGGCCGCATTCGCGCGCCGGCTGCGCCTCAAGCGCTTGACCGAGGTGACTCAAGGGCCCGCACGCCATTGACCTCGGCCACGGTGTTTTCCTGTGTGGCGGAACCGCCGATTAACCGTAGCACGGAGTGCGCAGCGCAGCAGGCGTAGCGCCGAGGGTGTTTACGGCGTGTCCTGCGGACCTCACATGGACGCCGTGGCCTAAAGATCCTCCCTATGTGGCCAGACGAGCCCCCGACCCGGGCGGCGACCGTTTCCCAGTCCGCTAGTGCCCGGGTTACGGCATCCGGCATGGAGCAGGGGCCGTCATCATCGTCGGCGCGATCGCTCAGGCCTGGAAAGTCAAGCACCGGAACATCCGATGCGCCCTCTGGGTGCCGAATACGCCGATGTTAATAAGACTACTCAAGGCTTTCGCCGACGAGCCGATACGATGGCACTGAACGGACGGTGACATGCGCATGGGGTCCCACGGCAGGAGCGGACAAGGAGGGCGAGGAGTGTCTCTTAGGAGCAATAGTCGGTCGCTTCGCTCTGAAGCGATAGGAGAAACCATGGTCGGCTTGTCGATTCCTCGGATTGAATCACAAGCGCCGGTCCCCCCCGAATCTTCCTTCGCGAGCCTGTGTCTTATCGTTCCGGTCGCACCGACTTTGGTCGGAGCTGCCTTGCTTCTCGCCATGGCCGGCGCGTCCTTCTCGACACTAGGTGGTGCCGCTGTCCTGGTGGCCCTGGGAGCGGCGGCTGGGGTATGGCAGCGGCGCAGGCTCGGGTACGAGACCGGGGCCCTGAGACGGAGAGTAGAGGCGGAAAATGGATCGCGAGCAACACCCCGCTCGACTCAAGCGGAGGAGTTGGAAAAGCTTTGCAGTGGGATGGCGCCGATACTCGAACGGCAAGTTAATTCCAGCCGGACCCAGATCAATGAAAGCGCAACCGATCTGACTCAGCACTTCGCCGGCTTGGTGGAGCAGCTCGAACGCATCGTGGCGTCGACCGGCGCAGGCGACAGCCGCGGGCTCGGCGAGCGTGGCCTGGAAGGTCTCTTCGTCAAGAGTGACCAGTCCCTGCGTGCGGTGACCGCCGACCTGAAGGACGTGCTCAAGCTGAAGGACGAAATGCTTGCGGCGATGCATCACCTGGCCACCTACGCCATGGAGCTGGACGCCATGTCCCAGGACGTGCGCAAGGTCGCTGGAAAGATCAACGTACTGGCTTTGAACGCCTCCATCGAGGCGGCCCGTGCCGGCGAGCAGGGCCGCGGATTCGCGGTGGTTGCCACCGAGGTACGCTCGCTGGCGCAGTCCTCGGCCCATACCGGACAGCGGATCAGCTCAAAGGTGCTCGAGATAACCGCCGCCATGTCCGAGACCCTTCAGGCAGCCGAGGATTCCGGTCAAAGGGACGAAGAGACTGTGGCCCGGGCCGAAGAGGCGATTACCAATGTTCTCAATGACCTGCGCCGCACGCTGGTTCGGCTCAAGGAAGACGCCGATCACCTGCGCAGTACCAGCACGGATGTACGCGATCACATCAGCGGATTATTGGTCTCGCTGCAGTTCCAGGACCGCGTCAACCAGATCCTGGAACATGTGCAGGAGCATCTGCTCATCCTTCCCGGCTTGGCCGAACAGAGTAGGCACGGGACCAGTGGTTCCGATCCAATAGATGCGGATCAGGCGCTCGCGCAGATGAAGCGCACATACACCACGGGCGAGGAATACCGTAACCACGCTCCGAACGAGGCACTCGCCGACACGGGGCGAGGCGCATCCGACCTCACATTTTTCTGAGCTGAGGAGGCAGGTCCATGGGCAAGCTCATCATGATTGTCGATGACTCGGCGTCCCTGCGTCAGGTAGTCGGCATCGCGCTCAAAGGTGCAGGCTACGACGTCATCGAGGCTAGTGACGGCCGGGACGCTTTAGGGAAGCTGACGGGACAGAAGGTCAATCTCGTCATCAGCGACGTGAATATGCCCAATATGGACGGCATCACCTTCGTCAGGGAGATGAAGAAGCTGTCCAGCTACAAGTTCACGCCGGTCATGATGCTCACTACCGAGTCGCAGCAGGACAAGAAGATGGAGGGCAAGGCGGCGGGCGCCAAGGCGTGGCTGGTCAAGCCCTTCCAGCCGCCCACCTTGTTGGACGCCGTGTCCAAGCTGGTGCTGCCGTGAGCATCGCGTTTGAAAAGCGCGACGACATCGGGATGGCGTCGGTGGCCGACGAGATGACCATCTACAGCGCGGCTGAGCACAAGAAGGCCTTGCTCGACCACCTCGCGGACTGTCACGTCCTGGAGATAGACCTCTCCGGTGTCTCGGAGCTGGACGGCGCGGGCTTGCAGATCCTCTTGATGCTCAAGATCGAGGCACGGCGCATGGGCAGGGTTCTGCGCTTGATCAAGCACAGTCCCGCCGTCTTGGAGGTCATCGAACTCCTGAACGCGGCTGCGTACTTCGGTGACCCGGTGGTCATCCCGGCGCAGAGGGGAGGGTCATGAATCTAGATAGCGCCAAGCAGACCTTCGCCCAGGAGGCGGAAGACCTCCTTCGGCAGATGGAGGACGCCGTGCTGAGCCTGGAAGATGAGCCGGACAGTGAGGAACACATCAACAGCGTGTTCCGGGCCATTCACACCATCAAGGGCTCAGCCGGTCTGTTCGGGTTCGACGAGGTCGTCTCCTTTACCCATGTCATGGAGACGGAGCTGGACAAGGTGCGGGCCCACGAGCGCCCGGTAGACACCGATCTCGCGGCCGTACTGCTCGACGGCAAGGACCACATCGCCACCCTCATCGCGCACGCGCTGGAGAGCGAGGGCGAGCCCCTGCCGGATGCTCTGCGCGCAGCGGGCGGTGGCCTGCTGCGGCGACTCACCGGGGAAGGTCCGTCGCTACCGTCCAGCCCTGAGCAGGCGCGGGACGTGGAGCGTGAAGGCGGCGGCGAGCTTTCGGCGGACAATTGGCTGATCTCGCTGCAATTCGGCCCCGATGCTCTGCGTAACGGAATGGACCCGCTGTCCTTCATCCGCTATTTGCGCACCCTGGGCGAGATCGTCGACATCATGACCCTGACCGACCGGTTCCCAGCGGCCGGCACGATGGACCCTGAAAGCTGCTACCTGGGCTTTCGCATCGTGCTCAACAGCGGTGCGAGCAAGAAAACCATCGAGGACGTCTTTGAGTACCTCGAGGACGACTGCGACATCCGAATTCTTCCGCCCCGCTCCCGTCAGGAGCACTATCTGGCGCTCCTGAGCGCGCTTCCCGATGATTCGGTGCAGCGCCTGGGTGAGCTGTTGGTCAGCATCGGCGCCTTGACCCGCAAGGAGGTGGATCGGGCATTGGATGAGCAACGATCCAAGGCGGCAGAGGGGCGGAGAGCAAGCGAGCCTGGGCGGCGGATCGGCGAGATCCTGGTCCAGCACCAGGTGGTCGACAAGCCGGTTGTGGATCAAGCCTTGAAGAAGCAGGAGAAGACCAAGGAAAAAGTGGCCCTGGAGTCGCGCTCGATACGGGTGGACGCCGAGCGCTTGGGGCACCTGATCAACCTCGTCGGCGAGCTGGTCATCTCCAGCGCGGCCATGAAGATCATGGTGGCGCGCCACGATCTCGACGACGTGGACGAAGTGGTCTCCGGTATGGAGGATCTAGTCAATGAGATCCGGGACAACGCCTTGCAGCTGCGCATGGTGCCGATTGGCGAGACCTTCTCGCGCTTTCGCCGGATCGTGCGGGACGTCAGTCGCGATCTGGGCAAGGAGATCGAGCTGCGCATTACCGGCGGCGAGAGCGAGCTCGACAAGACGGTGGTGGAGCGTATCAACGATCCGCTGACCCACCTGGTCCGAAACGCCATTGACCACGGCATCGAGACGCCGGAGTTGCGTGCAGCCGCAGGCAAGCCGCGCTCGGGCACGATTCAGCTCAACGCCTTCCACGACTCGGGACACATCGTCATCCAGATCTTCGACGACGGCGCCGGGCTCGATCCCGCCCGGATCCGGGCCAAGGCCGAGGCCCAGGGTCTGGTCGAGCCGGACGAGGACCTCTCCCGTGCGGAGACATTACGCTTGATCTTCGAGCCGGGCCTGTCCACCAAGGAGCAGGCCAGCAATCTTTCCGGACGTGGCGTGGGTATGGACGTCGTGCGGCGCAACATCGAAGCGCTGCGCGGCAGCGTCGAGCTCGACAGCGAGCCGGGACAAGGCACCACGGTCACCATCATTTTGCCGCTGACCCTCGCGATCATCGATGGATTCCTCGTGGGCGCTGCCGGCGAGCAGTACGTGATTCCTCTGGCCCAGGTGGCCGAATGCGTCGAGATCGACGACAGCCACGACGTCAAGCGCCAGGACCACCGCTACGTCAACCTGCGCGGCGAGGTTCTGCCGTACCTTAGGCTAAGGGAGTTCTTCTCGACCCAGTCGGCGGATCACGTGCTGAGCGGGCGTGAGAGTCTCGTGGTGGTGCGCTTCGGACATACCAAGGCGGGCCTGGTGGTAGACGAGCTGCATGGCGAGCTGCAGACCGTGATCAAGCCGCTCGGCAAGGTCTTCGAGAACCTCAAGGGCGTGGTCGGTGCCACGGTGCTGGGCACCGGGGAGGTTGCCCTGATCCTGGATGTTCAGGAGCTGTCCGGCCGCGCCCATGCCGGCTATAGGGCCGGGCGGCGTTCGCCCGCCGTGGCCGCATCGCCCGGCACGACCCACTAGGAGGTCGATCGATGGGCGCGGTCCGCTGCACAGTCAACCGCACGTGAAGTTCATTTCAACCGATCCGGAGGAAAGAGCCATGTTTCTGAACGTCAAGGACTGGAAAATTGGCACGAAGCTGATCACGGGTTTCCTGTCCGTAACCGCCATCCTGGCGTTGGTCGGTGGCCTGGGATACCGAAACATGAACGTGATGAGCGACGATGCCGAAGAGATATTGACCGCCGGTCCCTGGGTCGATGCCACCATGGAGATGAAGTACGCAGTGGGCAGGGACTTGCAGATGGTCATGGAGATGCTCTCGGCGGCTGACCAGAGCGAGCTGGATGCCGTGCGCGCAGAGCACGAGCGCTTCGCCGCCGACTTCGACAAGTACGCGGACGCGGTCCTGAAGGGCGCCCAGACCGAGCAGGGCGTGGTGCAGGCGGCGAGTGATCCGCGCATACGGGACATTGTCACCAAGGCGGACAAGTTCCACAGTCAGGGTTTCCAGCCCGCCATCAAGTCTGTGTACGAGAGCAAGGGGCAGGCGCTCGCCCTGCGGGCCCGGCGCGGCGAGCTGATGCTCGCCATGGAGGCAGCCTTTGACCGCATGATGGAGCTGGACGAGGGCCTGGAGTCAGCCGTGAAGGCAGATGTCGGCCGCCGTATCGCCGAGCACGCGGACGCCGCAGAGATCCTCAACAAGGAGAGGCGCTGGGCGGATGTCGCGCAGGAGATCAAGGCCGCTATCGCCAAAGCCCGCATCGCGGTCCAGAAATATACCCAGAGCCTGGAGCAGGCGGAAAGGGACAAAGCTATGGGCGCCTTTCAAGAGGCCGTGAAAGTCGTGGATGCCAGGACCAAGGCGCTGATGGAGGGTGCGGAGACCTCTGCGGGCGCCATTGCCAAGATTGATGTCCCCGAGCTGCGCCAGATGGTAGAGACGATGGTTCAGGTGCAAGAGGCCAAATTCCAGCCGGCGGTTGCCTCCTACATGCAGGCCACGGGTGAGCTGGCCGCGACCATGAAGGCGCTGCACGCGGCCGATAAGGCGGCCAATGCCTCCGGCGAGGAGATGATCGCCGTGCTGGCCGGCGTCGAAGCCGCGGCCAAAGATGCAATGCACGGTGCGGCGGATCAGTTCCATACCACCTTCAAGGAGGCGACGGGGCAGACCGTGGCCGGAGTCGCGACGGGCGTGGTCGTGGCTCTGCTGCTCGGCTTGCTGCTCACCCGCGCGATCACTCGGGCGCTGAGGCAGGCGGTGGCGGCAGCCAATGCCCTGGCCGACGGTGACCTCGGCGTTAGCATCCCGACGGGATCGAAGGATGAGACCGGCCAGCTACTGGAAGCCATGCGTAGCATGGTAAGCCGTTTGACCGAAGTCATCAGCCAGGTGCGCGGCGGGGCGGACGGCTTGGCAAGCGCATCCAATGAGGTGGCCGCTACCGCACAGTCGATAAGCCAGGGGACTACAGAGCAGGCCGCGAGCGTGGAAGAGACTACCGCCTCCATTGAGCAGATGAGCGCCTCGGTGCAGCAGAATGCCGAGAATGCGCGTGTGACCAACGGCATGGCCACCAGCTCGTCCGATGAGGCCAAGCGAGGCGGGGAGGCCGTGGGGCGCACCGTCAAGGCCATGAAGGAGATTGCCGATAGGATCAGCCTTATCGAGGATATCGCCTACAAGACCAATCTGCTCTCGTTGAATGCCGCGATCGAGGCCGCCCGCGCGGGCGAGCACGGCAAGGGCTTCACGGTCGTTGCCTCCGAGGTGCGCAAGCTGGCCGAGAACAGTCGGGTTACGGCCCAGGAGATCAACAACCTGGCCAAGAGCAGTGTGGCCGTGGCCGAAGAGGCCGGCCGGCTGCTGGAGCAGATGGTGCCCAATATCGCGAAGACGGCGGATCTGGTGGAAGAGATCACCGCGGCCTCCGGCGAGCAGTCCACCGGCATCGGTCAGATCTCGGATGCCATGAGCCAGCTCGACAAAGCCACGCAGCAGAGTGCCTCCGCCTCGGAGGAGCTTGCCGCCACGGCCGAGGAACTCTCCGGACAGGCAGAGCAGCTACAGCAGGCCGTGGCGTTCTTCCGGCTGGGCGGGGCCTCGCCATCGCGCGGCACCAAGTCTGTTGCGGGGCGCACCGCCGGGCGTGGCACACGGATGGCCGCAGCGGTGGACGCAAGCGCACAGGAGTTCGAGCGTTTCTGAAGGAGGCGCCACCATGAAGCAATTGAGCACCCAGTTGGCGGCCGTCGCGCCGGTGGCAGTCGAGGCGGAGTCCCATCAGTATCTGACCTTTCAGGTGGCCGACGAGCGCTATGCCATCGATATCCTGAACGTCAAGGAGATCATCGAGGTAGTGCGCATGACGCGGGTGCCGATGACACCCGCACACATCAGGGGGGTGATCAACCTGCGTGGCAGTGTCGTGCCGCTGGTGGACCTGAGCGCCCGCTTGGGCAAGGGCGTGAGCGAGCTCACCAAGCGCAGCAGTATCGTGCTCGCGAGGATCGAGGCCAAGGGCGAGCAGCAGTGCCTGGGCATGCTGGTGGACGAGGTCAATGAGATCCTCGAGATTCCGGCCACCCATCTGCAGCCGGCACCTGAGTTCGGCACCGAGATCCGCGCGGAGTTCATCGAGGCGATGGCGCGTGTTGAGGACGAGTTCATGATCCTGCTGGATGTCGCCCACGTATTGTCGGTGGACGAGTTGGCGCAGCTCCAGGGACTGGCGGAGTCGGCCGGCGCACTGGCCGAAGAAGCTTGAGTGGTGGCCGTTTACCGCTAAGCGTGCGGTCGTCGCCGTCGACTTCTGGCAGGCTGTCGCGGCGGTACGGGCGGGCGGCGGCAGCCGTACCCGGCCGTTCGGAAGCGGCAGGCCATGACAAGTGGGCGTGTGGGACTGATTGGGCGTCGGCATGTCAGGAAGATCAATCCCCCGGATGGTCGCGCCCTGTGGAATGAGGAGAGGGGCTACTGGCGCGACGCTTGGCAGGACAACGCGCCGGCTCCGGCGGACATCTGGTAACCGTGTCGGCCACGCCATCCCGTGCCCTCTCCGCACCCGCGCGCCGTGACCGGCGGGGCAGGGGGCTATATCCGCCACCCCCCGGAGTGTTATCCTCGCGCGCTTCGCCCCACAGGAATCCAGGACCAGCCCTCCCGTGCCTCCCGCTCATCGCCCAGCCGCCACCCGGGACGTCCCGCCCGGCGCAAGCTACTCGTCGATTCCCCCTCCGGGAGGCCATTTCACGGGTCCTGATGGGGCGCCCGACCGGGCGAGCGTCATCCCCCCGACCCGCAGGGCCCGAATCTTTTGTCGCCTCGGGGGCGGTGCCTTGTATAATTTCAGGCTGTTGTTCGGGGTGAGCCTTGTGAACGGTTCAGTGGCTTGGGCAGGGCTCGATGCCGGAGGGGGAAGAGAGGACACATGAGGGTTCTCATTACAGGGGCTGCGGGCTTCATCGGCGCCGCCTTGAGCCAGCGATTGTTGGCGCGCGGCGACACGGTCATCGGCGTCGACAACCTTAATGACTATTACGACGTCAACCTGAAGAAGGCCCGCTTGGCAAGGCTGACGGGGTCATCGGATTTCACCCATGTCCTACTGGACATCGCGGACCGCCGGGGGGTGAGCGACCTGTTCGCCGAGACCAAGCCCCAGCGGGTGGTGAACCTGGCGGCTCAGGCCGGCGTGCGCTACTCCCTGGTTAACCCGCACGCATACGTGGACACCAACGTGGTAGGGTTCGTCAACATTTTGGAGGGCTGCCGTCACAACGGGGCGGACCACCTGGTATATGCGTCCTCAAGCTCGGTGTACGGCGCCAACACCAATCTGCCGTTCTCGGTCCACCATAACGTGGACCACCCCGTGTCCTTGTATGCGGCGAGCAAGAAGGCC
>CAYWTP010000018.1:0-14488 GCA_964461215.1 uncultured Ectothiorhodospiraceae bacterium | reverse complement strand
CCACACCTACAGCCACCTCTATGGACTGCCCACGACGGGCTTGCGGTTCTTCACCGTCTATGGGCCGTGGGGCCGGCCCGATATGGCCTTGTTCTTGTTCACTCGCAACATCCTTGCCGGCAACCCTATCGATGTCTTCAATTACGGCAAACACCGGCGGGACTTCACGTACGTGGACGATATCGTCGAGGGCGTCATTCGCGTCCTGGACAGGCCGGCGACTCCCAATCCCGACTGGTCGGGTGACTCGCCGGACTCGGCCACCAGCTACGCGCCTTACCGGCTGTATAACATCGGCAACAACAATGCGGTGGAGCTGGGTCGCTACATCGAGGTGTTGGAGGAGTGTCTGGGCAAGACGGCGGAGAGGAACCTTCTGCCGCTTCAGCCCGGAGACGTGCCGGATACCTTCGCGGACGTGGCTGATCTCGTGCGCGACTTCGACTACCGGCCGAATACCCCGATTGAGGAAGGCATCCGCCGCTTCGTTGACTGGTACAAGAATTATTACGAGGTCAGATGATGTCACACGGCAGGAAGATTTCGGTGGTTGGTCTGGGGTATGTGGGCCTTCCCGTGGCGGTGGCCTTCGGCAGACAGGCCAGGACGGTAGGCTTCGACGTCAACGCGGGGAGGGTGGCCGAGCTCAAACAGGGCCATGATCGTACGCGTGAGGTGACGGACCCGGATCTTGCGGCCACCGACGTGCTGTACACGTCCGACCCGGCCGACCTAAAGCACGCCGATTTCCACATCGTGGCCGTGCCTACGCCGGTGGACGCGGCCAAGCGCCCGGATCTGGGGCCGGTATTGCGCGCCTCGGCCACGGTGGGAGCCCAGCTCAAGCGGGGCGACATTGTCGTCTACGAGTCCACGGTGTACCCCGGGGCGACGGAAGAAGACTGTGTGCCCATCCTCGAGCGGGAATCCGGCCTGAAGTGCGGGACCGACTTCACGGTGGGCTACTCTCCCGAGCGCATCAACCCCGGCGACCACGTGCACAGCTTCACCACCATTACCAAAGTGGTATCGGGCCAGGACGCCGAGACCCTGGACATCGTCGCCCGGGCGTATGAATCCGTGGTGACCGCCGGGGTGCACCGCGCACCGACCATCAAGGTCGCCGAAGCGGCCAAGGTCATCGAGAACACCCAGCGTGATCTGAACATCGCGCTCATGAATGAGCTGGCACTGATCTTCGAGCGCATGGGCATCGACACCCTGGACGTGCTCGCGGCCGCCGGAACCAAATGGAACTTCCTGCCTTTCCGCCCCGGCCTGGTGGGAGGACACTGCATCGGCGTGGACCCGTACTACCTCACCCACAAGGCCTCCATGCTCGGCTATATCCCGCAGGTGATTCTGGCCGGCCGCCGCATCAATGACGACATGGGTGCTTTCGTGGCGGGCCAGCTCGTCAAGTGTCTGATCAAGCAGGGCTACAACGTAAAGGACAGCCGGGTCACGGTGCTCGGGCTGACGTTCAAGGAAGACGTCCCAGATCTGCGAAACACCCGGGTCATCGACATCGTGCGCGAGCTTGAGGACTACGGCGTGCAGGTGCAGATCCACGACCCGCTGGCCGACCCGGACGAGGCCCGGCACGAGTATGGCGTGAGCTTGACCAGTGACGAGGCCTTGCAGCCCGCACACGCCCTGGTCATGGCCGTGGCGCATCGCGAGTACCTCAAGGACGGCTGGCCCTTCATTACCTCCTTGCTCGATAACGGCCGGGGCGTGGTGGCGGATGTAAAAGGCGTGCTGGCCAGGGAGTCCGTACCCGCCGGGGTCTCGCTGTGGCGGCTGTGAGCGGGGAGGCAATTCGCCGTGCCAGCGCGATCCTCGAGTTCGCCCGTCTTCAGGTGGCCGGATTGTCGGACGGTCAATGGCTTGAGTTCCCGGCCCCGGGAAGCGCGAGCCCGCGTGCGACTGCTTTCGCAGCGATTGTGAGAGGTAAGACATGAACGTGGTGATGATCGGCTCCGGCTACGTGGGTCTGGTTTCCGGGGCGTGCTTTGCGGAGTTCGGCGCCAACGTCACGTGCCTGGACGTGGATGCCGACAAGATCGCCCGCTTGAATCGTGGTGAGGTTCCGATCTATGAGCCGGGCCTGGAAGAGCTGGTAGCACGCAATGCTCGGGAAGAGCGGCTGCGGTTCACCACCGATTTCTCCGACCCCGTTGCCGGTGCGGATCTGGTGTTCATCGCGGTGGGAACGCCTTCGCGTCGCGGCGGTGGGTATGCCGACCTGTCCTACGTCTACGGGGCCGCCCGACAGATCGCCCAGCATCTGACCGGCTACACCGTCATCGTGGACAAATCCACCGTCCCTGTCGGGACCGCCAGGCAGGTTCAGCGCATCATCGCCGAGGAGAATCCCGAGGCCGACTTCGATGTGGCCTCGAACCCGGAGTTCCTGCGCGAAGGAGCCGCCATCAGCGACTTCATGCGCCCTGACCGGGTCGTCATCGGAGTGGAGGGCGCGCGGGCCGAAGCGATGCTGCGCGAGCTCTACCGCCCGCTGAATCTGATTGAGACCCCGATCGTGGTGACCAATCTGGAGAGTGCCGAGCTGGTCAAGTACGCCTCCAACGCGTTTCTCGCCACCAAGATCAGCTTTATCAACGAGGTATCCATGCTGTGCGAGGCGGTGGGTGCCGACGTGCACGCAGTGGCTAAGGGCATGGGGCTCGACGGGCGTATTGGACGGAAGTTCCTGCATCCGGGTCCCGGCTATGGCGGCTCCTGCTTTCCCAAGGACACGCTGGCACTGATTCGGATCGCACAGGAGCACGGCACCTCGAGCCGCATCGTGGAGGCCGTCACCGAAGTCAATGCCGCCCAGAAGGCGAGGATGGCGAGCAAGATCCGCCAGGCGCTCGGGGGCAGCGAGGCGGGCAAGACCCTGGCCGTGCTCGGACTCACCTTCAAGCCGGAGACCGACGACATGCGCGAGGCGCCGGCCCTGGCGATTTTGCCGGTGCTTCTGGAGAAGGGTGCCATCATCCGGGCGCACGATCCCCAGGGCATGGACGAGGCCAAACACCTGCTGCCCGAAGGCATCACCTACTGCGATGACACCTATGAGACGGCCGTCGGCGCCGACGCCGTGGTGCTGATGACAGAGTGGAACGCCTACCGCGGTCTTGATCTGGCGCGGCTGAAGGCAGGCATGAAGAGCGATGTCTTCGTCGACCTGCGTAACGTCTATGAGCCCCAGCGCATGCGCGAGGCCGGCTTTCGCTATACATGCGTCGGACGCCCCTGAAGCGGCGGCTACAGACTCGCTTTCTCTCGCCCGTGGCACAGAACATGCGCGAGGCCGAGTCTCTCGCCTGCCCCAGCCGTGCCGGAGCCGACGCCTAGAACGCCCATGCAGGCCTGGTATCTGATTTACAGCAAGCCCCGCCAGGAGCCGGTGGCGTTGGACAATCTCCAACGCCAGGGCTACGAGGCCTACCTGCCGCTGATCCGCAACCGCCGGCGCCGCAAGGGCCAGTACCTGGCCCTGGTGGAGCCCATGTTTCCGCGCTACCTGTTCATTCACCTCAGCGACCAGACCGACAACTGGGGACCCATCCGATCCACCCTGGGGGTGGCCAATCTGGTGCGCTTCGGTGATATGCCGGCGCGGATCCCCGACGACCTGGTCGAGCTTCTGCGACGGCGCGAGGATGCCTCGGGTGTACAGGACCTGCCGCCCCCCGAATTCCGAACCGGGGACCGCGTACGCGTAGCCGAAGGCGCCCTGGCGGGGTACGAGGGCATATTTCAGGCCAGCAGCGGCAACGAACGGGTGGTCATTCTGCTGGATGTGGTAGGCCAGTCAACCCGGGTACAGCTACCCACGGGCCACATTGAGCCGGTGTAATCGGCACATCTAGCTGTTGACCCTCGCTTGTCCTACCAATTATAGTGTTCAGATTATGAACGCTCAGGACAAGGAAGAGGCACTGACGCTGGAAATCCTTCAGGCCATCGATCAAGAGGAGGGCGTTACGCAGCGCCACCTTGCGCAGCGGCTCGGCGTTGCGTTGGGGCTGGCCAATTCGTACCTGAAGCGCTGTGTCCGTAAGGGTCTTATCAAGATCCAGCAAGCGCCGGCCAACCGCTATCTTTACTACCTCACGCCCATGGGGTTTGCCGAGAAGAGCCGGCTGACCGCCCAGTACCTGTCCTTTTCGCTCACTTTCTACCGAAAGGCCGCAGAATCCTGCGCCCGGGCGTTTCGTTACTGCGAGGGTCAAGGCTGGCGGCGCTTGGTGCTTTGCGGTGTCTCGGACCTTGCGGAAATCGCGGCGCTTCGCGCCCAGGAGCACCGGGTTGAGGTGGTGGCTGTTTACGATCCGGAGTCCGCTCGCGCCGAGCTCATGCAGTATAGGACGTGCCGAAATTTGCCCGACGTTGCTTTGTTCGATGCCTGCGTGATCACGGATTTAGACGACCCTTGCGGAAGATACGAGCAGCTATTGGCGCAGATCCCGCGCGAACGGCTGGTAGTGCCGGATATTCTGGGTCTCAAGCCAAAAGGATGAATTCCAGCTCGGGATTGGGACTTGCGTCCCAGCCCGGCAGCATCTGTGCCTTATGCGGAACTGTTAGCGGAACCGCAGGGCGGTAGCGTGCCCGCAAGGCTTGACAACACAACTCGGAAAATATGGCTAACGCCTACCAGCAAACGCGGGTCCTGGTAACCGGGGCCGACGGGTTTATCGGCTCCCATTTGGTTGAGCGCCTCGTACACGCCGGCGCCCGGGTTACGGCACTCAGTCTCTACAATTCCTTCGACAGCCATGGTTGGTTGGACGACCTGGACCCGGCCGCCATTGACGCCGTTGAGATGGTCCGGGGTGATGTGCGTGACCCGGCGTTTGTCACGCGGGTGACCGACGGACATGAGATGGTGTACCACTTGGCAGCTCTGATTGCCATTCCACACTCGTATGCCGCGGCCCAGTCGTACGTGGATACGAATGTGACCGGGACACTGAACGTGCTTGAGGCAGCACGCCTACATGCCACGCCCCGGGTTGTCTGTACGTCCACCAGCGAGGTATATGGCAGTGCCCGGTTCACGCCCATAACGGAAGATCATCCCCTGCAAGGGCAGTCGCCGTACTCGGCTACCAAGATTGCCGCCGACATGCTCGCCGAGGCCTATGCGCGCTCCTTCGATCTGCCAGTCGTGATCCTGAGGCCTTTCAATACCTATGGTCCCCGGCAAAGCGAGCGTGCGGTCATCTCGACGGTAATCCGCCAGATACTCGACCCCCAGTGCCAATCGGTGAGGATCGGCGACCTGACGCCGAAACGTGACTTCAACTACGTCGCGGACACGGTGGACGCGTTCCTGGCCGTAGGCACGTCTGCGGGCGTGGAATATGGGGTGCCGTACAACGCGGGCAGCGGGCGGGCCGTCAGCATTGCTGAGCTGGTTGATACCCTGCGCATGGTTACGGGCAGCGACAAGCCTGTGAAGAGTGAGAGTGCGAGAATCCGCCCGCAGAATTCCGAAGTACGGGTCCTCCTCGCATCGAGCCGGCGTCTCCAGGATGCAACCGGATGGAGTCCGCGGGTTAGTCTTGACGAGGGATTGGGACGCACCGTCCAGTGGTGGCGCGAGCATCTGCACGCGGGGCGTGTTCGCGGCACCAGCCACTACATGACATGAGCCAGGCACCCGCCATGGGCCCAGGCGCGCCGCCGAGTTCCATCGAGTCCCCCGTTCCGCTCTCGGTGCCCGATCTTCGGGGCAACGAGGCCGCGTACCTGGCGCAGTGCGTGCGCGACAACTGGGTGTCCTCGGCCGGGCCCTTCGTCGTCGAGCTGGAGCGGCGCATGGCCGAGCTGTGCGGGACGGCCCATGGCGTGGCAGTGGTCAACGGCACGGCGGCGCTGCATCTGCTGCTGCTGTCGGCAGGCGTGGGCCCGGGCGATGCCGTGGTGGTCCCGGACTGGACCTTCGCGGCAACGGCCAATGCGGTGTATCACGCGGGAGCCACACCCGTGTTCGTGGACGTGAGCGCGGCGACCTGGACACTGGACCCGGAAGTCCTGGCCGAGGCCCTCTCGGCACCGCGGCGGCGCATTCGCGCAGTCATTGCGGTGCACGCCCTGGGTCATCCGGCAGACATGGATTCCCTCAGGGCCACCTGTGCCGAGGCCGGCGTGAATCTGATCGAGGACGCCGCAGGCGCTATCGGCGCGCGCTACCGGGGGAAGCCCGTGGGGGGGCTGGCAGAGGGCGCAATCTTCAGCTTCAACGGCAACAAGACAGTCACCGCCGGTGGCGGCGGGATGATCGTGACCGACCGTGAGTCCTGGGCCGCCAGGGCACGGAATCTGAGCACACAGGCGCGTGTGGGCAGCGCCTACCGCCACGATGCTATTGGCTTCAACTACCGCATGACTAACGTCAACGCTGCGATCGGTCTGGCGCAGGTCGAGCGCCTGGAGCAGATGCTTGCCGCAAAGCGTGCTATCGCCGCTGGCTACGATGCGGCGATTGCCGAGCGCGACGACCTGCGGGCCATGCCCCGCGCGCCCTGGGCCGAGAGCGCCTGCTGGCTGTACTCGGTGCTCGCGGCCTCGCCGGGGGAGGCCGAGGCTCTGGTGGCTCATCTGAACGGGGCGGGCATTCAGGCCCGCGTGTTTTGGCTTGCACTTTCGGCGCAAGCGCCCTACCGGGAGGCACCGCGGATTGGTGGCGCCGTGGCCGCGGCCTTGTCGGGGCGGGTGGTCTCCGTGCCCTCGAGCAGCAGCCTGACGCCTGACCAGCAGCAGCGAGTGATCGATGCCCTGCGCCACTGGCGCGGCGCGGCCCTGGCGATGCCGGCGTGAATGTCATCCTGGTGGGGGCCGGCGGCCACGCCCGGGTGGTGGCCGACTGCATTCGGGCGGGCGGCGGTACCGTGGCGGCCTATGTGGACCGGCGGGTGGCGGCGTGGCTGGACGCGGCCCGTTACGACAGCGACGAGGCGGTTCCCGCCGACGGGCAGCCGGTGGCCATGGGCCTGGGGGGCGTGCGGCCCGAGGTGTTGGCCCGGCGCCTGGCGCTGCTGGAAGCATACCTGCAGCGGGGCTTCGATGCGCCGGCACTGCGCCATCCGCGGTCCTGGACCGGGGAGGACGTGTCCATGGCCGAGGGCGCCATGGTGCTCGCTGGGGCTTTAATCCAGCCCGGCGTAGTCCTGGCGCGGGGCGTCATCGTCAATACCGGTGCCATCGTGGAACATGAGACCCATATCGGCACCGGCACCCATGTTGCCCCCGGCGCGGTGGTCCTAGGTGAGTGCCGGATTGGCGCCAACTGCCTCATCGGGGCCGGGGCGGTGCTGCTGCCGGGGACCGGGATCGAGGACGGGACTTTGGTGTCCGCGGCCACCCGTTATCCCCGTTGAGCCTATGATCGGTGCGTCCTTACCGCTCGTCATCGCCGAGGCGGGCGTCAACCATAACGGCGATCGCGGCCGGGCCCTGGAAATGGTCACAGCTGCGGCTGAGGCCGGCGCGGATCTGGTGAAGTTCCAGGCCTTCCGGGCCGAGGAGCTGGTGACCGCCGACGCGGCCACTGCGGACTATCAGCAGCGCAACAGCGGCGCGGCGACCCAAGCCGAGCTGCTGCGCTCCCTTGAGCTGGAGCCGGAAGATCTGGCCGCCATCGCCGCCGATTGCCGCGCCCGGCACATCGGCTTCCTGTGCACGGCGTTCTCCCCGCAGATGACCGCCGAGCTGGTGGCCCTGGGCATGGAATACATCAAGGTGGCCTCCGGCGAGCTGACCAACCATCCTGCGCTGCGCCACTTTGCGAGCTTCGGGCTGCCGGTGCTGCTGTCCACCGGCATGGCCGAGATGGGGGAGGTTGAGGCGGCGGTGGCGGTGCTGCGCGAGGCCGGAGCCGCGCGGATCGTGCTGCTGCACTGCACCTCCTTGTACCCTGCGCCCTACGAGACCCTGAACCTGCGGGCCATGGTCACCATGGCCGAGCGCACCGGTCTGCCGGTGGGCTACTCGGACCACAGCCTGGGCGATCACGCGGCGGTGGCGGCGGTGGCTCTGGGGGCCCAGGTCATCGAGAAGCACTTCACCCTGGATCGGCGTCTGCCGGGCCCGGATCACGTGGCCTCGCTGGAGCCGGACGAGCTGGGCCGCATGGTCCGGCGCCTGCGCGAGACCGCGGCCGCCCTGGGCGATGGCCGCAAGCGGCCCGCCCCTGGCGAGCGCGAGACTGCGGCCCTGGTCCGGCGCTCCTGGCACGCCCGGCGCGATCTGCCGGCGGGCACCGTGCTGCGTGACGCGGACCTGGTGCTGATGCGTCCCGCCCACGGTCTGTCGCCGGCACAGGATCCGGCGGGCCGAGTGCTGCGCCGGAACTGTGCGGCCGGCCAGGCCATCACCGCGGCAGACTTGGCGTGACCCGGGTGCTCAGTGTTACCTCCAGCCGCGCCGATGCGGGGATCCTGTCGGCGGTATGGGAGGCGGTGGACGCCAACCCGGATCTGGAGCTGCACATCCTGGTGACCGGCATGCACCGAGGCGGCGCCGGCGAACACCGGGGGCTGGTGCCCGAAGGGACCGTGATCCACGCCGCGGGCACCGATCTGGGGGGCGTCGCCGGCAAGCCGGCGGCCGAGGCCATGGCCGAGATCGCCAGCGGCACCGCCGCCGTGTGTGCCCAGGTGGAGCCGGACCTGATGGTGGTGGTGGGCGATCGGCTGGATATGCTGCCGGCGGTCTTTGCCACGCTGCCCTTCAACCTGCCGGTGGTGCACCTGCACGGTGGTGAGCTGAGCGAGGGGGCCATCGACGACCGGGTCCGGCACGCTTGCACCAAGCTCGCCCACGTGCACTGCACCGCCACGGTGGAGGCGGCCCAACGCGTGTGCCGCATGGGCGAGGAGCCGTGGCGCATCCATGTGACCGGCGCGCCGGGGCTGGACACCCTGCTGGCCACGCAGGCGATGGGTCCCGACGAGTTCGCCGCGGCCCTGGGCCTGGCGAGTACCGACGGACTGCGTCTGGTCACGGTTCATCCGGAGACCAACGCCGCCGATCCCCAGGCGGTGCTCGACGCGGTGCTCGACGCCCTGGATCGGTCACCGGCGCCCACGGTCATCACGGGGCCGAACTCCGATCCCGGCGGCGCCGAGATGCGCCGGCGCATCGCCGGTTTCGTGGCCGCGCGGAACTGGGCCGTGTTCCGCGACACCCTGGGCGCGCTCCTGTACGGCAACGCCATGCGCCACGCGGCGGTGATGGTGGGGAACTCCTCCAGTGGCATCATCGAGGCCGGACTGTTCGGCCTGCCGGTGATCAACGTGGGCGAGCGCCAGGGCGGCCGCTTGCACGGACCCAACGTCCACGACTGTCCGGCCCAAGCCGCCGTGGTGCACGCCCTGCTGGTGGAGCTTTCCCGCGACCCCGGGGCGACCGAGTGCGGCACGCCCTACGGAGACGGCCGGGCCGGGCCCCGGATTGCGGCGGTGCTGGCGGGCCTGCCCGGCCGCCAGGCTCTGCTGGCCAAGCACTTCTATGGCGGCGGCGCGGTGTTCGAGGCTCCCTGGGGGCGCGGGGCAGGGACCTAATCCAGTGGATATCTTCGTGGAGCTGGAGGGGCCGGGCACAACGAACCAGGGGCAGGCCTTCGCACCGCCGCCTCTGGGCCGCGTCCCGCACCGAATCGTGGTGCTGCTCGGCGGCAAGCTGATCGGGCTGGACAGCATCCTGCCGGTCATGCTGGAGCTCAAGGGCGAGTCCTCAGCCTTGCAGGTGGACTTCCTGTTCCTGAACGCCCGGACCCTGGACGAGATCGGGGGCAACTATGTGCTGATCCAGGCCATGAGCGGGATCGGCGCGGTACACACCCTGTCGAATGGCCGGGCTGGATGGCTGTCTCGGGCTCGCACCGGCCTACGGCTGCTGGCCTGGCTGGCGCGTATGGGGTCGAGCCGGACCCTGCTGATAGGCTATACAGATTACAGCCAATTTCCCTTCAATGTTGTGGCCTCCGCCGCGCGGCTGCGGGGCGCGGCCGTGCTCTATGCCAAACCCGCCTATCCGGAGAGCGCCGGCTTTCGCCAGGCCATGAGAGAGCGCCATGGCGACGAGGATCAGCATTATGGCGATAGCGGCGATGCCTGTGTGGTGTATCACCCCGACCAGGCCACCGACCTGCGGCGGATCGTGAGCTCGCCGCTGCTGGTGGCCGGCACCCCGCGCCGCTACCCGGCCTGGCAGGCCCACCTGGACCGGGTGCTGGTCGATCACGGGATCCGGGACCTGGACGGAGAGCGGATCGCGACGGGCGGCCGACCCGTGTTCGTGCTTTTCTATCCCGGCAACCACGCCCTGCCGACTCTGGCCCGGCCCACGAGCTGCCGGGACCGCTTCCGCCTGCTCCTGGAGGCCGTGGCGGAGGAGGCCCCCGGTGCTCTGGTCCTGGTCAAGCCCCACGTGATCTGCAATCCGGCGGAGCTGGAGGCCGAGCTGGCCCGCTTTCCAGGCCTGGATGTCCGTGTCACCGAGGCCCATCCCCAGCTCTTGGCGCGGGTTGCCACCGCCGCGGCCACCGCCAACGGCTCCAACGTGATGAACGACATGTACCTGGAGGGCGTGCCGGTGCTGGAGGCCTCGGAGTACACCGCCAGCATTATGGCCGCTGGGGGTACCCTCTATCCCCATGGCCTGCGCATCGGCTGTGGGACGCCGTCACAGATGCGCGCCGCAGTGCGCGCCGTGCTGGAGGGCTGGCGTCCGGAGTCGGCGCCTGACGACAGTGGTGCCCTGTACTGGCCTAAGCCGCCCTCGCTGCTGGCCCTGTTGTGCGCCGACCGCCGGCCGGCGGATGCCGCGCCCGCGTGAGCGGCATGGGGGATGAGCCGCTCATCATAGTGCCTGCCCGGGGCGGCTCCCGGCGCCTGCCGGGCAAGAACCTGCGTTCCTTGGCCGGGCGCAGCTTGCTGGAGCGGGTGCAGGACGCGGTAGCCGGGTCCCGGCTGGCGGGGCCCTGCGTGTTGAGCACGGACGATTCGGTCATCGCCAGGGCCGGCGAGGCCCTGGGTTGGCGCGTGCCCTTCCTGCGTCCGGCGCGCCTTGCCCGGGACGACACCCCCACCCTGCCCGTGGTGATGCACCTGCTGGACTGGTATGCGGCGGAGAACGGCGGGGATCCCGCACTGGTGATGCTGCTCCAGCCCACCTCGCCCCTGCGCCAGGGCGCAGATGTCGACCGGGCGCTGGATCTGCTCGGGGCGCATCCCCGGGCTAACGCGGTGCTGGGAGTGCGCCGGCTGCATGTGGCTGCGGAGCACGTATACACGGCTTCGGCCGGCGGTGTTCTTGCCAGGCTGGCTCCCGAGGCCGCAGGTGAGACCGCCTACGTGCCCAACGGCGCCATATATCTGGTCCGCACCGCGACCCTGCGCGCGACACGTAGCTTCACGCCGGCGCCCACGCTGCCCCTGGTCATGGACGATGCGCAGAGCGTGGACATCGACACCGAGACCGACTGGGCCGTCGCCCAGGCCCTGTTGCAGCACCGAGACAAGATCACACAGCGAGATACGGATACCTGATGGCCATTACTGCACAGTCCCCCGGCGGCGCCTACGATCTGAACGGCAAGTCTATTCTGGTGACGGGAGGCACCGGTTCCTTCGGCAGGCACTTCATACGCACCGTGCTGCGGCACTATCGGCCGGAGCGGGTCATCGTGTTCTCCCGCGACGAGCTCAAGCAGTACGAGATGCAGCACGATCCGGACCTGGCCGACCACCCGGCCATGCGTTTCTTCATCGGCGACGTGCGGGACCTGGAGCGGCTCCGGATGGCCATGCGCGAGGTGGACGTGGTGGTGCATGCCGCCGCCCTGAAGCAGGTCCCCACCGCCGAGTACAACCCCTTCGAGTGTATCCGCACCAACGTCCACGGCGCCGAGAACGTGGCCAACGCCGCCATCTATAGCGGCGTGAGACGGGTCATCGCCCTGTCTACGGACAAGGCGGCGAATCCCGCCAACCTGTATGGCGCCAGCAAGCTGGCGTCGGACAAGATCTTCGTCGCTGCAAACAACCTCAGTGGCCGCCAGGGGGCGCGGTTCTCGGTCGTGCGCTACGGAAACGTGGTGGGCTCCCGCGGCAGCGTTGTGCCCCTGTTCGAGCGCCTGCTGGCCGAGGGCGCCACCAGCCTGCCCATCACCGACGAGCGCATGACCCGTTTCTGGATCACCCTGGAGCAGGGGGTGGAGTTCGTGCTCTCGTCCCTGGCCATGATGAAGGGGGGCGAGATCTTCGTGCCGAAGATCCCCAGCATGCGTATCGTGGACTTGGCCTGGGCCATGTCCCCGCAGGTGTCCTGCCACATCATCGGCATCCGTCCCGGCGAGAAGCTGCACGAACTCATGATTACCCGAGACGATGCGCGCACCACTCTGGAGCTCGAGGACCGCTACGTCATCGAGCCCGCGTTCGCCTTCTGGTCGCGGGAGCACCTGGAGGCCAACGGCGCCAAAGTGGTGGACCCGGAGTTCTACTACTCCAGCGACAGCAACGACCAGTGGTTGGACGCCGAAGGCTTGCGTGCGCTGTTGAGAACGGGGCGCGGCTGATGCAGCGGCGGGCGGACAGAAGCCGATCCCGGTCATGAGCGACGGGCCTTTCCTGGACCCACGTCCCCACGTGCTGCCGGCCACGGCGAGCGTGGCCGACGCCATGCGCAGGATGACCGAGACCGGGATCGACATCGTCCTGATTACCGATCAAGCCGGGCGCTTCGAGGGCCTGGCGGTGGACAGCGATCTGCGCCGGGCCCTGCTGGCGGACGCGGACATGGGCCGGCCGCTGGACCGGGTGATGAACCGCTCGCCCCAGGTCGCTTCGGCCGATGCTCCGGTCGAGGAGCTCAAGAACCTGACCCGCGACGTGGCCCATCCCTTCCTGCCCCTAGTGGACGAGCACTATATGCTGCGCGGCCTGGTCCACGTCTGGGCCTTGCAGCGCGAGCACGCCGAGCTACCCTACGCGGCCCTGGTGATGGCGGGCGGGCGTGGCGAGCGCCTGCGGCCCCTCACCGAGAGCCGCCCCAAGCCCATGGTGGAGGTGGGCAAGCGCCCCATCCTGGAGACCATCGTTGGGCATCTGGCCCGTGAGGGGATCAAACGGATCTACCTGTCTGTGAACTACCTCGCTGAGCAGATTGAGAGTCACTTCGGCGATGGCGACGCGTTCGGAGTCGAGATCGAGTACCTGCGCGAGGATGAGCCGCGGGGTACCGCGGGGGCGCTGGCGCTGTTGCGCGGACGCGAGGAGCGGCCCCTGCTGATGATGAACGGCGACGTGCTCACGCGCCTCAATCCCAGGGCGCTCATGGACTTCCATCGCCAGGAGTCGGTGCAGGCCACGGTGGCGGTGCGCACCATACAGGTGGACATTCCCTTCGGCGTGGTCCGGATGGACGAGAGCCGGCTCGCGGGCATCGAGGAGAAGCCCAGCTATTTCTACTACGTGAACGCCGGCCTGTACGTGCTGGAGCCCGACACCTTCTCTCTGGTGCCCCGCCAGGGACGTTACGACATGCCCCAGCTCCTGGAGGCCGTCGAGGCGGCGACGCCCCGGTCCATCGCCTGCTTCCCGGTGCCCGAATACTGGATCGACGTGGGCCGGCTGGGTGACCTGGATCAAGCCCGGCAGGAGTACCACCAGGTATTCCGGCCTGCCTGAGCGACTCCATCCCGCGCATGACCAACTCCCTCAACGGAATCGGCATCTTGGGCTCCGGTGCCATGGGTAAGCGGCTGGCTTTGCTGTGTGCCGCCCACGGCATGACCGTGGTCCTGTGGAACCGGCGCCGCCACGACGGGCTGGTGGAGGAGCTGGGCAAGATGGCGCGGATGGAGGCGCGCCTGGGGACCATTGCGGTCAATGACGCCCGCGGTCTTGGCGAGCGCATCCACTACACCGACGACATGGTCGCGGTGGAGGGCGTGCAGGCCGTCATCGAGTCGGTGGTAGATGAGTACGAGGCCAAGCGCCAAGTGCTGGGGCGGGTGAGCGCGGTGGTGTCCGGGGCCACCCTCATCTCCACCAACACCTCGACCCTGAGTGTGGCCGCCCTGAGCGAGGCGGTCTACAGCCCTGAACGCTTCCTGGGCACGCACTTCTTCAATCCGCCCACCATGCTCCGGTTGGTGGAGATCGTGCGGGGTCCTCACACCGCTGACGAGGCGGTGGCGCGTGCCGAGGCCCTGATGGCCGCCCTGAACAAGAAGAGCGTCACCGTGCCGGATAGCCCCGGGTTCGTGGTCAACCGGCTGCTGTTCGCGATGATCAACGAGGCCATCTTCATGCTCGCCGAGGGGGCCCTGGACGAGCGGGCGATCGACCAGTGCATGAAGCTGGGCGCAAATCACCCCATGGGTCCCCTGGAGCTGGCCGACCTAATCGGCCTGGACGTGTGCCTGAGCATCCTGCGGACGCTGGAGCGGGAGACCGGG
>CAYWTP010000017.1:0-27880 GCA_964461215.1 uncultured Ectothiorhodospiraceae bacterium | reverse complement strand
GTGGGCTGTGGGCTGTGGGCTGTGGGCTGTGGGCTGTGGGCTGTGGGCTGTGGGCAAAGCGTAGCTCAATCCTCGCGAAGGCCGTGCCTTTGTGGTGAATTCTTCATTCCTGGTCCTTACCCTCCTCACCCCCATCCCTCACTCTTCGCAACCTTCCGCGGGTTCCGTGGTATATTTCGGCTCTTCGGTGGGATAAATCCCGCCCTACGCACCTCACTCCTCAGCCCCCACCTCTTCTACGATATGCTCCGCTATCTGCTCGTCGCTGAGGCGGTGCAGCTCGGAGATGGGCAGGACCTTAAGGGCCTTCCAGGCCGCGGCCATGGACTGCTCCAGGGTACGCGGTCCGTCCTGGGAAACCAGCGCGTCCTCGAAGTGCCGGCCGAAGGCGAGATAGCTGCGATCCACGTCGGAGAGCCCTTCCTCCCCCACCACGCTGGCCAGGATGCGGGCCTGCCCGGCGCGGGCATAGGACGCATAGAGCTGAGCCGCCAAGAGTGGATGATCCCGATAAGTGTAGCCCTCGCCGGTACCATCCTTCATGAGCCGGGAAAGGCTGGGCAGCACCTTCACGGGCGGATATACGGAGCGCCGATGGAGATCACGGTCCAGCACGATCTGGCCCTCCGTGATATAGCCGGTGAGGTCCGGGATGGGATGGCTGATGTCATCGGACGGCATGGTCAGAATCGGAATCTGGGTGAGAGAGCCGGGCATCTCCTTGATGCGCCCTGCGCGCTCATAGAGAGTGGCCAGGTCCGAGTACATGTAGCCGGGATAGCCTTTGCGGCTGGGGATCTCGCCGCGGCTGGAGGAGACCTCCCGCAACGCCTCGCAGTAGTTGGTCATGTCAGTCAGGATCACCAGCACGTGCTTGCCCTGGTCGAAGGCCAGGTACTCGGCTGCGGTAAGCGCAAATCGCGGCGTCAGCAGGCGCTGCGCGCTGGAGTCGCTGGCCAGGTTCAGAAACAGCACGGCACGTTCCAGAGCGCCGGTGCGCTCCATCTCCCGGCGGAAGTACTCGGCGCTCTCGTGCGGAACCCCGATGCCCGCGAAGACGATGACGAAGTCCTGCTTCTCCGCGGCTCGCAGGCGGGCATTGGTGGCGATGTCCACCGCCATGCGGTCGTGCGGCAGCCCGCCACCGGAGAACAGCGGCAGCTTCTGGCCCCGCACCAGGCTGCTCATGAGGTCGACGGTGCTGATACCGGTCTCGATGAAGTCCCGCGGCGGGTCACGGGCCACCGGCTTGATGGGCAGGCCTTCGATACGCAGGCTACGCTCTGCGGCCAGGGGGGGACCTCCGTCGACGGGCTGGCCGACCCCGTTGAAGATCCGGCCCAGGATTCCCGCCCCCAGACGGAACAGCAGGGGCTCGCCGAAGAAACGCACCCGGGTACCTGCCAACGACAGGCCGGCGGTGCTGTCCAGCACCTCGATGGTGATGACCTCATCCTCAAGCGCTGCCACGCGACCCAGATGCACGCGCCCGTCGATACCCTTGACCTCGACGGCCTCGTTGAGCCCGACTTCCACCGTGCGACGCATGAACAGCAGCGGCCCTTCCAGCCTCATCGCCGCATCGTCGACCGTGAGTCTGGCATAGGTGCTCGCCGTCATTCGCGCGCCTCATGGCTCGCGTCGCGCATCCGGTTCAGCGTCGTTTCCAGGTCCTCGGATAACGCGGAGAACCGCTCCCAATCGCCTTCCGGGATCTCCTCGCCCATGCGCAGCAGCCGCCGGTAGGTCTCCTCGCCGGCCAGAGCCTCCGGGGTCACGCCCGCGTCCACCAGCTCACCGGCCAGATCCAGGAAGCGGCCGATCATGCGCATCATCACCGCCTGGCGCGCGGGCGAGCAGAACCGGTCCAGGGATGAGAACGCCGACTGGCGCAGGAACGCCTCGTTGACCAGCTCGGCGCAGAGCAGAGTGAGGCGCTGGCGCGGCGGCATGGCGTCCTTGCCGATAATCCGTGCCATGCGATCCAGCCGCGCCTGCTCCTCCAACAGGGTGAGAAAGCGTCGGCGCAGCTCGTCCCATCGGGAGCAGCCCTGTCCCAGCCACCAGCGGGTCAGATCCTCGGCCACCTCGCTGTAGGACTGCAGAGGATGGACGGCAGGGTAGAAGCGCGCCTGCGCCCGCTGCAAATCCAGCGCCCAGAGGCTGCGTACGTAGCGCCGGGTGTGGCTGGTAACCGGCTCGGAGAAATCCCCCGACGGCGGGCTCACGGCCCCCATGATGGTCACCGAGCCGGTCTCCCCACCCAGGGTCCGCACCTTGGCGGCACGCTCGTAGAATTCGGCCAGGCGACTGCTCAGGTAGGCCGGGTAGCCGCCTTCCCCGGGAAGCTCGCCCAGCCGGCCCGAGACCTCGCGCAGGGCCTCGGCCCAACGGCTGGTGGAATCGGCCATCAGTGCCACGTGCAGGCCCTGGTCGCGGAAATACTCCGCCACCGTCACTCCCGTGTAGATGCTCGCCTCACGCGCCGCCACCGGCATGTTTGAGGTGTTCGCAATCATCACGGTACGCTCCATCAGCAGGCGCCCGGTGCGGGGGTCCTCGAGGTGCGAGAATTCCTTCAGCATGCCCGCCATCTCGTTGCCGCGCTCGCCGCAGCCCACGTACACGATGACGTCAGCACTGCACCATTTCGCCAGGCTTTCCAGGAGCACCGTCTTGCCGGTACCGAACCCACCGGGAATGGACGCCTTGCTGCCGCGGGCCACCGGGAACAGACAGTCCAGGATCCGTTGTCCGGTGACCAGTGGCTCTTCCGCCGGCAGGCGCGCGGCGACCGGCCGCGGCACGCGCACCGGCCACGGGTGGCTCATGGCGACCTCGTGGACCTTGCCGTGCCGGTCCCGCAGCCGGCACAGAGTCGCGTCGTCCGCATATTGCCCGCCCGGCTGAAGACCAATCACCTCGCCCTCGGCCCCGGGTGGCACCAGGCAGCGCTGGGGCGGTCCCTCGGCCGGCTTGACGGTACCGAAGCTGCTGCCCACACCCAGCACGTCGCCGAATTTGACCCGCGGCGAGTATGGATAATGCTGGGACTCCATGCCTTGAAGCCCCGGCTGCACGTAAGGCTCCGACACCTTGCCGATGGGACGCAGCAGGCCGTCGAAGATCCGGCCCAGAATGCCGGGCCCGAGCCGCACCGATAGAGGCAGCCCCGTCCCCGTCACCAGCGTACCGGGACGCAGTCCGGTGGTGTCCTCGTAGACCTGGACCACGATGGCATCCTCCTGGAGCTGGATGACCTCCCCCAGCAGTCCTTGATCCCCGACCCGCACCGCCTCCCGCAGCGCGAACGGACCCTGCGGCCGCGCCCGCAGCACGGGACCGCTCAACCAATGGGCGATGGCCAGACTCAACGCGTCTCTCCGCCTGATATGAGCGCCAGCAAACGCCCTTCCACCAGGCCGCGGTCCTCCAGAAACCCAGCCAGCGTCGCATCCACGACGTTGCCGCCGCTGCGAATCAGCAGGCCCGCACCCAGACCCTCATCCGGGATGAAGCGCGGAGTCTCGGCCAGCCTGGTGGCCAGCGTACGCTCCAGGTCCTTGCGCTCCATCTCCGGCCAGGAGGCCGGACAGGTAATCTCCCACGCATGTGGGGCAAAGGTGCCGAATGCCCGCTCAACCGCCGCGGCCACCCAGGCCTTGCGGCCCGCCGGCTCCGCCCAGCGGTCCAGAAACTCACTCTCAAGGCGCTCCCAGGCGGCGGACAGCAGCGCCGCGCTCCGGCGCTGCCGGTACATACGCCGCACGGTATGAAGTTCCGCCTCCGCGGCTCTGAGCCGATCGAGTGCCCGCTGCCGCTCTCGGACCACCGCCCGGTGGAGCCGCGTCCGCGCTCCGGCATAGGCTTCGCGCACAATTCGCGCGGCCTCCTCCCGAGCTCGCACCAGCAGCCCTCGGCACTCGGCCTGCTGGTGCTCTTGCACCAAGGCCATGAGCATCCTCTCTTGGTCGCCCGTGCTCATTCCGCGAGCCCGAGCTGGCGGCGCAGGCGGGAGGCGATGTCCGGCGGCTGCAGGATGCCGCGGATATCAGGCACGATCAGGATCAAAGGGGTGACATCGAGCAAGGCCGCGTCCATGACGCCGTTGGGAAGGCGTTCAGCCACCTGGGCCGTCAGCAGCAACAGGTCCGCCTCGCTCCGGGCCTGCTGAAACACCGCAAGCTCTGCTCCGGCCGCCGGCACCATGACTCTGGCCCCGGCCAGGCGGAAGCCCGCGGCGCTGACCTCGTCCCCGACAAACACCGGTGCTCGCATCACACCAGGCGGTTCAGAATGAGAACGGAGATGATCAGGCCGTAGATGGCAATACCTTCGGCAAGCCCGACCAGGATCACTAGCCGCCCGAACAGCTCCTCCTTCTCGGCCAGGGCGCCGATGGCGGCGGCGCCGACTCTGCCAACGGCATAGGCCGCACCCAGAGACGACAAGCCGGTGGCAGCCGCAGCTGCCGCGAAACCCCAGCTCAGGGCATCACCCGGCAACTGCATCGCTTCCGCGACCTCGTTGGCCGCGAGCGCCGAAGGAAGCCAGAGTGCCATGCTGCTCAGCACGGCCATCAGACCCGCCGACAGGGTCAGAAACAGGGTGAACCTAACTGGCGACGTCATAGGACTCTCCTCGCAAGACGGTGGGAGGCGGTGGCAGTGGCCGAAATGAGCGGCCCCGCCCGCGCACGAAGCGGGTGAAGAACTCGAACAGCACCAAGCGGGTGGTCTGAATGGACACCACCAGTCCTTCCAGCAGGATGATGACGGCATTGCCAACCACCATGACCAGCAAAGCCCCTGCGGCGGACCCGGCCGCTTCGGCAAGGGACACCATCGCCGATGACAGACCGGCGTGGGCCAGGGCGAAGGCACCGACTCGGGCAAACGACACGGTATTCACACTCAGCCGCACACCGTGCTCCAGCAGGCCGCCGACCCCGCCGAGGAGCCCCGCCAGAACGGGCCGCCCCCAAAAGCGGCCCAGGATGTACCAGGCCGCGCCGGCCAGGGCCAGCATCTGTAGTGGCCCGTAGACGAAGCTGCCGGCAGCGCCCACATACAGCACGAGCATGCCCCCATCCACACGCCACCAGTGCCGGGCCTCGCCCCGCCAGCGGGCCTCCAGGGCGTTTAGGATCTGGCCCAGGCTGAGCAGCGCGACCGCGAAAGCCAGGGGCACGCCCAGGACCAAGAGAGGCTCACGCATGGGGTGCAGCCAGAGGGCGGGCAGAATGTCCTCGCGGCCGAACACGCTGCCGAAGAGAAGCCCGAAAGCGGTTGCGGAGAGGCCGCCGGCGATAAGCAGCCTGGCCAGCGGCCAGCGCCGGCGCAGCCACCAGCCAAAGGCGACGAGCATCAACCCCTGGCCCACGTCACCGAACATGTAGCCGAACAGCAGCGGAACCACCGCGGCCAGCCATGGACTGGGATCCACCTCGTCGCCTCCGAGCATGCCCAGAGCACGGGAGAAGATCTCGAAGGGACGGACCCACCAGGGATTGTGCAGCAGCTGCGGCGGCGGCACACCCGCGGGCGGCGGCGGAAAGTGGATTAGCCCGCCGGAGCCTTCTCGCTTGAGCGCCGCGGCCAGAGGCTGGGCGTCGACCTCGTCGGTCCAGCCGGTGATCCAGACGAAGTAGCGGCTCGCCGGCAGACTGCCCACGTGGCGCGCAAACCATTCCAGGCAAGCCAGATCACCCAAGGCCTCCGGTAGACCATGGGCCGTGTGCAGAGCGTCCAGCCCGGCATAGAGCCCGGCAACGAGCTGCTCATATTCGGCATGGCGGGCATGCAACGGCTCCACGGCCTGGGTTGCTGTGCCTCGCAGCCATGACGGACGTGCCAGAGCCCGGCCGTTGAGCAGCCGGACCTGCTGGGCAAACGCAGCCATGACGGTGGGCGGCCCCACGCCCAGCACGCATTGCTCCAAGGCCAGGGGTATCACAAGCAGCAGCATGGGATCCTGGTGTTCCACCAGGGACTGGCTGGGCAGCACCGCGATGACCACCTCGAGCACCGGACCGCAATCGGCAAGCAGGTCCAGGTCCAGGTCGTGCTCCTCGCCACAGCCCAGAATCTGCTCCCACAGGCGCAGCCGGACAAGCTCTTCCTCCAGGGCCTGGAGGCGATCAATCAGGGTATCGGCGGCTCGCTTCCTCCGCTCCAGTCGCTCCTGGGCCAAGTGCAGCGTCCGCCCAGGCGGAACGGCCCGTGAAGAATGTGTGAGCTGGCCGCGGGCCAGGTAGCGCCGATAGCGGTCCAGCAGGTGGTGGTAGCGCTCCAGACCGGGCTCCAGGTCCGCGATACGTTCCGTGATTCCGGTTGCCTCCACGGCTTCCAGCTCTACGGCCCCCGTCCTGGCCAGGGTGCCCGTCGCGCGCGCCGCATGCATCCTCGGCACTAACGCCTCGAACCAGCGCGCGGGTACCGGACGCAGGCTCACGGCTCCAGGCCGTGAGAGGGGAACAGGGCCCGCCAGGTCAGGTCGGCCCGCAGGCGTTCCAGGTCCAGCGCCACCAGCGCCAGATAAGCAAAGGCGGCCGCCGGCTCCAGCGTGTGCTGGCGGAACAGGTGGCGCATGCGTGCATTGAGGGCATGGCGGGCCGGCCAGGACTCGCGCAGGCCGGCCGCGGGAAACCGGCTCACATGTCGCTCCAGCACGGCCGCAATCCCATTCAGGCCGGCGGCGCACTGCCCGGTACAGGCGGGCCAGCGCTGCCTCCAGGTGACACCCCAGGCCCTAAGCATGGACTCGCCCCGCTCCCAGGCGTTCACCAGCACCGCGCCCCCGGCCAACGCCAGCACCCGCGGACGCGCTTCGGGCGCCACCTCCAAGCAGGCTTTCAGGGGTGCCGCCGCACCCATCCAGGACCGGACTTCGGCGCCTTCCAGCAGATGCCGCAGCGCCGGGAGGTACGGCAGCCAGTTCAGCCACTGCACTGCCACGCGCCAGGGCTCGGGAGCCCACAGCGCGACCTCCCCCACGCACCGATGCAGATGACTACGCACGCTTTGCTCGATCTCGTGCACGTCACTGGCGCCGGACAGATCGGCCACGCAGGGCCCCAGGGCCGTTGCGCGTGCACCTTCCAGGTAAGCGGACAGTGTCCTGGACGCCGCCAGACGCCGCCAGACGGGCTCGGACGGATGTAAACCCATGCGCGCCTGGATCCGGGCCTGAGCATACTCGAAGCCGTCCGCAGCGCTCATTCCGGAGTCCCGATCATTTCCGCCGTCAGCCGCAGCAGGGCGCGCTCCAGACGGACCAGATCCGCTTCGTCCAGCAACGCCTCACCCCCAAGCGCGTGCCCCTCGGCGCGCAGCGCCGCCACGGCCCGGCCCACGGTCAGATCCGCCCTGGCATGCACCGCCGCCACCCGATGCCCGACTTGGTCGTCGATCCGCCGGGCACGGAACCTGGCCGCCTCGATGATCTCCTGGGCCTGCCTGCGGCAGCCTTCCACGGCCAGACGGGCGTCACGTTCGGCCGCCAGCACGCGGTTGATGGCCCGATCTACGGACTCTTCAGCCAATGTTTCCGGAACACGCTCGGGCACTTTCTTTCTCTGCGGGCAACCCGGCCACGACGATCTGCGCCGTGGATGCCGCTGCATGCGGCCATCGCACCCGGCGGCCTTTTTTCATACTAGCAAAGCGCCGCAGAAACGCTTAATGATCCCGGTCAGACGGAATGGATGACCAGCCGCAGGGGGGAGGAAACAGAACTATTAGGGGGCGATAGCGGTGCTCGCCGCGGCCGGCAGGTGACACCTGCCGGCTAGAGGCTGCCAACCGTCGGCTGGCTCGCCGTTGGCCTGCAGCCTGCAATCCGCAAGCTGCAAGCGGAATTCACTCCTGGCGCCCGGAGTCCTGCCCCTGATCCTCGGCGGGCGGGGCGCTGTCCGAGCCGTGCTCGGCCTGGTAGCTATCGATGCAGCTCTGTATGTACTGCTCCATCTCCCCGGCCGGAACGCCATCTTCATTGGCGTTCTGGGTGCACATCTTCACGACCTGCTCGTCTGCCCCCTCCACGGCAATCGCCTGACAGGGCACTACCATGGCGAGCACGAGGCCGCCCAATACAACGAATGTCTTCATGTGTCGTCTCCGAAAGTCACGTTGGCACGTCGTCAACGGCCGGGGTCCTCTCCCGGCCTGACGGCATAGCACTTATAAGGCGGGCGTTGTGCACAAGCAAACGAAATGTGATGATAGCGACCACAAAAAAACCTGATGGTTCGGGAATGGACATCGAGCTGCTCAAGACCTTTCTGGAGGTCTACCGAACGCGCCACTTCGGCCGCGCTTCGGAACGCATGTTCCTCACCCAGTCGGCCGTTAGCGCCCGCATTCGGCTGCTGGAGGAGACCCTAGGGGTGGCACTGTTCACGCGCAAGCGCAACGACATCCAGCTTACCCCGGCCGGCGCCCGGCTGTTGAAGCATGCCGAGACTATTGTCAGCGGCTGGGAACGGGCGCGGCAGGACACGGCCCTGGAGCCCGAGTACACGAGGTCTCTGGCCATCGGCGGAGTCGTCGACCTATGGGATATTCTGCTCCAGGGCTGGCTGCGCATGGTCCACCAGCAAATGCCGGAGCTGGCCCTGAGCGGCGAGGCCCACGCCTCGGAAGCACTGCTGCGCCGCCTGCTGGACGGGGTGCTCGACCTCGCATTCATGTTCGAGCCGCCACAGATGCCCGACCTGACCGTGCGTCAGGTGGCGACCATCAACCTGCTGCTGGTGTCCACCCGGACGGACCAGCTGCCTGTCGATGCAATCACCAGGGACTACGTGATGGTGGACTGGGGATCGTCATTCGCCCAGAGTCATTCCCGGCACTTCGCCTCCATGCCGGCACCGGCCGTGCGCATCGGGCTAGGCTCCATTGCACTGCGTTTCATTCTGGCCAACGGCGGAGCCGCCTACCTGGCCGAGCCGACGGTGTCGGCTCATCTGGAGCGGGGAGGGCTTTTCGCGGTGGCCGGTGCTCCACAGATCGAGCGTTTCGCCTACGCCGTCTATCACCCCGGAACCGAGCAGGAGCCGGTCATCCGCCAAGCCCTGAGCTATATGGGCTAACCAAGCTCAGCGGATCCGGCGCACCCCGTCGCTCAGGTCCGGGAGGACCGCGTCGAAGTCCTCCAGCAGCTCCCGCAAACGCCGCTGCTCCCAATAGCGCTCGATCCTGCGCCGATGCCGCGCCGGATCGACCTCGCCGCGGGACGCCGTGTGCCGTGAATAATCGTCCGCCGAATGCCGCTCGTCGCTGTCTTCGGCCTCGAAATCGTCATCAATCGGAGTACCCACGCCTTGCGCACCTCGCCTGCTGTCCGCCTAGCCCATCGATGGGGAAGCGCAATCGCACGACCCTGGTATGGGCTAATGTAAACAACATGAGGAAATGCGAATAAAGCGAAAAAAATTTGTCGTGACGACAAATCGTTGTGTCCGTGAAGCTGGCACGGCATGCACCACCGGTACTCACTCCGCCGCGCCCAGCCTCGTAGCGTCCGCAGATGCCCGGGCTCGACGCTCGATCACTCCTTGGTAGAAATCCAGCATCCTGCGGGCGCACGCCTCGGCCGACCATTCTCGTACGTACTCCGGTCCCTGCCGGCAAAGCCGGGCGCGCAGCGAAGGGTCCCCGAGCAGGTCCCGAACCCGGCAAGCAAACAGGCCCGGATCCTCCTCGGCCACCAGGGCTCCCCTTCCCGGACGCAGGATGTCGCAAGTACCCATGACCGCAGTGGACACCACGGGTACGCCCAGTGCCATTGCCTCCAGGAGCACCAGTCCCTGGGTCTCGGTACGCGAGGCAAACACAAAGGCGTCGGCTGCACAGTAGCAGTCCAGCAGATCGTCATCGCGCGACAGATAGCCTAGAAAGCGTACGTTCGCGTCCAGGTCCCACCGCGAGACCAGGCTTCTCAACTCCGGGGCGGCAGGTCCTTCACCCGCGATCAGCAGCAGCACGTCGGGCACGTCGCGGCGCAGCTCGCGCAGCATGGACAGCAGAAAGCCGATGTTTTTCTCGAAGGCCACGCGGCCTATGTAAGCCAGGACCCGACGTCCCGGGTCGATGCCGTGCCGGCGCCGGAAGCGCGCCCCGTCGCCGCCCGCGAAATCGGCGAGCTGGATCCCGGTCGGAATGATCGACGCCGGCGCGGTAACACCATAGCGGCGCAGGCGCTCGAGCATAGCCTCGGACGGCACGACGACGGCGTCCATCTGATCGCACTGGCGCCGGGACAGTCTGCGCGCGGCGAACCGCAGCCACGCTCTGGGCAAGAAGGGTGCGTAATGGTGCAGATATTCCTCGAAGAAAGTGTGATAGGTCTCCACCCGGGGCAGATTCAGGCGCCGCGAAAGCCTGACTCCAGCGTAGTGGGCGACGAAGGGTGTCTGTACGTGAAGGATGTCGAAGCGCTCGCGGCGCAGACTATCGCCTAGACGGAGTATGTCGCCGGCCTTCAGCAAGCGATCCTCCGGATCGAGCTTCACGACTCTGGATGCAATGCGAATTACGCCGTCGCAGGCATCCTGGTGGTTGCCGTAATCGGGCGCGATCAACGTCACCGGGTGACCCAGCTTTTCAAGCTCGCGCCGGAAAGTCAGAATGGAAGTGGAAACCCCGTTAATACGCGGAAAAAACACGTCCGACAGCATTAGTACGCGCAAGCAATGTCCTCCACGACCCGAACGTTGAGCTCTGGGGTGAGGATGAAGTAACCGGAACGTTGCGAGTGTGTCAGGGCCTAGAAAGCTAGACTGAGCACGGCCAGAAGCCCACCGATGGCGGCGCCGGCCATTACGTCGGTGGGATAGTGCAAGCCCAGAGCAAGCCGCGAGAGCGCCACCAGCACCGCGAACGGCACGAATATCCAGGCCAGCTCCGGATAGTACGTAGTCCCCACCAGGGAAAATGCGACGGCGTGCAAGGTGTGTCCCGAGGGAAAGCTGTAGCGATCCAGAGGTGGCGTGCTGGAATGGATGGCAGCTTGTACGACGAAAGGCCGGGAGCGGACCAGCCGGCCCTTAAGCCATTTGTACAACAGGACACCAACCAAGCCGACACCAGCCATGTGGGCGGAGGCCACCAGAGCTTGCGGGCCATATATCAACGGCAGCAGCAGGATGGCCGCGTACCAGAACACGCCGTCGCCCAAACGGCTCACCAGCCCAAAGACGCGCTCGATTGGATGCAGCCTGCAGGCACGGTTGAAACGCAGACAGAATGCCAGCTCATACTGATCCATCCGCCTGAAGAGCTCGCTGGTCTTGGCCTCGCCCACGATCCGCGCCCTTTGTTCCACGCTTAAGTGCAAGGGTAGGCGCAGAATATGAAAGGCCGGTGAACGGCAAATGAATCCTTGGTGACAGAGCCTGGTCCCGGCGGGTAGCCGTCAAGTACGAGTGGAACTCAGCCACCGGGGCCATGCCGGCGTCTGGAGCGATGCCTTCCGAGCCCGAAGCCATCGGCGTTCGGTTAGCCGTTATGGGGGCGGCCGGGACGACACGAGCCTCCCAGGCACGCCTTGAATACCCGCGGCGCTGCACGGATACGGGGCAGGCGGCGTCAGGACGGGGCACCACCACGGCCCCGTAGCCCACACCGGTGCACGAAAACCCTGGTTTTTTCCTAGCCGCCAGCGCCCTGAACCGAGCTGGCCCAAAATCTGCTGGGAAGGTCATGAGTGCTGGCGGCCTTCGCCCCTGACCGCCGCCCCCGCGGGGTGACGGCATGGTCCGCCGGCCGTCGGCCACGGGAGGCTGGACATAGCGTGCAAGTCAGTGTCTCATATGCGCGCCGGTGACCTGCCGAGGCCCGGCCCGGCACCGGCGACGGCCTAGTGCGCCACGGACCCGGGAGCGCATTCGCGTAGGGCGACACAGAGCGATGGGGGCAATCAATCTGCACGCTCCAGGCCTGGTAAAGCTGGTAAAGAACGTTCTCACTGAGATTCTGAGATTGAGCGAATACAAGCTGCGGAGATAGCCGACATGAATGGGACGACCAAGAAGGGCACGACCAAGCAGGGCACGACCAAGAAGCCTGCGGCCAAGACCACGGCCGCCGCGAAGAAGACGGAGACTGTGACCGCCGCCGCAAGCAAGCCGGTCGCCGCCAAAGCTCCGGCTCCCAAGGCCGCAGCCCCCACGAAGGCAGCGCCCAAGAAGGCTGCCGCCCCTCAGGTCACTCCGGGGAGCACGGTGACGCCTGAGGAGCGCTGGCACATGATTTCAGTAAGTGCATACTTCCGTGCCGAGCAACGTGGTTTCGTGGGCGGTGATCCGGCCGCGGACTGGCACTCGGCAGAGGCCGAGATCGACACCATGCTGGCCAATAAGAAGATGGCGATGACAAAGTAACTTCGCGTACGCGCGGGGCTGCTCGCGCGCCCCGACGGGGCCGCCGGAATGCGGTTCCGTAACCTGCGCGCCGGCGGAAATACCATTCAATGTCCGCCCGCGTCGTCGGTGCGGTCCGCCGGCTCTTCCCGAAAGGAAATCCGGCGCACGAGCCTTGGCCCGGCCTGAGTGCCGGCAGCTTCAGCTCTTGAAGTAAGCCGCCAGTGCAGGCAGGTCGATGCCGCTTAGCTCCACGCGCACCCGATCGTCCAGTGCCGGATCGCCCCGGAGCTGTACCGTTGCGTCCAGGGCCAGCTCCGGGATGATGACGGTGCTCCGTCGTCCCCGCCTCTCGACCACCACGGCCCCGCCTCGCCAGCCGGGGCTACGCAGCAGGTGCACCAGCGTCCAATGGCGGTTCGACAGCCTCTCGGTCTTGCGCAGCTTGCCGATGACCGCCTCCGCCGCTCCCACCCGAAGCAGGATCTCTTCCCTGGTAAGCGGCGTGCGGTTGCACAGCCAGGCCCTAAGCTGCTGGTGTACCACCAGGTCCAGATAGCGGCGCAGCGGGCTGGTTGCCTGGGCATAGACTTCCAGGCCCAGACCGGCGTGGGGCTCGGCCACGGTTTTCATCTGCGTACGCTGGAAGCGCTTGCGCATTGCGTGCATTGCGGCCATACCCTTGGCTTCGTCTCCGGTTTCCGGTGCCGGCTGGGTGGCAAAGGGCAGCGCAATTCCCAGCTCCAGCGCCCGGCGTGCCACCGCCTCTCCTGCCATTAGCATGGCGTCGGTCACCATCTCCCGGCTGCGCAGCCGCGGAATCGGCCGAATGGTGACATCCCCGCCGTCCACCCGCACCCGCACCTCGGGCAGCTCGATGAAGGCCGCACCGGCGGCTCGGCGCCGCGCGCGAAAGCGCTCGGTCATCCGGAGCACCCCGGCCAGTGGCTCGTCCCCCAGGCGGGTGTCGGCCTGGCCGTAGCTCAGGCGCGTTACCCGGACCCTCGATAGGACGATGCGCACGTCATACAGCGTGCCGTCTTCGGCCGCACTCAGGCCGATGGACAGCGCTGGTGAAACCTCGTGCAGACCGAGACCCAGGCGCTGCGTGACGGCCGAAGGCAGCATGGGCACCGTGGTCTCCGGCAGGTAGAGGTTGGCTCCGCGCGCACGCGCCTCCCGATCCGCGGGCGAGTCCGGGGCCACCATCCCCGCTACGTCGGCCACGTGTATCCACAGCCGGTCCCCATCCAGGCTGAGTGCGTCGTCCGGATCCTGATTGTCGTCGTCGTCGATCGCGTAAGCAGGCAGATGGGTGAGGTCCAGCCGTTCCTCCTCCGGCATCTGCGGCAGCTCCACCTCCGGTTCCCCCGAGGGCATCCCCAAGCGCCGGGGATATGGATTCACGCCCTCGCCCCAGCGCCCAACCCTGAGTAGCAGGCCGTGGGCCGCCTCGGACGTCTCGTCCCTACCCAGATCACGCATCACCCGGCTGCGGTTGGCTCGGGCCAGAGCCAACGCCTCCACGTCGCTCAGGTACCGGTCGTCCTCGGGCAGCACGCGGCCGGCTTCCAGCCTTTGCACAAACCCCGACCAGGCCCGCTGCTCCGTTTCCCGGGCTTCGCGTGTGGCACGTACGCTTTCCAGATCCTCCGCCGTACGGGCCTGGATCCGGTCCGGCGTCCCGTGGAAATACAAGCCGTCGGCCACGAGCCCCCAGGCGGCCCAGGCGGTGGCCGGCGTGTAGTGGCCATAGACCAGCTCGGCCAGCTCGGCCAGCTCCGTGGAGTCCCCGGCGAGGATCTCCCACGCCGCCTCCAGCTCACCGGCCCGAGGCGTCAGATCGGACAGCCGCTCCAGGGGCCCTGGGTGCAGCAACACGACGTCCTTGGGTCTCACCCGCTGGGTGCCTCTATCGGCCACCTCGATCTCCAGCTTGTCGGCCACGCTCAGCACCCGGGCCGGCCGGCTCTTGTACAGCACGAGACTGTTGTAGGTGGCTGTGGACATGGCGAATCAGGATTGGTCCGGAGTGGACCTGGAGTTTAGCAGGCTATCGCGTGCTTCTCCGTCTGGAGCTGCCGCCGGTGGGTGTCACCCTGATCCATTCTTGCCAGGAGATCGACACCGGGGGCAGGCGGGTGGAGCACCCCGACCCGTGGGAGCTGCAGCACTGGATGTCTCCCCCGCGGGCCGGAATAGGGGTGGTGTAGCCCGGCACGTCTCCGTGCCGGGCGAACCGTTCAGCCTGCTACGTGATGCTTACCGACCACCTTGACGGTGCTGGCCTGGGGCCCGCGCTCACCCTCCTCCTCGACAAAACGCACCTCGGCTCCGGCCTCCAGATGCGCGAAGTCGCCGTTGAGGACGCTGTTTCTATGAAAATAGACGTGGCGGCCATCCGCGGTCTCTATCTCGCCATACTCCATCTGGGGAAACAGCTCGCGCACCCGGCCGTGGGCCGGTGCCTCGTGGCTCTTCACCTCGCGCCGGCGGCGCTCGGCGTAAGCCTTGAGCTGGCGCTCGGCTGCCTGGCAGGCGTCACGAACCGCCACGTAGACGTCCTCGTGGGCGTGGTTGTCCTCGGGGCGGCGGCTGGCCACCAGCTCGCCGTCGGGCACGGTGATATCGACCCGTACGTGATAGAGCCGGCCCTTGTGGTGATGTTTGTGGGGTGCCTCGATGGCTACCCGACAGGCCACGATGCGGTCGTAGAACTGCTCCAGCTTCGCGACCCTGTCTCGGACGTTGGCCTGAACAGCCGGGGAAGGATCCATGTTGCGGAAGGTAATCTCTAACGGCAGCTGCATACGCGTGTCCTCCTCATTGTATCTGCCGATGGTCCCCCGCGAGCGGTGCTCACGACTGCGATGGATGGGGCCCGTATTTCGCAGGGGATAATTACACTATAGCTTCTGGTTGGCTGCCGGATCGCATCCCGGAGGATCGCCCCGTTCCTCTCGCCACCTGTGCCCGTGCAAGTGGCCGGCAAGCCGGCTCCTACGCTCGGCTCCTGCGACGCAGAGGGAGCGGAAATGCCCGCCGCGGCAAACAATAGCCGTGCAGCGTTGGCGGAGGGGCGCTATCCTGCACCCTCTGCCCGCGGGGGTGGTGCATGAGGTTACCAGGCAACCGAAGGTGGCGCGGATGAAGATTGGGGTACCCAGAGAAATCAAGGACAAGGAGAACCGGGTGGCATTGACGCCGGCCGGCGCGGCCGTTCTGGTCGGGGCCGGGCACGAGGTCCTGGTGCAGACCGGTGCCGGCACCGGCTGCGGCTTCCCCGACGCGGAGTATCGAGCCGCCGGCGCACGCCTGGGCTCGGTTGCCGAGGCCTGGGATCGCGAGCTGGTGCTAAAGGTCAAGGAGCCCCTGGAGCCGGAGTTCGCCTTTCTGGGGCGCCAAATCCTGTTCACCTACCTGCACCTGGCCGGAGTCGGTGAGTCCCTGAGCGACGCCCTGCTCCGGTCCGGCACGACCGCCATCGGCTACGAGACCGTGGAGGACGCTCAGGGCCGACTGCCCCTGCTGGCCCCGATGAGCGCCGTGGCCGGCAACATGGCGGTCACCATGGGCAGCTACTACCTGGCCGGGTTCAACGGCGGCAAGGGCACGCAGCTGGGCCAGGTGCTGGGACGGCGCTACGGCAAGGTCGTCATCATCGGTGACGGAGTAGTGGGCCGACACGCGGCACAGGTGGCCGTGGCGATGGGCACGGAGGTACACGTGGCCGGCAAGCAGCCGGTTCGGCTGCCCGAGCTGCGCCGGGAATGCGGCAAGGATCTGCAGTTCTTGCTCTCGGAGCCCCAGATCCTCGGCCCCGCACTGGAGAACGCCGACCTGGTGGTGGGCGCAGTGCTGCTGCGCGGAGCCCGGGCGCCTCACGTCGTGACCCGGGAGATGGTGCAACGCATGCAGCCGGGATCGGTCATCGTGGACGTTAGCATTGACCAGGGTGGCTGCGTCGAGACCTCGCGGCCCACCTCCCACTCGGATCCTGTGTTCGAGCAGTACGGGGTCACCCATTACTGCGTGACCAACATGCCAGGGGCTTATCCGCGTACCGCCACGCTGGCCTTGACCGACGCCACCCTGCCGTACGTGCAGCGCCTGGCCGACCTGGGTCTGGCCTGCCTGCGCGAGGACGCGGGGCTAGCCAAGGGCCTCAACACCCACGATGGGCACCTGACGTGCATGCCCGTGGCCGAGGCACTGGGACGAAGGGAGCGTTACCGGAGCCTGGCGGATCTGGGGCTTTGATGGGGGCTTGCCCCCGACGTGCCACTGGGCTCTTGTGCCGCCGCATCGGGAGACTTTATGGACTTGCTAGTTCGACTGCGGGTCATCGTGTTGGTATGCGTCTGCTGGGCCGGGCCGGCGCTGGCCGGCTGCGACGACCCGGCGGCCCGCGGGGTCATCTGGACCGGCTGCGACAAACAAAATGCGCAGCTACAAGGAGCGGATCTGCGCCACGCCACTCTCACCCGGGTCAATCTTTCCGGCGCCGATCTCACGGGCGCCAAGCTCTCGGGGGCCGATGTCAGTCTGGCCAATCTGAAGGGGGCTCACCTGGACAAGGCGCGGCTCGACAAGGTCCTGTTCCTCAGAACCGACCTGCGTGGGGCCAGCCTCAATGGGGCCGTGCTCAATGGGGCCTCCCTGGATCAGGCGAGGCTGAACGGGGCGAAGCTGGCCGGCGCGAAGCTGCGCAAGGCCTCGCTGTATCAGGCGGATCTTAGCGGGGCGGACCTCAAAGGGGCGGTGCTCACCGAGGCCAAGCTGCCCCAGGCCAACCTGTACGAGGCGGACCTGAGTGGAGCCGATCTGAGTGAAGCGAGCCTGAAACGGGCGTCGCTGGAGGACACGTTGCTGCGCAACGCGACGTTGCGGCATGCCAATCTGGAAGAGGCGAATTTGCCCTACACCGATTTTACCGGCGCGGATCTACGCGGCGCCGTGCTGGTCCAGGCCACGCTGACCGAGACCACTTTCAAGGGAGCCCGCCTCGACGGCGCCCGCTGGGTGGATCGGCGCCGGTGCGAGGACAACTCCGTGGGAGAGTGCCGGCAGTGAGCTAGCCGTAGGCGGCCACCAGCTGGATCAGATCGTTGTACCAGGCGTCCACGGCGCCGCCCAAGGAGTCGGCCATGAGCCGGCGCCACTGGATCGCCTGCAGATCCAGGGTGGCGCCCACGTCCTTCTCGAAGGAGTCGCGGCTCAGCGCGGCGACCGCTTCGTTGAGCAGATAATCCACCCCCAGCCCTGCGGCTCCGCCCACGGCCGCTCCCACGGGTCCCCCGGCGGCGCCGATCGAGACCCCCGCCAGGCTCGCCATGGCCCGGGTCGCCACGGGCGCGGCCAGACGGGCACTCAGGCCTTCCGCCGCGGGAACGGCCGCGCGCCGCAGCAGTAGCTCGGCCGCAGTCTTACCGACGGCGGCGCCCACGACGCGGCCGGCGACGATTCCGCCGCCCATCAGGGCCAGGCCGGCGGCCGGCTCCACGCCGGTGCCGTCGTGGCCGGCCACCACCAGCTTGCGGACCTGATCGTCCCAGTCCAGGGTAAGGCGCACCCGGCTCCGGTCCACGTCCGCCTCCAAGCGCCTGCTGTTGGCCGCGACGTAGGCCTGGAATCCGGACTCGAACCCGGCCACGCTGTCCAGGAAGCGCTGGTGCAGGCTCTCCAAGGTGTCTGCGTAGGCCCGGCGCAGGGCCGGATCCGAGAGTTCGGGTCGCAGCACGATTTGTTCGTAATGGCGGCCGACGTAGCGCTGCAGATCGTAGGCCACGGCGTCCTTCAGGTCCATGACCCCCGGGGTCAGACCATGGGTCACGGCTGAGATGGTAGCCTGGCCCAGCATGCGGTAGGCGGTACCCCAGCCGAAGTACCAGTCGGCGTATGCCGCCACCCGAGCCCGCATCCCGGCGAACACGGGTTCGGTGGCCGCGCCCGTCAATCGGGGCACCTCACTGCGCAAGGCGATGCGGGTCGCCTCCAGGTTCCGCACCTGCTCGCGCACGAAAGTAGAGAAGCGTGCTTCGTCCACCAGCACCCGGACCCGCCGGCCGTCCCGATTGCGATACACGAGCAGGACCTGGGGCCGCACCTCGGCTCTGACTCCGGCGTCGGCGGCGGATCTGTCCGTATGCACGGCGCGCTGGTAGTCCACCCGATCCAGCAAGCTGTCCAGCAAATGGCGGCCGAAGAACAACGCCAATCCCAGGGCGAGCGCAGCCACGGCCACGGTGACAAAGGGACGACGGGCAGGCGGCCGCACCGGAACGGACACTGGAACCTGAACCACGCCGGTTGGACGTCGGATTGTCGGGGTGCGTCGGATAGTCATCTTGTCTGCCTGGGGCCTGGACTCTGCACCGGCAAGCGGCATAAGTGGGCGCACACTTCTGCGCCTGCGCCCGGGAACGCTGTCTGGCCCTCGTACGCGAAGGGGAGCCGGCCGGTGCTGCCCGCCAGCCACGGCAAGACCGAAGGCCAGACAGCGCACCTGATCCGGACGGCAGTCACGGGGCACAGTATTGCGCCGGGTACACCAGCCGGCAAGTGCATCGGCGCTCCCGATCCCGTACTGAGAATAGACGCTGCGATTGCTGTCTATACTCTTGACTCAGGGGGTCATGCCACCGCCAACCGCGCCAGAGGACCGAGTCCGAGCATGAACACGCGCGCACCACGGGAGGTCGTCGAAGCCTTCATGGATGCCTTGGCTCAGCGGGACTTCGAACGGGCAGGCACCTTCCTCTCCCGTCCCGGCTTCAGCTACCGCGGCCCCACTGACGACTTCGACGACGCCGATACTTTCATCGCCGACATCAGCCGAATCGGCCCGATCCTGGAGCGCATCGAACGCCGCAGGACTTTCGTCGATGGCGAAGATGTGTGCGTCATCTATACCTTCTACGCCAGCATGCCGGAGCTCAACAAGACCCGCGTGGCCCAGTGGTTCAAGGTAGACAACGGCCTGATTACGGGCATCGAGGTATTCTTCGACGCCCGGGCCTACCTGGCCATGTTTGAGCGCTAGGCCCGGAACATTCCGGCTGCCCCATAGTCCTATTCAAGGCGCTATAGATAGCATCCTATCTAGTAGGGTAGCATTTATCTCCATGAAATCCGTATGGGAACAGCTCGGACCACTGCTGGGGGAAACCGCCCGGCTCTGGCGGGCACGACTGGACGAGCGCCTGCGGCCCTTGGGCCTGAGCCAGGCCCGCTGGCTGGTGCTACTGCAACTGGCGCGGCGCGGCGACGGCGTGATGCAGAAAGAACTGGCCCAGTGGGTGGGCATCGAAGGACCGACCCTGGTGCGGCTGCTGGATCGGATGAGTGAGGACGGCTGGATCCAGCGCCGCGACTTCCCCCACGACCGCCGGGCCAAGACCGTGCACCTTACGGACAAGGCCCACGGAGTCATCGGCCAGATCAACGCGGTAGCCGCGGAGCTGCGCCGCGAGCTACTCGACGGTGTGGACCCCGCAGATATTCCGACCTGCCTGCGGGTGCTGCAGCAGGTAAAGCGAAAGGCTGAACACCTGTGAGGACCGATCCCATGGCTGGCTCTTTGCCTGCGCACGGCGCCCAGGGGATCCCCGAGCAGCCTTCCACGGCGCGGGCAACCGGAGTCAAGCTGATGCGGCTGAAGATTCTCATCCTGGCCGGGGCCATCGCCACCGGCGGGGCAGGCATCTGGGGCTACGGGGCCTATGGGACGCGGCACCCCAGTACCGACGACGCTTACGTCAATGCCGATGTCGTGCGGGTGGCGCCACGGGTCACCGGACGCCTGATACGGGTAATGGTGACCGACCAGCAGCACGTCAAACGGGGCGATCCGCTGCTCGCCATCGATCCGGTACCGTTCCGCTTTGCCGTGCAGCAGGCCGAGGCGGAACTCGCGCAGGCGCGGCGCCAGATCATGCAGCTGCAGGCCGCCGTGAGTTCCGCCGAGGCCGAAGTACACCACCGTGAAGTGCTCCTGACCAATGCGCGCGCCAAGGCCGGGCGCGCCCGCCGCCTGGTCAAGAAAGACTACCTGGCCCAGCAGAGCGTTGAGGACGCCGAAGCCGATGATAAGAGCGCAGAGGCCAATCTCCAGGTCGCCCGGGCCAAACTCGAGGAGGCGCGCCGCAGCCTCGGCACGCCGGGCGAGGACAACGACCGAATCGTGTCGGCCAAGGCGGCTCTGGATCGGGCACAGTGGGAGCTGGACAACACCCGGATCACGGCCCCATGCGGCGGCCAGATCGGAGAGCTGAACCTGCGGCCGGGCAGCGTGGTGCGTGCCGACAACGATCTGTTCGTGCTGGTGTGCGGCGACCGCTTCTGGGTGCAGGCCAACTACAAGGAGACCCAGCTTGCGCGCATCCGGGCCGGCCAGCCCGCGGACGTCACCGTGGACATGTACCCCGGCCATCACTTCCGCGGCGTGGTGCAAAGCATCGGCGCCGCCGCAGGCTCGGCCTTCTCGCTGCTGCCACCGCAGAACGCCAGCGGCAACTGGGTCAAGGTAACCCAACGGGTGCCCGTACGGGTGCAGATCGACGATCCGGATCCCGCCTTCCCGCTGCGGGTGGGCACCAGCGTCCAGGTCACGGTAAACACCACCGCCATGGAAGGTACCCGCGTGGCGACGCCGAAGACGCCTTGATGGACGAGCGCTGGCAACGCCTGCTGATCACCGTGGCCGTCATGTCGGCCACGGTCATGCAGGTGCTGGACACGACCATCGTCAACGTCGCCCTGCCCCACATGCAGGGTGCACTGTCGGCGACCCCGGACCAGATTAGCTGGGTTCTGACCAGCTACATCGTGGCCTCCGGAATCTTCATGCCGCTGACCGGCTACTTCTCCGACCGCATGGGCCTGAAGAAGTACCTGGCGACCAGTATCGTGGGCTTCGTGGTCGCCTCCATGCTCTGCGGACTAGCCTCCGGTTTGACCCAGATCGTCTTCTTCCGCCTGGTGCAGGGGGTCGCCGGGGCGGCCCTGGTGCCTTTGTCCCAGTCGGTCATGGTCAATACCTTCCCACTGCACGAACGCGGCAAGGCCATGGCCATCTGGGGCGTGGGCGTGATGGTGGGTCCCATCCTTGGACCCACGCTGGGGGGCTGGCTCACCGAAGCCCTGTCCTGGCGCTGGACGTTCTTCATCAACCTGCCCGTGGGCATCGTCTCAACCCTCATGGTGCTGCGGTTCGTCCCCGATACCGTCCGGCGGGGGCGGGAAATGGACTGGCTGGGGCTGACGCTGCTGGTCCTCGCCGTGGGCGGGCTGCAGTTCGTGCTTGACCGCGGCTCCACCGACGACTGGTTCGCCTCCACGACCATCCAGTTCACCGCCTACCTGAGCGTGGTCGGGTTCGTCGGGTACCTGCTGCACGCCCGCAGCCACCGTGGCCATGCGCTGTTCAGTCCGGTGATCTTCGCCGACCGTAACTTCGCCACGGCAAGCCTGCTGATGGGCTTCCTGGGGCTGGGGCTCTACGGCTCCATGCTGCTGCAGCCGCTGATGCTGGAGGGGCTGATGGATTATCCGACGATCACCACGGGGCTCGTTCTGGCCCCGCGCGGGTTGGCCAGCATGGTCAGCATGCTGGTCGTCGGCCGCCTCATCAACCGCGTGGACCCGCGCCTGCTGATCGCGGCCGGCATCCTGATCTTCAGCCTGGGCTCCTGGCAAACCACACAGTACACGCTGGTCATGGGCATCGGCTGGGTGCTGCTGCCCATGGTGCTGCAAGGAATGGGGCTGGGGATGGTGTTCGTGCCGCTGTCCACCCTCGCCTTCTCCACCCTGCCCGCACGCTACTCGGCCGAGGCCGCCGGTATGTTCAGCCTGCTGCGCACCATCGGCTCGGGTATCGGGATCTCGGTGGTGGCCACCGTGCTCACCCGCCACGCCCAGATCGCCTGGCACAACGTGGGCAGCCACATCCAGTCCTTCAATCCCGAGCTGGCCCGGTATCTGGGGCACCTCGGCATCGCGGCCCAGACGCCTCAGGGTGTGGGTGTGCTCGCCGGGGAGCTGGCCCGCCAGTCCCAGATGATCGCGTTTCTCGACGCCTACACCTTTGTCGCGGTGGCGTTCGCGGCCATGCTGCCGCTGGTGTTCGTGATGAAGGGCGGGCGGCTGCAGGAGGCGCCGGCAGCACCGATGGATTAGCCCGCTCGTGAGGCGCAGAGAGCGCAACACGGTCAGCGAGCTGAGGCAATACTCTCGGCCTATGTCTTCAGGCTAAAAGTCTGCGGCGGTAGGCCACAGACTCACTCCTTGAGCACGCACTTGCCGTAGAGGTCCTTAAGGCGGCGTTGCGGATCATACCGGCGCTTCAGGGCGTCGTAGGTGACCCTCCCATAGATTCCCCAAAATTCCTCTTCCGTGTAGTAGGCATCAGAATATAACGACTTGATGCCGCCCAGCTCGCTTACCTTGTGCTCTACCCGGCGATTGTAATATCCGGGAGGATGCGCGGTGCGTTCGCGGATCACGTCCCAAAAGCCGAAGTTCACGTACAACGTCTCCGGGTCCATGGGAAACAGGTCGAAACGCACGTCACGGCGCCAGGCCCGGGTGGGACAGATCCACACCGGGGTGAAGCGGATGGTGTCTAGATAGAAGTCGAGAAACTCGCGGCAGCGCGACAGTGGTATATCGACGTCCTGGATGATGGACTCGGAGTGGTAGCCCAGAAGGCGCTCCAGGCGGCCGGTCAGGCCCACCCGACTGTTCCAGCGCATGATCTTCGTGTAGGTCACCGAGTTCAGCCGCCCGCGTCCATACAGTAGACGGACGAGGGGATTCTGGGCATAGAGGTTCTTGGAGCACCAGAACCAGTCGGTGTCCCAGCGCCATAGGTAGTCCTGTATGGTGAGGTAGTCCTCGCTGCGCTCGCGGATGGAGCGGTAGTAAATGTGCTGAAAAGTGTAGTCGCTGGTATAGGGCGCGTGGTCCACAAAGCGGCCGATGACCAGATAATACTCGCCCGGGGCGAACACCACGCCGTCCACGAAGTCCACGTCCTCAGCACAGCGGGCAGCCAGATCCGCGAAGAAGGCATCGGCATCGCTGTGACGGACATGAGTGAGTTTCACGAAGGGCTTGACCGGCACCGTCATAACTTTGAGCCTGAGTGCATAGCCCAGGGTGCCGTAGGAATTGGGAAAGCCGTAGAAGAGATCCTTGTGCGCGTTGTCCGGGGTGCAAATGACCGTCGTGCCGTCAGCCAGCAGGATCTCCATCTCCTGGACCGTCTCGTGAACCAGTCCGTACCTGAACGAGGAGGACTCGATGCCGACCCCCGACGCGGCGCCGCCGATGGTGATCGATTTGAGCTGCGGCACGACCGCGGGCATCACGCCGTGGGCCAGACAGGCGGAGGCGAGATCGACGTAGGGCGTCATGCCTTCCACGTCGACAAATCCTGCATTCGGGTCCACCAGCAATACTTGGTTGAACTCGTTCACGTCCAATCGGCGCGCCGGCCCCGCCCTGCGATCGCGAAAGAGGTTCGAGGTGTCCTTGGCCAGCCGCACGCCCCCGCTGCCTGCGCGCAGGGACTCGATCAGCTTTTGCTTCTTCTGCGCGTACGCCGCTGCGTCTGCCATGGACGTCCTCCCGCCACCGGTGACACCTGGTCGCCAACGATAACCAACTACCCCGTCCCCGGCCAGTCCGCGGCGAGCGTTGACAGGTGATACGGGCTGGCCAATGATGAACGCTCACCCTGCCGATCCGTGAGGCATCCCATGATCAGAAGCAGCTTCATTGCTATCGCCCTGGGTCTGCTGCTGGCGCAGCCGGTGAGTGCTCTGGCCGCGCAGTGTGAGCAGACGCCGCCGTCCATCGCCGTCACCGGCACCGGCCAGATCTCCGCCCGCCCGGACACCGCCGAGATCTCCGTGGGGGTCCTGACCGAGGCTCCGACGGCCTCGCGCGCCCTGGAGATGAACAACAAGAACATGGAGCGGCTCCTGGCCGTGCTGGTCGCCCACCAGGTTCCCGACAAAGACGTCCAGACCCAAAGCTTCAGCGTTTCGCCCCGCTACCGTTATGACAAGTCCAGCAGCACCCGGTCCATCGACGGCTACCAGGTGCTTAACCGGGTACGGGTGACGGTCAGGAGGCTGGACAAGCTAGGCGGGGTTCTCGACGAGCTGGTGACCCAGGGTGCCAACGCCGTCAATAGCATCGCCTTCTCGGTGGACAATTCCACGGCACTGCTGGATCAGGCCCGCCGGCAGGCCATGGCCGATGCCCACCGCAAAGCCCTGCTGTACGCCGGCGAGGCCGGCCGGGATCTGGGTCCCGTGCTCTCCATCGCCGAGCACAGCGGAACGACCCCGGGCCCGATCCGGCCTGCCCTGGCTATGGTCCGTGCCGAGAGCGTGCCGGTCGCCGCAGGTGAGCTGGACTTCCGCGTGCAGGTGAGCGTCACCTACGGGCTTGGCAACGCCAAGCCCTGAGACTCCCCAAAGACGCTGCTCCGTCCGCTTCCGGCTACGGACAGGATCTGCGCGCAATGCTAGAATTTCACCCATTGGCTGGAGCGTCGGGGGAGAAAGACAATGCGCTGGAAAAGCGCCGTGATGTGGATCGCAGCCGCCTGCCTGGCTGCCGGTCCTGCCATCCCGAACGCCGCCGAGCACGGGCACGGCCAAGGCGTTGCGACCCACGCCATAAGCCGGCCCAAGGTACGCTCTGAATCGGCTCTGGTCATTGACCAGAGCCGGGGGCAAGTGCTGTTCGCCAAGAACAGCCGCGAGCCCTGTCCCATCGCCTCCATTACCAAGCTCATCACCGCCATGGTGGTGCTCGATGCCCGCCTGCCCATGGACGAGCGCATCACCATCACGCGCGACGACATGGACCGGATCAAGAACACCGGCTCGCGTCTGAGGGTGGGCAGCGTGCTCACCCGGCACGAGGCGCTGCAGCTTGCGCTCATGGCCTCCGAGAACCGGGCCGCCTCCGCTCTGGCGCGCACTTACCCCGGCGGCCTGCCGGCGTTCGTACAGGCCATGAATCGCAAGGCCAGGCAAGTGGGGATGAAGAGCGCTACCTTCGTGGATCCCACTGGGCTGGATAGCCGGAACGTCGCCAGCGCGGAAGATCTGGCCTGGATGCTGCGCGCTGCCTACCGCTATCCGGTGATACGGCAGATGACCACCACCCGGTCCTATGTGGTGCGCACGCCGGGCAAGGCCCGGCACCTGAAGTTCCGCAACACCAACGTCCTGGTCCGCCGCAACTTGTGGGACATCGGCCTGAGCAAGACAGGCTACATCAACGAAGCCGGCCGTTGCCTGGTCATGCAGGTGCACCTGGTCAACCGGCCGCTGCTCATCGTGCTGCTCAATGCCTGGGGCAAGTACACCCCCATCGGCGATTCGAACCGCATCCGCCGGTGGCTGGAGCGCCATTCCGGCGAACTGCCGGGAGGCGCAGTCGCCTCGGCAGGCTGAAAAGCTTGAGGCCAGAGGCTTAAGGCGCAAAGCAAGCGAAAAGTGGTGGGCGTGTGTCGTGTACGGGCCGAGGCCTGAGCCTGGGAACTCAGGTATCATCAGGCCCGCAGGCTCGAGCCTCACGCCTCGACAAGCCTAACCTCCCCCCATCCCGCCACCCATTCCGCGGTGAACGCCGGAGCCCATGCCCGGTCCGCTGCCGGTACCAAACCCCGGTCCCATACCGGGACCCGGTCCCCCGCCAAATCCAGGGCCCACTCCCGGACCCGATCCGGAGCCGAACCCCGGTCCCATCCCTGGCCCGGCCCCGGAGCCAAATCCCGGACCCATCCCGGGACCGCCCTGACCCATTCCAGGCCAGCGGGATGGCGCCATGGGCTGGCGCATCTGCTGCAGCCTCTGCTGCTGCTCGGCGGTCAGGCGGCCTTCCGCGCTCTTCATGGCATTCGAAACCGCTTCCCCGATCTGGCGCTGAATACCCTGAATGGCCTCGGAGTGCTTGCGCTCCTCGGCCTGCAGGCGGCGGATCTCGGTGTCGTGGTCCATGATCTTGCCCATCAGATCCCAGCGCCTCTTGCGTAGCTGATCGGAAAGTTTGGTGATCTGATCGCGCTGCTTGTCACTCAGGTCCAAGCTCAGCAGCGGATCCAGCGGATCCACGCCGGCGGCCATGCCCGGCCCCATCGTTCCGGGGCCCCCCATCATGCCGGACGGCTGCGCTCCCTGAGGCATGCCGAACGGCAGACCCGTACCACCGGGCCCCATGCCCTGCCCGGGCATTCCCATCGGGCCCATCTGCTGTCCGGGCCCTGGCATTGCATAAGGTGACAAGCCGGGGCCCATAGGGGCGGACTGGTTCGGCATACCCTGGGGCGGGCCGTAAGCGGGCATCGCGGATCCCGCACCCTGTCCGGGCGGTCCGGGCATACCCATCATCTGCTGTGCGCCGGTCATGCCAGGCTGCTGTCCCGACGGCTGCATCCCATAGCCGGGAGGTGCATACATGGGCGTCACGCCCTGCGCACCGGGTGCCATGCCGTAGCCCCCGGGCCCCGGGACCGAACTCGGCTCCTGAGCAGATGGGGCCTGCCCATCCTGGGCTTCGGCTGCCCACGGGTCCTGGAAGGGTGTCGTGCCCGTCGCGGTGGGCGCCGGAGCGATGCGCGGAGTAGCCTGGCTCTGCCCCGTACCGCTTGTCTGCGCGTTCGGCTCCGCGGCCCACGGATCCCGAAACGGTGCCGACCCCATGCCCATGTCCTGGGCCAACACCGGTACGCTCGCCGCTCCCGCCACGAGCCCCGGGAGGGCGGCGAACATCAGTGCCCGAATCGTGCTCTTTGCCATCCTCGTAGGTCCTCGCTAGGTCTGCCAATCATAGCCACGCCGACGCGCGGCCTCTCGAAACCTGTCCCCACGGCAACGCAGTGTATAGGGGAACCAACGCCGTTTGCACCCTCGCCGTGCCGAGGTATCCATTCGTGCTCGCTTAGCCCACCGGCGGCGGCACACCACCCACCGGGTCCCGTGCGGCCTCCGCCTCGGGAAGCATCTCCCGCGCCGCCCGGGTACGGATATACCCGCGGACGGGAGACCAAAAGGGGTTTGCACCGGCTGGAGCGCATAATACTCTTGATGGTACTGCGCTTGGGAACTGGGCGGGGTTTGGCAAGGTTGGCGCGAGTGGGCGAGTAGCCGGGAAGGCGGTCAGGCGAGACGGGAAGGAATAATAAGCGGCGGGGACACCCGGGCTCGGGTGGCGGGGGGCTGAAGCACCGATGAACAGGCAGCGCATGGCCGTATGGCCGGGGAACCCGTATCCACTGGGGGCAACCTGGGATGGGGAGGGAGTGAACTTCGCGCTCTTCTCCGAGCACGCGGAGAAGGTGGAGCTATGCTTGTTCGACGCCAGGGGACGGAGGGAGGTGGAACGCGTACCCCTGCACTGGCAGACCGACCAGGTCTGGCACGGCTACCTGCCGGAGGCCCGTCCCGGTCTGCTGTATGTGTATCGCGTGTACGGTCCGTACGCGCCCGAGCAAGG
>CAYWTP010000016.1:0-28057 GCA_964461215.1 uncultured Ectothiorhodospiraceae bacterium | reverse complement strand
CTTGAATCCCTTCTCTGCGTCTTTGCGCCTCTGCGGAAGATCTTCTCGCCCTTGGCGGATACATAGGCTTCGGGTAGTCCGATGGAACGCAGTGCAATCCGGGTCTGGGCCGGGATATTGCCCCCGGATTTCGCTTCGCTTCATCCAGGCTACATTGGCTGGCGATAAAGGGCGCAGGCCGCGATCCGGCCTTCGATATCGTCCATGGTCGCGCGATAAGCAGGGCTGTCCACTGCGCCGAAGCGGCGCCTGAACTCCGCTTCAGGCATAAGCTCGGGCAGATCTGCCACGACGGGCATCATATCGGCCTCGCTGATACCGGCCGCGATGCGCTTCTGCAAGGCGCTCGCTGCTCCGGGCGAGGCGGTCGCCAGCTCGCCGAAGCGGGTTCCGGCCCGGTCGGCGGCCAGATCCGTGAAGCTGAATCCGCTGCCACCGCGTGAGTCGGACACTTCCTTGTACAAGCCGATGGCATCGGATATGTTCCCGCCACCGGTTGCAGCCAGTGCGGCCGAGGTTAAGAAGTGCTGGGCCAGATCCTGCCGGCCGCGCAGCATCACCTTGTGTGGCGCCGCGTGACCCAGGCGGGCGGCCTCGGGCGCTAGATCGTTGATATCGCGGCCGTCCACGTAGGCCGCCAGGACCCGCAGCAGTGCCCGGTTCTCAGCCACTGGATCGGCGTCCACGGGCTCCTCCTGGGAGCGTTCAAACATCAGCTTGAGCAGCTTGTCGGTGGTGACGGTGGCGCCCAGCTCCGGCAGATGGGATACGTTCACGAGGTGCTTCTGGTAGGTCAGCAGGCGCGCCCGGTCGGCGGCGGGGACCAGACGCTCGCGCACGTGCTCCAGGTTCTCGGGCCGCCACTGGTAGACGATCCGTACCCGCTGGTCGTCCAGGTGGATCTCCCGCACGACCTGCCTCGCCACCCGGTATTCTACCCGCCGGGAGGCTGACTCCAGTACTCTGGTCGCGAGGTACTCGGCCAGTGCGGCGGGAACCGGTAGATCGCCGATGCGCAGGTGAACGATCCGTGGGAAAGCACCGTCGTCAGCCAGCCCCAGGTCCACGTTCAGGTAGTCCCCCAGTGGGTTTTGCGCAAGCTTCAGGGTCGCTTGAACGGCCAAGGCCCCCTTGCTCAGGGTCACCCGGGCGCTGCCGTGGCCCCCCTGGGACATCAGATAGCCGGCGAGCAGATTCAGGTCCTGAGCGGTCAGGATCAGGGTCTTGCGCACCGGCTCACGGACGCGCCGTGGGTCATGCTCCTCCAGCAGCTGCCGCGCACGTACTATGTCCTGGTGCGACAGCTCTGCGCTGTCGGCCACCAGCGGCCGGTCCTGTACCATTATCAAAGCAGCAGCCAGGGTGGCGGCCGCAAGCAGGAGGAATAGCAGAACTATGAGCCGTATCAGCGAGCGCATGCATGGATCCTTCGAGGTCGTTGAAGAGCTTGCCCGTGCGCTGGTACACCCCTGCGCGTTTCGCTTTGGCCCCTGGCGTGCGAAAATCCCGGCCCCGCCGGCCGCGCAGCCGAGCCTGGTCAGCGGAGTATCTTATTGTAGAGCCTGCGGCAGGTTCAAAGATCGTCGCGGGGGCACATGTGAGCAGGCCGTAGAGGTAGGGCAGAATGAGAGCCAGTGAGCTGAAGAAGGGCGCCGTGGTGTCTATTGGCGGTGACACCTATGTGGTGCGTGAGCTTCAGATTAAGGCGCCGTCCTCGCGCAGCGGCAACACCTTGTACAAGGTGCAATACCGGAACGTGGTGACACGCCAGAAGCTCGAGCAGACCTACCGCGGCGATGACGTAGTCCAGGACGTGGAGTTCTCCCGCCGCCCCGTGCAGCTTCTGTTCCGTGAAGCACAGAGCTGCACCTTCATGGACCTGGAGGACTATCAGCAGTATGCCATCGGCAACGACGCCGTTGAGTCGGAGCTGCCGTATCTGGTGGACGGCCTCGAAGGGGTGTATGCACTCATCGTAGAGGGCTCGCTCGTTGGGATCGAGCTGCCTGGTGCAGTGGAGCTGGAGATTGTGGAGTGCTCGCCCGGGATCAGAGGTGCCTCGGCCTCGGCGCGCACCAAACCCGCCACGCTGTCCACCGGCTTGGTGGTCCAGGTGCCCGAGTACATCTCGCAAGGCGAGCGGATCAGGGTCAACACCGGAACAGGGGGGTTCATGTCCCGCGCTTGAGCACAGGGCACGACCGGCAATGGACAGCGGGATAGGGCGCCCAACTTCCCTGCACCTTATCGTGATCGAGGCGAGCGAGAGTGTTCACGGACCGTTGTCGGGAACGTGCGCGGCAAGGAGAGCGGGCAGGAACAGTGATTTGGACCAGTGAGCTGGAGGAGAGGTAAATGGCATCGACCGTGGATGAGCTGACCGTGGAGTATACGGAGGACGGCATTCTTACCACCAAGGAGCTGGACAAAGTCATCCTGTCCAAAGGGGCCTGGGCGACGGTGATCTTCCGCTACCAGGACTGGGACCGTGCCAAGCAGGACTACAGTCCCGACCGTTACACCATTCGGCGTTATCAGAAGCGCGGGGGGCTCTACAGCCAGAAATCGAAGTTCAATATTTCGAGCAGGGACCAGGCCAAGGCCATCATCGCCGCCTTGGAAGTCTGGACCAAGGAGTGAACTGTGGCGATTCGTGACGTACCGTCTCGCGATCCCATGTCCCGATGGAAGCTTTGCTTGCTATTCTGATCGCCCTGGGGCTGGCCTGGTTCTGGAGCGATAGTCTCAAGGCGCGGGAGCGCGCATTGCAGATCTGCGCTAATGCGTGCCTGCAGATGGACGTGCAGCTTCTGGACGAGACGGTCGCGGTGGCAAGGCTGGGCATGGGCCGAAACGGAGACGGACGCCTGGCGCTTCGCCGCTACTACGTCTTTGAGTTCAGCATCGACGGGACAAGGCGCTGGAGGGGGCGCGCGGTGCTGCTCGGCCGGGCGGTGGAAATGGTGCAGCTCGACCACCCCGACGGCACGACGATCCTTGAACAGGGCAAGGTGTATCGCCTGCAGTAGGCTGGCCAAAGTGATGCCGCGGCAGCCTACTTCGGCTGCCGCAGCATCACTGCTATTTGACCTCCACCAGGTCCACGTCGAAGATCAGGGTTTCGTTGGGACCGATGGCATTGCCGGCACCACGCTCTCCGTAGGCCAGGTCAGGGGGAACGACGAGCTGCCAGTTGGCGCCCTGCTTCATGAGCTGCAGGGCCTCCTTCCAGCCCGGAATGATCTTGTTCACCTGCAAGGTCGTGGGCTCGCCGCGCTTGTAGGAGCTGTCGAACTCGGTGCCGTCAATGAGGGTGCCGCGATAGTTCACGACCACTGTGTCCTCCGGGCCGGGTGTCTTGCCATTGCCTTCCTTGATGACGCGGTACTGCAGACCGCTCGGCAGGGTGACAACGCCTTCCTTGGTCTTGTTGGCGGCGAGAAACTCGTCGCCCGTCTTCTTGTTGACCTGAGCAGTGGCATTGCGCTCGTCAATCAGCTTCTGGCGGTAGGCTATGACGGCGGCTTTCATCTCATCGGTGCTGAGCTGGGGTGGTTTGCCGCCCAGGGAGTCCTGCACCGCCCGGACCAGCGCCGGGCCGTCCACGTCCAGGCTGTCGCGCATGACGCTCTGACCGAGCTGATATCCAATCGTATAGCTGAACTTCTGCTTGTCCGATTGCAGCGCTGCGGCGGGCGGCGTCGCATCGGAGGTCGCCGCCGCGGCGGGTTGAGACGGCGCCGGCTCCTGGGCGGTCTGGGCCGAGGGCGCATTCTGACTGCTGTCGCAGGCCATGAGCACCAGTGCCACGGCACAGGCGCTGAGTAACGTCTTGGATTTCATGGTAGTCCTTCGTGGGTGGAGGTGGACGGCTTTCCCGGGGGCGGTGGCAGGCCCGAAAGCCGCCGGCTATCTTCCCACAACTGCTGGGGTTCACCAAATGCCGATTGCTGTCGCGCCGGCGAAGCCGGGTGCGGCTGGATTGACGAAGACCCGGGGATAAGGAATGCCGCGCCTTACCAGCTCGGCCCGCTGCCTACCGACGGTCTTTCCTCCGCTTCTTCTTCGATTCTCCCTTCTTCTTGTCCTTGTCTCTCTCCTTGCCTTTGCGCTTCTTCTTGTCCTTTGCCTTCTTGCCCTTCTTCGACTTCTCCTTGGCTTTGCTCTTGTGCTGCGGTTCGGAAAGCTGCGTATCCGCGGCGGGTTCTTCCCGTGCCGGGGCTTTGGGGGACGGCGTGCACGAGGCCTCGATTCCCTCGGCCCCTGCCGAGGGCGGTGGCCCGGACGCCAGCAGCGTGGAGGCCGCCTTGATCACTTCCGCCGCACGGGCCGGTCCGAAGCCTGGGATGGCGGCGATCGCTTCGGACTTGGCCGCCGCCAGATCGGCCACACTGTGAATGCCGTGCTCGGCGAGCACGTCCGCGGTGCTGCGCCCGATCCCGCGCACGGCCGTCAGCGACGGTTTCATGATGCGTCCCCCGGCCAAACCCCAGTGATCCGTCTATCGTTGTGCCTGAACAATAGCAGAAAATCCGCTGGGATTACGCGAGTGGCGAAATTGGCGCGCACGGCCAGACTCGGGGGGCTGGGGGCGCAGAAGCGGAATCTGGTGGAGCAAAGCGTGTTCGGCGAGTCAAACGGCTGCGGCTGATGTGCGCCAAGTGCGGGAACCCAGGGACCAAGTGTGGTCCCACGCCTACAGCCTACAGCCTGAAGGCATCAAGCCTGATGCCTGACGCCTGTGTGTGCAAGCTGCTCGACCATGCTCGGCTCCATATCGATGCCGACGTCCCAGCCGGGGTTGAGGGCGATGCCGTAGCCGGTGCCCATCCTTTCCAGGACCCACTTGAACTCCACCAGCAGCCCCCCTTCGTAACCCGGGAAGTTCTTTACGAAGTCCTGGGCCCGTTCGGGCATGGTAAACAGGATGAGCACAGGCGTACCATCCTCGGCATCCACTGACAGTGGTGTCGCTTTGGTGGAGGCCTGGAATCCCCCGATCTCCTGTTTGTCCAGCACCGGCATGAAGACCTGAGCATCCATCAGTGCGTGCATGAAGTCCTCTCCCGCGAGGCTTCCTTGCTGAGCGGCGACTAGCTGCTGTTCCAGATCGTTTCTTGGCTCGAATGCTTGTCTCATTGGGAAACCGTTACCGCGGACCCTGGGTGCGGGCTCAAGACTGCGGCATCGGTGCCGGGAAGGCAACCCCAATATGTCTGCCGGATTGGGCATGGGCTCCCTCGGGGGGCCGCGGTGGAAAAACCTCCATTGTCCAGGCCCCATGCGCTAAACTCTGGCCTCGTACAAGGACCTGCTTCATAGCGGATCTGGCCGGTTCCCCTCTGAATCCGTCCATGACGCCGCGGCTTGGTCCACCGCGCTAGGAGCCCCGGCAGCGGGGCACGCGCAGCGCTTCAGGAGCCACGCATCGTTGGACATCCAGGCCTACCTAGATGCTTTCCAAAGCGGGGATCTCACCGCGGACGGCTTCGCTATCCTGCTCGGTCGTCTGGTGGAGAACGAATCCGTCAACCCGGACGCCATCGTCTCCCAGCTAGAGAGCAGCTACCGCGCCGAGCAGGTGCCGCTGGACGTCTTCGTGACCCTGGTGGATACGGTGCGCCGTACCACCACCCGCAGGACCAAGGCAGCCCGCGACCAGACCGACGCCGACGGTGGCACGGTGCTGCGGTCGCGAGGCGGCCGTGTCCCGCCTGCTGTCCGGCGCAGCGCCACGGGGGGGCGTTCTCAGCCCTCGCTGCCCACGGCCTCGGGCCCCACCGGCACCGACTGGAACGATCGGACCCAGGTCAATGCCACCGGTCCCCTGCAGCCCGGAGTCGAGGTCAAGGGCCGCTTCGTGCTCGAAAAGGTGCTTGGCGTCGGCGGCATGGGCATCGTCTATAAGGCACGCGACAAGGTGCGGGTGGAAGCGCGCGACCGCAATCCGTATGTCGCGCTGAAAGTGCTCAACGGCGACTTCCAGCAACACCCTGACTCCTTCATCGCGTTGCAGCGCGAATCCAGCCGAACCCAGCGCCTGGCCCACCCCAACATCGCCACGGTCTACGACTTCGATCGTACCGAGGACACGGTCTACATGACCATGGAGTTGCTCGAAGGGGTGCCGCTGGATGCGTACATCAAGCTTCGGGCCAGGGAGGGCGGCATGCTGTTCAAGGATGCCTACCCGATTATTTGCGGACTGGGCAATGCCCTGGCCTACGCTCACGGCCAGGGCATCGTGCATTCGGACTTCAAGCCCGGCAACGCCTTCGTGACCAAGGACGGCGCGGTCAAGGTGCTGGACTTCGGTATCGCCCGCGCCGTGAAGCGGCCGGGCCAGGCCGACACCACCTTGTTCGACGGATCCGACCTCGGGGCGCTAACGCCTGCGTATGCCAGCCCGGAGATGCACGAGGGCCTGGACTCCGATCCCCGCGATGACATCTATGCCCTGGCCTGCGTTGCCTGTGAGCTGCTGACCGGAGAGCACCCCTTCGACCATACCCCGGCCAACACGGCACGGGCCAAGAACATGACCCCGAAGCCTGTTCCTGGCCTGTCCCGGCGACAGTTGAAGGGCCTGCTGCGGGGGCTCGATTTCCGGCGCACCCACCGTACCCCCACGGTGGAGCAGTTTCTGGCAGAGATCAAAGGCGAGACGTCCAGTCGTTGGCGCACTTGGGCCATCGTCTCCGTGATCGGCGTGGCGGCGGTCGTGTTTGCCGCGCTGTGGGTCTACGATCACTACCAGGATCGCGAGCAGACCGCCATGCTCACGCAGTTCACCAGCGGCGACGATGCCGACCGCGACCGGATGCTGCGGGGGCTGGCGCATCTGGACCCGAAGGTGCGCGCGAGGTTTACCCAGGAGGCCAGAGCCGAGGTGCTGGGCTACGTGCAACGCCGGGTGCGGGAGCGCACGGACTCCGGCCAGGGACACTACGACTTTCCGGCGGCCGAAGCGCTGCTGCGCAGCGCACGCGAGTGGTACCCCGACTCGGCCCGGCTGCAGTCCTTCCAGAGCGAGCTGGCGGGACGCAAGCGCCGCCTGCTCGGCCAGCTTCAGGACAGCTTCGACGAGCACTTGCGCCGGGGCCGCCTGCTGCCCCGGGAAGGTGCGGCCGACATTACCGACGTTCTGGATCTGGTCCGGCAGATCGATCCGGGCAATCCCATGACCCATGATCCGCGTCTGCTGTCCGCGTACCAGTCCCAGGCGGAGGCCGCGCTGAAGGCAGGACACCGGGACGAAGCAGTGGCCCTGGTTCAGGCCGGCCTGACCTATGCGGGGCAAGACTCGCAGCTGCTGGCGCTGCGGGACGAGCTGGGCGGAGGAGCCGGGCCGGCTCCGGGCGACGCCCGCAGCGTGCGTGCCCGCCTGACGGCCGCACTGCCCGAGATACGCAGCCTGGCGGACTTTGACGGGATCAAAGCCGACTTCGGGAGGCTGAGCACCTACGAGCCCGGCGCGGCGGTCCTGAACGATATCTCGCGCCGCCTGGAGACCCTGGCCGACGAGCGCTTGCAGCAGCTCATGGCGGCGAACGACCCGGCCGCGGCCAGGAAGCTGCTGGCACAGTATGCCGACTACGTGAGTCCGTTGTATCTGGAGGTCCGGCGCGAGCAGATCGCCGCCGGCTTCCAAGGGCCTTTCAAGCCGGGGCCGGACCGCGAGCGGCAGGCGGCGATCAATGCGGCTCGCGAGCGCTTGGCGGCCCTGATGGCCAAGCCGACCCCGGACGACCGGACCTGGGAAGAGCGCACCCGCGCGGCCCTGGACGACCTTGCAGCGGCCGTGCCGGCGGACGATCCCCGGCTGCTGGAGCAACGCGAGGCCGTGGCCGCACTGTACCTGGGCCAGGCACGACAGGCCAGGGATCAGGACAACTTCGACGCGGCCTCCAAGCTCCTGGATCAGGCCGAAGCCATCTCACCCCGCAGCCGCAGTCTGGAGAGCGAGCGCGAGGCTCTGGTACGAGCCCGGCTGGCGCAGCAGGCAAAGGACAATGCAGCGAAAGAGCGCCAGGCCCGGGAGCAGGCGGCAGCGGAGAAGGCCAGAGCCGAACGCGCCCATGCCGAGGCTGCGCGGGAGGCAGCCCAGAAGCAGGCGGCCGACAAGGCGCGCAGGGCCCAGCAGCAGGAGCGTCGGGAGCAAGCCCGCCTGGCGCGCATAAGTGAGGTCAAAGAGGCCGTTCTGGCCCAGGCCAACAGCCGCCAGGTCAGCCAGGCCGAGGCGAGCCTGGCCAAGCTCCGCAGTGAGCTGCCGGCCGACGATCCGTTCTTGGTCAACACCGGTCCCCAGGCGATCGCGACCGCTTATCTGGGGCTGTCGCGGGAAAAGGGCTTGTCAAAGCGCTATGAGGAGGCCGTCCGTCTGGCCCGCGCCGGCCTGGCCCTGGTGCCCGAGGATCCCGCCCTCACGGCTGCCGTCCGGTCCTATCAGGCTTCGGCCCGCAGCGACGAGCTGCGGGCTGCCATTGGCAAACTGGAAGGGGCGGATGCGGTGGGTGCGCTCGGACAGGATCTGAAAGCCGTGCAGGATCTCGACGCCAAGAGCTATGAGAAGGCCCTGCCAGCGCTTGCCGGCGCCCTGGCCTCGCGTATCGAGGCCGTGGGCAAGGATCATCCGGATCAAGCCGATGCGATGCTGGCGGCGGCCAGGAAGATCCTGCCCGGCAATGCCGGGCTGGACAAGGTGACGATCGTGCATCCGCTGCCGCCCGTGGTGATCCTGGCCAGGGCCGAGCCGGACAGAAGCTTATCATGGACGGTCAGGCAGTACTCGGACAAGCTGGCCCACGTGATGACCGACGAGGTGGTGGCGATGGCGGGCGGCCGCAAGGTAACCGTGTATTACGTCATCGACGACGCCACGACGCGCTCGGCCAAGTACGAGGGCAGGACGGCGGCTGTGAGCAAAGGTTTCTGCAAGAAGCAGCACGCCGGCAAGGTGCTCCTGGGCATATTTACGCCTATCGCCGGGAGCGGTTTCCTTGGCGGTGACTTTGATGCTTCGCAAATCGTCTACAGTGTCGTCGACTGCGCCACCGGGAAGAAGACCAGCAGCAAGTACACCATCAATTCGAATCACGCAGATAAATTCGCCTATGAAGTGAACATGCGCAAGACCTTCGACGAATTCATGAACTCCCACGCAGTACACCTGGACAAATGAGCATGGCGTGTGAACCCCGTTGCCGGCCGGTCCCTCGCTCGCGGTCGCTGATGCGAATCCTGGATCGCCTCGGGGCGGACTAATCAGGTCGCGTGTTCCGTGTGTGCTTTGCGTGCCGGGTCGTCACGGTGCTGGTCGTCCCAGCCCGGATCCCGCAGCGCGTTTCCCACCGTTGCGCTGGCCGTGCCCAGGGCTGCAAGTAGCCAGAAGCTCCAGTGCAGCACGCCGTGCCCCGGTGCCCAGGGTGACACCGCCACCAGATAGATCGCGAGCCCGTAACACAGGGCCGAGAGCAGCCAGAAAAGCTTGTCTAACATGGGACCGCTCCGGGTCTGAAGTATTTAAGAACATTCTAATATACTTATCAGAATAATTCCAGTACATCCGGCTTGAGAGGTGAGGCGCAAGGGGGCGAGAGGGGTCCTGACGCCCTAGGCCTCAGGTCTCGGGCCTGTAAACTCGCATCGACGAGGTGCTCAGTCGAAGCCGCGGTCGCGGGCGAACAGGGCAAGCTGAACCCTGTTGCGGGCCTGGAAGCGCTCCTGCAGGCGTTGGAGCTGATTGCGGATGGTGTTGGGGGACAGACCCAGCTCTCGCGCGATCTCCTTGTTGCTCCGGCCCTGTACCAGATGGGCGAGGATCTGGCGCTCGCGCACGGTGACCAGGCGGTCGGCGCGGCCGGTCGCGCCGTTCCCGCCGTTGCGTGGACAATCGGGGCAGCCGGGGTTGTCCTTCCTGCCGACACGCTGAAACAGTGTCCGCACCATGCGTCCGGAGACGCGGCACTCGCCGGCGGCGGCGGCTCTGATGGCTTCCACCAGGCGGTCGGGGGCGGCGTCCTTGAGCATGTACCCGCAGGCCCCCGAGCGTATCGCCCGCAGAAACACGTCGTCGTCGTCGCACACAGTGAGCACGATGACCTGAACGTCCTTGTGGGCCTCCAGCAGGCGGGGCAGCCCGTCGACTCCCCGCGTACCCGGCAGATCATGGTCCAGCAGCACCACCTCCGCCTGATTCTTCCCGAGCCACTCCAGGGCCTCCTCGATGCTGCTGACCTCGCCTCTGGGCTCGATCCCTGATTCTCCCAGCAAGAGGTGCCGGATCCCTTGACGAAACAAAGGGTGGTCGTCCACGGTGAGCACACCGACGACATGTTGCCGGTGCGCCGAATGCCGCAACGGATTATACAGTTGATCCATGAGTGTCGAATTCTAAGGCCACGCTGAAGCCCCCGTCTTCAAGAGCCTGGGCGAGCAGCCGACCGTCAAGGCGCACGGCGCGATCCCGCATCGTTGCAATCCCCTGAGGGTGGTGAATTTCCGCATTGCGCGGGCTGCGGCCCTTGCTTGTGACCGTCACGCGAACGGTACTAGTCTGGGCAGTATACTCCCCTATGACGCGAGCGGTATCGGTGCTGGCGTGCTTGCACACATTCCACAGGGCTTCTTGTACCACCCGCAACACTTCCCGCCGGCCCTTCAGGGGCAAGAGCAGGGGGGTGGCCGGCAGCTCCGGGTGCACGTTCAGGTCGTGCCAGCTCTCGAAGCGCTGGCAGAAATCCAGCAGGTTGCTCCAGAGATCCTTGTCCTCGGGCAGCCGCAGCTCGAAGATGGCGTGGCGGATGGCGGCCTTGGCGTCGTCCAAGTGGCTGTCGGTGGTCCGCAAGCGTTGCAGCAGGGCGGCGCCGTCCCGGGATCTCTGGGCCAGCTTGACCATGGCGTGCAGCTCCAGACTCAAGCCGTTGATGACCTGGGCCATGTTGTCGTGTAGCTCGTTGCTGAGTCGCTGGCGCTCGGCCACCGCAGCAAGCTCGTGCTCACCGGTGTGGATCGTTCGCGCGTTGTTGATGGCGGCATCCAGATACATCCCGACCCCCCCCAGCTCGTTGAAGTGCCGATGGGTGAAGGCCCGGCGGGGAGCGGAGACCAGCTGCAGCAAGCCGCGTACGCTCTCGCGCGTCGCTACCGGGATGCAGAGCATGTTCTGCCGGCGGTCCAGCGTCACACCGGCTTGCCGGCCCAGAGTCTCTCGCAGCCCCGCGTCGACGATTTCCGGCCCCCCCGAAATCCCGAGGCCGCCGCAGTCCCAACCGCATGCGTCTACTGCAAGGCGGGTGCCGGGTTTGAGCACGGTGTCCGGCAGTCCGCTTACCTGCACTACGGTGAGGGGTTCTTCCGGGCCAAGGCGATAGCTCAGTATACCGATGCTGGCGTTGGTGTGCTCCAGGACCGCACGAAACAGCCGCTCCATGACCAGGTGCGGCTCCTGGTGCCGGGTCAGCTCGTGGGCGATGCGGTGGCACAGCTCGCCACACCGGGCATGGAGCCTGTGGGCAATCCAGTGGCGGTAAGCGACGGCCGACGCGGCGGTGAATCCGGCGCTACTGAGCAGCGTGAGGGGCAGTAGAGGGTCCAAGCGGCCGTTCTCCGTGCTGGTTGGTCCGTTCCGTCGCTGCAGATATGGGCGGCCGGCCGGGCCGGCGGTTGTGCTGCGGATAGGGAGCGACGCTGCCCTACGGTGGGGCCTCAGCCTGCCGTGTGCCAGAGTACAAAGAGACTGTATGAAGTGACCCTTGTCGCGTTCTTCTGTATGCCAGCCCGTGGCTTGGGCGTTTCGGCCAGGGTGCGTCTATTCGGTGTCCGACGCCGCTTCGCGCATGGTGTTGGACAGTAGCCCATAGAGCCCCCGCCAGGCATCCTCCATATCGGGAGTGAAGTCCGGGCCCAGCATAGTCTGGAGGGTCCAGATGAGGGCGTCTCCGAAGCTGTCGTAATCCTTATCCCGCACCCCGAACCGCGCATGCCGGCGGCCGAGGTCCCGGATGGTGTCGAGGATAGCGTCCATCTGATCCAGCCCCGCCACCGCGTGGTCGAGCATTCTCACCAGGCGCTCCCCCTGCGCCCGCATGTCACCTTTGAACAGGGCCCGGACCTCGGGATCCATGGCGAACAGGCGCGTGTAGAATAATTCTCCCAAGCGCTCGATTTGGGGGGAGATCTGTGCCCACGAGTCCGTAATCATAATCTTGTGCCGGGCGTCCAACATGGGGCAGCTCCTCTGGTTGTGGCGGTGGTGATAGCGGCCCGCAGGGGATGCCACGGGCGATGTTCACGGTCCTCGTCGTTGATGGCGGCGCATTCCTGCATCACCGAGACGGGTGACCGTGCTGAAGTAGAAGTATAGGTGTGTCCCGGCCCAGCCCCCCTGCACCATAGTGAGGCGGGGCCGCTCCGTGCAAGCACCCGTATCGCGCTGCCTTGGGGCGGGCGGTGGTGCGCGAGCCGCTCGGCACGCGCGACGTGGCTTGTGGAACGGTTTGTGCTAAAAGCTTGCCAGGGTGCTCGTCTCCGGTCCCGCGTGGACCGGCGCCGTCCGCTGCCTTCTTCGCCGTGTCCGGAGACTATCATGACCATTAGGGTCGCCATCAATCACAAGACCGAGTACCGCTACGATCGAACGGTGGCTCTGGGGCCGCACACCATACGCCTGCGCCCGGCGCCCCACTCCCGTACCCCTATCGTTGGCTACGCATTGAAGGTCAAGCCGGAGAAGCATTTCATCAACTGGCAGCAGGACCCTTTCGGGAATTATTTGGCGCGTCTGGTATTCCCGGACAAGACCCGGGTGCTTTCCATCGAGGTGGACGTGATTGCCGAGATGACGGTGGTCAATCCCTTTGACTTCTTCGTGGACGAGTACGCAGAACACTACCCCTTCGAGTATCCGGAGCAGATTGCCAAGGAGCTTGTGCCCTACCGGGAGCTCCGGGAGCAGGGGCCTGCGCTCATGCGGTGGGTGAGCGGGGTGGACCGGGGACGGCAGCGCATCGTGGATTTCCTCGTGGAGATCAACCGCCGGCTGCAGGAGGACATCGGCTACACCATCCGCATGGAGGCCGGGATCCAGAGCTGCGAGGAGACCCTGTCCAAGGCCGTAGGGTCCTGCCGGGATACCGGCTGGCTTCTGGTGCAGGTCCTGCGCCATCTCGGCCTGGCGGCACGCTTCGTCTCTGGCTATCTGATACAGCTCACGCCCGACGTCAAGTCTCTGGACGGTCCTTCGGGCCCGGAGAAGGACTTCACCGATCTACACGCTTGGGCCGAGGTGTACGTACCCGGTGCCGGCTGGATCGGACTGGATCCCACCTCAGGCTTGTTTGCCGGAGAAGGGCACATACCCCTGGCCTGTACCCCGGACCCGGTGAGTGCCGCGCCTGTCACCGGAGCGACGGACAAGTGCGAGGTGCAGTTCTACTTCCACAACGAGGTCCGGCGCATCCATGAGGATCCCCGCGTCACCAAGCCATACAGCGACGGGCAGTGGCAGGCCATCATGGACCTCGGGCAGGCGGTGGACCGGGATCTGAGCGAGCACGACGTGCGCCTGACCATGGGCGGCGAGCCCACCTTCGTCTCGGTGGACGACATGGACAGCCCGCAATGGACCATCGCCGCCCTGGGCCCCGACAAACGCCGCCTGGCCGGCGATCTGCTCCGGCGGCTGAAGGCCCGCTTTGCCTCGGGTGGCGCCCTGCACTATGACCAGGGCAAGTGGTATCCGGGCGAACCCCTTCCGCGCTGGGCACTGTCCTGCTTCTGGCGAACCGACGGCCGGCCGGTGTGGCGTGAACCGGCTCTGTTCGCCGACGAGGGCCGGGAATACGGCTACGGCGCGCCCGAGGCCGGGCGTTTCGTTCGTGCCCTGGCACGGCGCCTGAAGGTGGACCCGCGCCTGTCCATGGCGGGCTACGAGGACGTGTTCTACTACCTGTGGCGGGAAGGCCGGCTGCCGGCCAACGTAGGACCCATCAGCAATCATCTGAAGAATCCCATGGACCGCAAGCGCCTGGCGCGGATCTTCGAGCGAGGTCTGGAACAGGTGGTCGGCTATGCCCTGCCGTTGGGCTGGGATGACCTGATGCCTGGCCACGCCGGCTGGCGCAGCAGCCGCTGGCAGTTCCGACACGGCCATATGTACCTGGTCCCGGGGGATTCCCCCATGGGTTACCGCCTGCCAATCGAATCCCTGCCCTGGGTCGAAGAGGAGGCACGCGAGACGGAGCCCGAGCGCTGCACCTTCGAGCCCCGTGCACCTCTGGGGGACGTGCATGGCGAGGTGGCCAGGCGTTACAGCACCACGGCTGGGCCCGCCCCGAACCCTAAAGGAAGTGCGGCCGAGGTCGCCGAGGAGGAGGAGGGTGCCGCGTCCCGCGGCCCGGTGCGTACGGCCCTGTGCGTGGAGCCGCGCGACGGACGCTTGTATGTTTTCCTGCCACCGCTGACTCACCTGGAGCACTATCTGGATCTGGTGGCCAGCATCGAGGCCACCGCCGCGGAGCTGGACATGCCGGTGGTGATGGAAGGTTACCAGCCCCCACACGATCCCAGGCTGCTGCGCCTGTCGGTCACGCCGGACCCGGGGGTCATCGAAGTCAACGTACACCCGTCCCACACCTGGAACGAGCTGGCGGCGGTAACGGAGATCCTCTACGAAGAGGCCCATTTATCGCGTCTGGGCACCGAGAAATTCATGCTGGACGGGCGCCACACCGGCACCGGAGGGGGCAACCACGTCACCCTCGGCGGGCCTCGGCCGGCCGACAGCCCCATGCTGCGCCGGCCCGATCTCCTCCAGAGCCTGGTGACCTACTGGCAGCACCATCCCAGCCTTTCCTATCTGTTCTCCGGGCTGTTCGTGGGTCCCACCAGTCAGGCTCCTCGGGTGGACGAGGCCCGTGACGACAACCTCTACGAGCTGGAGATCGCATTCCAGCAGATACCTCAGGGGGAGACGCCGGCGCCCTGGCTGGTGGACAGGCTGCTGCGCAATCTGCTCGTGGACGTGACCGGGAACACCCACCGGGCCGAGTTCTGCATCGACAAGCTGTACGCGCCGGCCGGACCCGCCGGCCGGCTGGGTCTGGTGGAGATGCGGGCCTTCGAGATGCCGCCCCACGCGCGCATGAGCACCGTGCAGATGCTGCTGCTGCGCTCGCTGATCGCCTGGTTCTGGAAGACGCCCTATGGGCGGCCGCCAGTGCGTTGGGGCACCGAGCTGCACGACCGCTTCATGCTGCCACACTACGTGTGGGAGGATTTCAAGGACGTGGTGTGCGACCTGCAGCGAGCGGGCTATGCCTTGGAGCGCGAATGGTTCGCGCCGTTTCTGGAGTTCCGCTTTCCGCATTACGGCACCATCCAGGCCCAGGGACTGGAGCTGGAGCTGCGCCAGGCCGTGGAGCCCTGGCACGTGCTGGGCGAGGAGGTCACGTCCCAGGGTACGGCTCGCTACGTGGACTCCTCCGTGGAGCGGCTTCAGGTCAAGGTTCGGGGTATCACCGACGCTCGCCACGTGGTGGCCTGTAACGGCCGCCGCGTGCCCCTGCGTCCTACCGGCGTACGGGGGGAGGCCGTAGCGGGGGTGCGGTTCAAGGCCTGGCAGCCGCCATCGGGTCTGCACCCCACCATCGCCTCCCAGGCACCGGTGGTGTTGGATATCGTGGATACCTGGAACCGTACCTCCATCGGCGGCTGTACCTATCACGTGTCGCATCCCGGCGGGCGAAATCCCGATGACTTCCCGGTGAACGCCTACGAGGCGGAGGCCCGGCGCTTTGCGCGCTTCTGGCCCTATGGCCATACCCCGGGCGCGATGGACGCGCCACCCGAGGACACCAGCCCGGAGCATCCTTATACCCTGGACCTGCGCTACCGTGACGCGTGTTGAGTCTGCGTCCGGGGGGTGCTTAAATTAGCTGGCCCTTTCACTCCGTGGACGAAGGCCGGTCGATGGTCGAAGCAAGCTCCGCCGTACGGGCCCCCGAGACACCGGGGCTGTGCAGCGAATACCGGCCCATCGCCGGCATCTACGATGAAATGTGCGGACAGCCGGGCCGGCTGCGCGCGCACTGGCAGTACCTGGTCGATTCCTTCGAGACGATGGGGCTGCCGGAGCTGGAGCGCCGCCGTCAGGAGGCACGCCGCCTGATCCGGGACAACGGCGTCACCTATAACGTCTACGGCGATCCCCAGGGTGTGTCCCGGCCCTGGGAGCTGGATCTGGTGCCTTTGCTGATCCGCAGCGAGGAGTGGAGCCGGATTGAGCGTGGCCTGATCCAGCGCGCGGAAGTCCTGAACCTGCTGCTGGCCGACCTCTACGGCGCCGGCAGCGTCATCAGCAAAGGGGTGCTGCCGCCGGAGCTGGTGATGTCGCACCCCGGGTTCCAGCGTCCTTGCGTGGGCATCACCATGCCCGATCAGCATTACCTGCCCTTGTACGCGGCGGACCTGGCGCGCGCCCCCGATGGCAAGACCTGGGTCATCGGCGATCGGGGCCAGGTGCCTTCGGGAGCGGGATACGCGCTGGAGAACCGCATCGTCCTCTCGCGGGTCCTGCCCAGCGTGTTCCGGGACTCCCACGTACATCGCCTGGCGCTGTTCTTCCGTACCATGCGCTCCACCCTGGCCGCGATGGCGCCGCGGGAAACCGACTCGCCGCGGGTGGTGGTGATGACCCCCGGACCGCGCAACGAGACCTACTTCGAACACGCTTACATGGCCAATTACCTGGGCTACTCGCTGGTCCAGGGCAACGATCTGGTGGTGCGCGAAGACATGGTGTGGCTGCGGACCCTGGACGGCCTGCAGCGGGTGGACGTTATCCTGCGCCGGGTGGACGATGAGTACTGCGATCCACTGGAGCTGCGGGAGGACTCCTTCCTCGGCGTTCCGGGTCTGGCTCAGGCCGCCCGCGCCCGGCGTGTGACCGTGGCGAATCCCCTGGGCAGCGGTATCCTGGAAAATCCGGCACTCATGGCCTACATGCCTGCTCTGTGCCGGCACCTGCTGGGCGAGGATCTGCAGATCCCCAACGTCGCGACCTGGTGGTGCGGCACGCCCGTCGAGCGCGAGCACGTGCTGGCCAATCTGGACAAGCTGGTGATCAAGCCGGTGCGGCCCACGCAGGAGTTCAAGCGCATCTTCGGGGCCGAGCTGGATCCGCCGGCGCGCGAGAAGCTGCGCGAGGCCATACGGGCCCACCCTTACAACTTTGTGGGCCAGGAGCATGTGTCGATTTCCACCGCTCCGGTGCTCGTCCGCCGGCGCCTGGAGGCCCGCCACACGGTGCTGCGCAGCTTCCTGGTGGCGCGCGAGGACGGCTACGTGGTAATGCCGGGCGGACTGAGCCGAGCCGCTCCCGTCTCCGGGAACATGGTGGTCAGCAACCAGCAGGGTGGACTGGGCAAGGATACCTGGGTCATCGCCTCCGAGCCCGAGAAGCAGGAGTCCTTGATCGTGCGTGCGGGGACCCCGCAGGCCGCGGGTCGCCGGGGAGGCGAAGTACCCAGCAGCGTGGTCGACAACCTGTTCTGGATCGGCCGCTACGCCGAGCGGGCCGAAGCGCTGGTGCGCCTGCTGCGGGTCATCGTGAATCACCGTACCGAGCAGTTCGGCGTCAGCGGGATCCGCGAAGAGGTGTACTGCCTGCGTCAGCTGCTGCGGGCCGTGACTCACCAGAGCGGAGCCTATCCGGGATTCGTCGGTGAGGGTGCCGAAGCCCGCCTGTCCGCCCCCGACCAGGAGCTGCTGGCCATCATCGCCGGCAGCGAGCATCCGGGAGGGCTGCTGCAGGTGCTGCAGTCCTTCCTGCAGGCCGCCCGCTCGGTGCGCGATCAGCTCTCGGTGGATACCTGGCGCGTGGTCAACGATCTGGATGAGGAGGTCGAGGCGCTACGCTATCGTGCCCCGGCGCAGCTCAGCGATGCGCTGGATGAGCTCGATGCCATGGTGACGGCGCTGACCGGATTTACCGGCCTGACGCTGGAGAGCATGACCCACAGTCACGGCTGGCGCTTCCTGGAGATTGGCCGCAGGCTGGAGCGGGCGATGCACACGGCCGGTCTGCTGCGTGCGACCCTGGTGCCCGTCGGCACGGATTCGGAGGAGGCCGTGCTCATTGAGTCGGTGCTGCGCACGAGCGAGAGTCTCATCACCTACCGGCGTGCCTACAGCACCGGCATGCAGGTGGCGGCCCTGCTGGATCTCCTTCTCTACGACGAGGCCAATCCGCGGGCGGTGGCCTACCAGCTCACCCTTCTGGAGGAGCACGTCGCCCACCTGCCCAGGGACCAGGTCCGGTCGTACCGCACGCCGGAGGAGCGATTGGCCCTGCGGGCCCTCACCGAGCTGCGGATGACGGATGCAGAGGCCCTGGCGGTGCCGGAGGACCACCTGCGCAAGCAGTTGGACGGCCTGCTCAGCCGCGTCCAGAGTCTTACTCCGGCCGTGTCCGATGCCATCACCGCCCACTACTTCCGGCACGTGGAGATGCCCCATCAGCTCGTGCGGCTGCGTCCGGGGGTGGGTCCATGATCTACCGGATCACCCACGAGACCCGCTACGCCTACAGTCAGCCGGTCTCCTTGTGCTACAACGTGGCGCATCTGATGCCCCGCTCCTTTGGCCGCCAGAAATGCGCCTACAGCAAGATCTCGGTGGATCCATGGCCGGCAGCGAAGCGGGAGTGGGAGGACTTCTTCGGCAACCGCGCCACCTATTTCATGATTCAACGCGCACACGATGAGCTCACGGTCAAGGCCGTGAGCGAGGTGGCTGTGACCCCCCCGCCCGAGCCGCCCTCCACCGCCCATGGGGTGACCTGTGATGAGGCGCGCCAGCGCCTGGCCGCGGACACCGCGGCCGAGAGCATTGACGCCCGGGCCTACGTGCTGGAGTCGCCCTTCGTGACCCCGAGTACCGACCTCGCCGTCTATGCCGCTCCATCCTTCGCCCCCGGCTTCCCGCTGCTGCATGCGGTGGAGGATCTGATGCAGCGGATCCACCATGATTTCAAGTACGACCCCGGCTTCACCACGCTGGCCACGCCGCTGGCCGAGGTGCTGGAGCACCGCCGGGGCGTGTGTCAGGACTTCGCCCATCTGGCCATCGGCTGCCTGCGCTCCCACGGCCTGGCGGCCCGCTACGTCAGTGGCTACCTGGAGACGATTCCACCGCCGGGTCGCGAGAAGCTCGTGGGCGCGGACGCCTCGCACGCCTGGTTCAGCGTCTACGTGCCGGACCTGGGCTGGATGGACTTCGACCCCACCAACAACCAGATCCCCCTGGATCAGCACATCACCACCGCCTGGGGTCGTGACTACGCCGACGTGACGCCCCTCAAGGGCGTCCTCTACGGCGGCGGCGACCACACGCTGGATGTGGCGGTGGATGTGGAGAGGCTTGAAGAGTAGCGAATGCTTGAGTGTTGAGTTGAAGCGGGTTCCGAGGTAATGGTTTTAAGCGGTAACGGGGTCGAACCGCGACATCGAAAGGAGCTAGCGTAGGAGCGAGCTTGCTCGCGAACGGCTCTAACGATGTAGCCCGATGCAGCGTAGCGGAATCGGGGACCGCCGCGCGAGCCCGCAGGGTTCTCAGCTATTCGCCTCGATGAACACGTAGCGATCCAGCGTCTCCCCCGGCCTGGCAAGATACGCAAGCCGCCCTTTGAGGTCCGTCGCGATGTTTGTGCCCGTGTCGAAGCGGTACTCACCGACGAGTAGACTCAGATCAGGTGCCAGGTCGATGCTGAGGCGACCGGCCAGTTGCTGCACCTCATCGGGCGTGAGCCGAGACAGCAGATATTCGACCAAATCCTCCCGACGCGGCTGGCCGAACTCGTCCAGGATTACGAGGTCGATGACGTCCATCGCCTTACGGCGCTCGTGCTCCGAGTAATCGAGCCAAGTGAGGGTGGAGGTCATTCCGGATTAGCTCTTATCGTGCCGCGAATATCCTTTGCCCTCAAGATTTGACAGGGTCGTTCCGAAATACGCAATATATCAAACTTTGCCGTTGCGACGGCGCCAAGCATGCATGCAAATCCGTCTCATAGCCATATCCACAGCGGGTTTCGCTTATCCAGGGCCGAAACGAGCGGGCTCGGAGGGTAGTCAATCAACAATAAGAAGGCCTTGTCATGAATAATACTTTCTCCTCTATCAAGCAGGCCCTGCCTAAAGGGGTAATGCTGAACGCGTACCCGGACAGCATCGGGCGAAGGCTGCGGGACACAGTGGACCTGCTGAAGAAGCCCGAGCTCAAGGACGCCTTCTCACTCTTCTACATCCTTCCTACCTTTTTCAACAGCGACCTGGACCGCGGCTTCTCCATCATCGATTACAACATCAACGAAGAGCTCGTGAGCCCTCAGGATCTGGACGAGCTGAATAATCTCGGCATCAGCTTCAAGCTCGACCTGGTGCTCAATCACCTGTCCGTGCGCTCCCCGCAATTTCAGGACCTGCTGCTGCGCGGGGATGCTTCGCCCTACAAGGACTTCTTTCTGGACTGGAACGCGTTCTGGCTCGAGCATGGCACCATGGGCCCGGACGGCAACGTCATCCCGAACGAAGAGCATCTGGAGAAGCTCTTCATGAGAAAGCCCGACCTACCGATCCTGAGGGTGTGCTTTCCGGACGGCTCACGCAAGCTCTACTGGAACACCTTCTATCAGGAGGTGAAGTTCGTCGAAATTGCGCCCCACGACTTCGTGGGCATCGAAGGGATCCAATCGGAAGAGGCGACGGCCATCGCGGCCGCCGTCCACAGGGCCATCCTTTCCAAGGCCGATCTGGAGAAGCTGGATCTGGGGGACCTTTCCCAATATAGGGATCAAGTGCTTGCCATCGTCTGTCACAAGCGTGAATACCTCGGCCAGATGGACTTGAATGCGCGTTCCGAGCTGGTGTGGGAGTTCTATGACGAGACCCTGAGAAAGCTCTGCGCCTACGGCGCCAGGATCGTGCGCCTCGACGCCTTCGCGTACCTGCACAAGGAGCCTGGCCAGGCCAACTTCTTCAACCGGCCCGGTACCTGGGAGTATCTGGAGAGGTTGAGAGGCATCGCGAAGAAGTATGACCTAGTCATCTTTCCCGAGGTCCATGCCGAATACGGCAGCGGCCTGTACGAGGAAGTCGCCGAGAAAGGCTATCCGATCTACGATTTCTTCTTTCCCGGTCTGGTGATCGATGCCCTGGACCGCGGCGCCAACGAGGGCTTGCTGCGCTGGATTACGGAGATCGCAGCCAAGGGCTTCCAGACCATCAACATGCTCGGCTGCCACGACGGGATTCCCGTGCTCGACCTCAGAGGCAAGCAGGTCGACGGCTTCTACAGGCCGGGCCTGCTGCGCGATGAGCAGATCGAAGCGACTATGGCGCGGATCGCCAGCAGAGGCGGCAGGGTCAAGAACCTGTTCGGCCACGACGGCAAGCAGATCGCTTACTACCAGGTCAACGCGACCTTCTTCAGCGCCCTCGGGGAGGACGAGCGCAAGCTGCGCCTGGCCCGTGCCATTCAGATGTTCATGCCCGGTATCCCGCAGGTATGGTACCTGGACCTCTTCGCCGGCAAGAACGACTACGAGGCGGCAGACAGAGGCGGCGTCGCGGGACACAAGGAGATCAACCGCACCACCCTCGCTCCGGACGACGTCGAGGCGGCGCTCGGGCTTCCCATCGTGCAGGATCAGCTCGCCCTCATCAGGCTGCGCAACCTCTCGCCGGCTTTCGACGGTGAGATGAAGATCTTCGAGACCGAACCTCACCAGCTACACATTTCCTGGCGGCACCCGGAAGCCACCGTGACCTTGAAGGCCGACCTGCGCCAACACAGTTTCACGGTTTATCACGGTGACGGCGGTGCGGAAGCGGTTCTGATGTCCTTCGAGTAGGAATTGCGGACACTGGCGCTCGAGCCGGGGCGATCTCGGACCGTGGCCGCGCCGGCCCGTGGCGACAGATGAAGCCTGGCGATTGAAGCAGTCAGGCGGCGAACACGTCGGCGAGGCTGATCGTGAGTCCCGGGAGCAGCGCAGACGTAACACTGTCGTGCTCACCATGCTTCTGGGCCGGGCCGTAGCCGTTCTCCAACCGCTGGTGGATCTCCAGCGTGCGGGCATCTGGGTCGATGATCCAGTATTCCCGCACGCCGGAGCGTGCGTAGAGGGTCTTCTTAACCTTCAGCGTGTAGTCTTGTCCTCAGTCTAGCCCGATGCTACCTGGACGGCGAGTAGGCCTGTGCTCAGCCGGACTGGTCCCACCAGCGGCGTCCGCAACCCACATCATGCATGGGGCAGTCGGCAGGGGGTGAGGATCATCGAGATGTTTCAATCGCCGCTGTTCAGCCGCAGAGCTAGGCGGATCCCTGCCGGTGAGCTGCTCTCCTGGCTCTTCCTGGCTTGACGGCACATCCGCCATGACCTGCATCGACATTCCCTCCGCGCTGCGGGCGCGCCGGAGCCGGTTAGGGCGATCAATTCGGTGGTAAAGCTCACGGGCCAGTTGTCGGAATTTCTTACACATTCTGCCGCGGGGCGACGGCGGGACAACTTCATGAAAATTTAACATCTTACGCCATTGGGTGGGGTCCCGAGCCCGGGAAACCACTGGTTCCGGCTGCGGATAGCTGTCGGAAAACTTTCCGCCCGGATCTCATCTCGTCGTTTCGAAACGCAGAGGGCATGTGGTAACCCATTGATTATGCTTATTTACCGTGAGTTCCCATATATCTGGTGTGGAAATTGCTGAGTCACTATATAACCAGGAGACTCACATGAACATCGCCTCGTTATTCCGCCACCATACGCCCGGCATCGCCCTGGCAGCGCTCTTAAGCCTGCTCCCAGCGGCACCAGCGATGGCCTATACGTACACATTCGGCGCATTCATCGACGGGATCTCGGAGCTCCACATCAAGGGCAATACGGTGCAATGGAATCACTTGATGTGGGACGTTCCCGGTAAGGGTGAAGAGGATTTGACCGGTACGGTACACGATGATCCGACGCAGCTGACGAGCGCCGATATGGGCACAGTCGACTGGTATCCCGCGTGGTCTCTTCCCTTCAACGAGCCGCAGTGGTCGGATGTGTTCACCGGCCTCATATGGCCACTTGCGGCGCAAGACCAGAGCGTCGGGATGAGTATCGGTCAAGCGGGCAGCGGCAGCGTCTATATCAGCCAACAGCCATCGGCTGGCAACGACTACACCCTAGTCATCACCTTCGACGACGAGGCGCCGCCTGGCGCCGCATGGTATGAAGTCACCGTCGATGCCAGTGCCGCACCCATTCCGGTACCGACACCGGTCGTCCTGCTTGGCTCCAGCTTGGTGGTTCTCGTCATCCGATGGCGCCGTGCCGGCACTCTCCGAACACCTGACCATGTGGTATGTCGAGACGAACGCGCACGCGCATCCATGATCCGTTGACCAAAGAGAAGCCGCACGTTTGCGCCTTGGTACAAAGAACAGGTCGGGGAGAGGAGAGTGACGCAGCCGGCACAGTAGATGAGTCTGTACGATGAGCTTCTGAGCGTGCCCGAGAGCCTCACAGGCGAGATCATCGATGGGCAGGCGGCTACACCCTCAGCCGCGGCCGGCGTGGCCCCATGCGCTGGCCGGCGCGCGCCTCAATGCAGATATCGAAAGCTCTTATGGGCGGGGCAGGGGTGGTCCGGGCGGCTGGTGGATTCTTTACGAGCCTGAGGTCCATTTCATTAGAGTGAGCGAGAGCGGACCGCGGCCTATAGGGGCCGGCTGCGCGCCATGGGACTGCGTCCCGTGCAGGTGTGGGTGCCGGACGTTACCCAGCCAGGCTTCGCCAAGGAGGTGCGGCGGCAAGTGGCCGTGGTGCGCAACCAGTCCGAGGAAGACGAGGCCCTGGACTTCATCGACACCGCGCAGGATACCCGGGGCTGGGAGTGAGGCGGGGGGACATCGTCACCGTCGCCGCCCCCGGAGACTTCGGCAAAGCACGGCCAGCGGTGGTCATCCAGTCCGACGTCATCAACGAGGCCAAGCCGGGCAGCGTCATCCCGGCTCTGGTGACCAGCACCCTGCGCGATGCCCCCCTTCTGCGGCTGCGGCTCGAGCCCACCGAGCAGAACGGGCTACGCCAGCCCTCCCAGGTCATGGTGGACAAGCTGTTCACCGCCCGCACCGGAAAGGTGGGGCCGGTCATCGGTCGCCTGCCGGACCAGGAGTCGGTCGCCTTGAATCGCCAGCTCGCCTTCGTGATCGGGATCGCATGACGTGACGTACAGGCGGTTCGTTGGATGATGAGACGGCCAGAGCGAGCTAGAGCCACCGTATTGGGCCGAGAGCAGGCAGCGAACAGGGCCAAATCCCGGAGCCAGGCAAGAGTCAAGGCTCATACGCAGGATCTTTAGGCCGTGGCGTCCATGTGAGGTCCGCAGGACACGCCGTAAACACCTCCCTGTGGGCTCGATCGCAGCATCCCTGCTGCTAACGGTCCTGCAAACCTCACATGGACACCGCGTACTTGGCTTAAGAGCTAACCTATGAGTCAAGGCTAACAGGGCGGCGAATGCTGACTCGACAGTAATTGGAGCGCATTGCAAGGGGGGGCTTCTTGAGCCGCTCATCGCGGTAGCGGGCGATGTCTTCTTCACGGATGCTGGCGACGAACCGCTGGGCGGTGTATGCCGGAACAGCGCCCGAATGCGGGCAGTCTCGGGGGGCGCCACCGTTCTTTAAGGGAGTGACCTCACGGTAGCGCTCAAGCAGATCACCCAAGGTGATGGTTTAGGCCTCCGGCACGGGAAACAAATCAGTTCCGGGGCACATTCTAGGGGAGCAGGTGGTCACTGCCCTTCAGCCGCGGAAGAAACCCGGCTGTCCAATATTGATAGAGACGCCAACGTCCTGGGCTGCTGCCGAGCGGACATATCCGGCGACGCCGAGCCGCACTCGGCTGGAGTTTTGCGGCCATCGATACGTGACGGTCCTGCACGCACAAGAGCTGGTGTCGGCGGCGGCCGGTGTTTCCAATAATTGAGCCTAAATGCCGCGCAATGTACGGCAGCGTACGGTGAGTGACGGGTCGACGGGGTAGATTGCCAGTGAGAATCGTTCCACGCACAAACGAATTCTAAGCAAACGTGAGGTTGTTGCGTAGTGTTGTAAGCGTATGTTCAGAGAGGCACGCACATGAAAAATTCAATACACATTAGGAAGTCTATGCTGCGCCCGCTGCTGCTCGCGATCATCGCGACCTTCGCGGTCGGTTGCGCCACGACAGCAAATGAGCCGGAGCCTGTTAGCTGGACCGGCCCTGCTGGCCCTGCTGGCCCTGTCGGCGCCACTGGCCAGCGCGGTGAAACTGGAGATACAGGCGCAACCGGCGCAGCGCTGGTAGGCCCAACTGGTCCTACCGGTTATGCCGGTCCCCAGGGCGCACAAGGCCCAGTCGGTGCAACGGGTAACACGGGAGGTATGGTGGTCGGTCGCACCGGCGCGGCAGGTCCTACCGGTGCCAGCGGTGTTCAAGGCGCCACCGGTTACACGGGTGCGCAAGGCGAAAGCATGGCAGGCCCGGCCGGCCCGAGGGGCCCTACCGGTCCCGCCGGCTCGCAGGGAGTGGCTGGTAACATGGGCGCAACTGGCCCGACCACGGTCGGCCCGACAGGTCCGGCTGGCCCCACCGGCGCAACCGGTGCACAAGGTGCGACCGGATACACGGGCGCCACGGGCAATGCACAGCTAGCTGGCATCAGCGGCGCACAGGGCTACACCGGCGCTGCCGGCTCCCAAGGCGCGATGGGTCAGACCGGCACCCAGGGACCGTTGGCCGAGAATGGCAGCTGGAGTCCATATAGGGACTACACGTTCAACTCCAATAGTGATGCCATCGGTTACCCCGACAGGGGCAAGGCTCGGGAAATCGCGAGTTACATGGGCCAGAATCCGTCCTACCGGCTCGGGATCGACGGCGCTAACGCAAATCGCGTCGGCAACGTTCGCGACGCCCTGGTCGATGCAGGCATACCGGCATACAAGATCCAGGTTGGTAGTTTCGGTGATCCACAGCTGAGGCGCGATAGCCGAGTCACAGTGCTGCTCAGCAGCGAATAGTCAGACTTCAGCAGCAGTAGCAATCTACGGCGCGTTTGAAAGACCGCGCCGTACTTTTTTGAAGCCGGTCCAGCGGAACGTTTCCCGTATTGAGTCGCGCATTGCCCAGGGGTTCAGCCTTTCGTATTCCCGGTACCGGCTCGCGTCGCCTGAGCTCGGCGGCCCACGGACACCGCGCCGGAGCGTTCCTTCGGAACCTCCAGTCACTCCCGAGCGAGAGCTTCGAAGCTGTTGGCACTGCGCTGTATGGCTGCGGCCCTCTCCGCTTTGCGGTCCAGGGAAGGATCGGTGCCCTGACTCAGCAGCTTGCGGGCGGCGTCCCGGGCTTCCCGGGCCTCCTTGAGCGGCACACGGGGATACGTCCCCAGGGACAGGCGCTCTTATTGGCCGATATTGGATGTCTTTGGCGGGAGGTAGTGGTGCTGGGCAGGAACCACGGGATGTACGTAACATGTCGAAGAGTAAAATAAACAGTGAGGCGATTGATTCTAGTTGCCCCCAGAGTTGCCCCCGCTTGCCGTTCGCTGCCTGACCCCCTGGTTCTCCACTGGTGAGCGAGCGAAAGCCGATGCTGGCGCTGCCGTCGGCGACTTGGCCTTCATCGCGTGCCGATCGCTGCCACTGCAGCGACACAGGAGGCCGTGGGCATTGAAACTCCCTCGTGGCCTGCTTCTATTAGCCTTCGCGTTGAGTGACTCCAATGCTGAGGCACCTCGGTATCATGCGTGGCAGGGGACCTTTCGCGTGATGTTGTTCGGGGCGGTGCCCACAGCCTAGGCCTTCCCACCGCACCCCGTCGGCACGGCTGCCATAAATCGGCCCTCAGCCTCCGACCTAATGGTTTCGGATCGCCAGTGTGAGGCGGCTAGCAACACGCGGCGGGCGTTGTGACCGCATACGCTTCCGTGCGCGTCTGGACGCCCCAGTGCACTTCCGGCCGCCTCAGTGCGGACAAGGATGGGTGGGTGCGCGTCAGATCGGCGCAGTGCATGTTGAAAAATAATGATAAAACAACAACGTGAAACGACTCTTGGATTGTGTAACCTTGATCTGGACTCGGTCGGATTGAACTGATCCACCGGGCTCGGTGGCCTTTCGCGGCGTAGCTGCCAGGCGACTTCGCCCGGCGCGGACCATTCCGGGGAACTCCTCTCTTGTTCCCGTGTGTTCCCGTGGTCCGCCGGCATTTTCATGCTGGCTGCGGATCTTCTTGAGGGCCGTATTCAATGTCACGAGGCCGGGACGTTTCTTGCGATGCCTGAACACCAACAGCAGATGAGCTACGGTGACCTGCCAAAGGTCGGCTATCTCCGCCTGCCTCAGATCATCGGTAACTCGAAGGCCAATCCACCGACGCCGCCGATTATCCCTGTGTCGCGCTCGACGTGGTGGGCCGGAGTGAAGTCGGGTCGCTACCCCAGACCCGTCAAGTTGGGGCCGCGCATCACCGCATGACGGGTCGAAGATATCCGCTACCTTCTGGAGCGGCTGGGAGATGACCAGGAGTGACGAAGAGGCTCCCCGGGACGCGTGACACGTCTGAGATCGTACTGCGAGATGCATCGTGAGATTGGCCCCGAGGGAGCGCGCTGTCGTAAGCCACTAGCGTCTCGGGTGGATGGGCACGACGGGGACGGAGATCGTGCCTGGGATCCACCCTACACCAAGCGCGTACTTCACGGACGTGTTGATGGCGCACGGTTTCTCGTGACCGGATCGGCCGCCAGCGTCTCAAGTTCTGTGCTGGCAACCCGCGCCACCGGCATCCCACCATCGGGGTGCCGTAACGGTTTATGGACTTGTACCGCCGTTCACGAAGGGCTGGGGCAGTTCAAAGTAATGCGAAGCGAACTCGAACAAGCAAACTCCACATATACTTGACCGTTTTGGTAAACATGTACTTATGGTGGCTTACCTCTTGGCACCGGTCTCCTCAGCTAGTCTG
>CAYWTP010000015.1:0-28508 GCA_964461215.1 uncultured Ectothiorhodospiraceae bacterium | reverse complement strand
TGCTACGAGTCGTCGTCCACGTGCCTGCTCTTCAGCCCGGAGCACGAGGTGCATCCTCGTACCGTGACGCTGGTGGCCGAGCTGAGCGAGGCCATCGGCACCGGGCAGTTCCGCCTGCACTACCAGCCGAAGGTGGATCTCCAGGCCGGACGCGTCACCTCGGCCGAGGCCCTGCTGCGCTGGAAGCATCCCAGGCACGGCTTCATCCCGCCCGACGAGTTCATCGGCCTCGCCGAGCGCACCGGCCTCATCACGCCGCTCACGCTGTGGGTCATCGACCGCGTGCTGGCCCAGGTCCAGGTGTGGCGGCGCTCGGGGCTGCCGCTGGACATCAGCATCAATGTCTCGGCCCGCGACCTGCACTATCCCGACTTCGCCGCCTCGGTGCGCGGGCTGCTGGACCGGCACCAGGTGGATGCCGGCTGCGTGACGCTGGAGCTGACCGAGAGCAGCGTGATGCAGGAGCCGGAGCACGCCATCGCCGTGCTCGCGCAGCTCCGGGACATGGGGCTCCGGCTCTCGCTGGACGACTTCGGCACGGGCTACTCGTCGCTGGCCTACCTCAAGCGCCTGCACTTCGACGAGATCAAGATCGACCGGGGCTTCGTCATGCACATGCGCTCGATGCCCGACGACGCCAGCATCGTGCGCTCCACCCTCGCCCTGGGCCACGAGCTGGGCCTGAGCGTCACCGCCGAAGGCATCGAGGACGACGCGACCCTCGACGAGCTCAGGCGCTTGGGCTGCGACCAGGGCCAGGGCTACGGCATCAGCCGGCCCCTGGACGCCGACGCGTTCGCCGCCTGGCTGCGCGAGTGCGACAGGTGGCAGACCTCCGCCGTACCGGCGCCCGGCGTCCCACGTGCCCCGCAGCCGGCCCGGGCCCGGGCTTAGGACGCGCCGCCTTCGTCCTCGTCCGCCTACGCCGGCCCGAACAGCCGCCGGATGAACGCCGCCCCGTCGAACCGCACTTGCCCGCGCAGCAGCACCAGGGGCTCCTCGGCCGCTGCCGCGAACACCGCGTCGGGTACCGGCGCCGTGGCGTCCGGCAGCACGGGCAGGGACCACCGCGCGGGGTCGGTCGAGCCGTAGAGACTGGCCAGCGCGTCCAGCCGCAGCTTAATTGCCAGGGCCTTGTCCGGCTCCCCCGGATGCATTTGCGCCAGCAGCATACCGACCGACTCCGGGCCCGCCGCCGCCGAATCCCGCAGCGCCCCGCCGGCCGCCCGCAGCTCCTCCCGCGTCACCCGGGCCGCGTTCACCCGGCCCAGCAGCCACACCATCGCACCCGATACAGCCATTCCATGCCCCCTGTGCAGCAAAGCCCACCATGCTCCCCGCGTGCCGCACGCCCGGCACGCGGACTCCGTACTCCCGCACGGAACCTTAGCCAGCGTCCCGGGGCCGCGCAATCGGGCCGGCGCGCAGGACGTGACGGCCTTCGCCGTTTCCCGAGAAACCGTCTTCCACGAGATGGGATTGGGGCAGGCGCCCGCGCGAGGTCGCGGACTACAGCTTCAGACTCTTCCGGACATGGGGCACGTACTGCCTGTCCTCCTTGTTGATATGCCCCAGCCACCAGTCCTTCAGGAAGGCCAGCGCGATCTCGGGCTCTTGGTTGGAAGTCGCCTCCCGTGCGATCGCCACGGTTCGCCGCATCAGCGCCTCGTGCTGCGCCACGTGGTCGGCGAAGCCGGGAAAGCCCGCCTGCTCCATCAGGGCTTCCTCCGTCTTGAAGTGGATGCGCGTGTACTGCTCCAGGATGCTCAACGTGGGCCGCAGCGCATCGAGCCCGCGCCCCTGCTGGATGAAGTAGTGGAACGAGTTGATGGTGGCGACGATGCCGCGATGCTGCTCGTCGATGATGGGGAGCCCCAGCTCGTTCTCTTCGTTCCAGACGATGTAGAGCATGTGGTTCATACCGGCTCCCTTATCCTCCCGCGTCTTGGCCGTCCACCGGACGGATTCCGTGCTCCGCATCCCGCGTGCAATCGGCGGCGCCACTCCAGCCCACGAGGGTATCGGCCAGGGGATGTTCTCGGGGTTGGCCTGCCCTCGGGAGAAGGCGTCAGGACGTAGCGACGCGGGAGCGGTCCCCGGTCGCCGGCGGCTGAACGGCTCTCTGTCACGCCCGATCCCGCCAGGCGGCGGGATCGGGCAAGGCGTGGCCGGGGATAAAGCCGCTCCCGGAGGCGGGCCCCCGCCGCGGCGCCGCGCCTATCCGCCCAGCCGGGCTTCCACCTCGGCTTCGGCCGCATGCCAGTCCGCGACCGGATCGCCGCCCGCGAAGCCGCGGCTTTCGGCACGGAGATACGCCGCGACCGAGATCATCTCCAGCCGGTCCTCGGGCGGCACGGCCTTGCGCCGCGCAGCCGTCTTCCCCGGCGCGGCCGTCGTCTTCGCCGCAGGCTTCCTGGTGGTGGCCTTTTTGGTCGTCGTGGTCATGTCTGCAATCTCCCTGTTGATGGAGGCCGAGCCGTCGGCCGGCCTCGGGATGTGTTGGACCCTGGCATGGAGCCTAGGGCCCGCTGACTACGGTCACATCGCTCAGCTCCACTTATTGCTCTACGCCATCCGTGGCCCCCCGTGGCGGACGTGCGGGCACCCACAGCCGGGTCCCGCTGCCGTCGACGCTATGAGACACGGCATAGGCCCCGTGTCCAACGGCCAGGCAGCGCCGCGCGCGGTCCCAAGACCAGCCCCTCGACGCCGGCCGCACCTGCGTCCGTCCGGAGGGTAGCGTCATTCCCGGCCGGGAGGTTTAGACCTGGGGAGCTTCTTCGGGCGGGCGTTCCGCCGCAAGGGGCGGCCGGTTTCTACCGGGCGAGACCAGGACCGCAAGAGGCAAAGCCCACGACGCCTACTACTCGGTGCATTGCCTGGCGACGTACTGCTGAATGAAGGTCAGCATGCGGCCGCCGGCCGGCTCGAACCTCAAGTTCTGCCCAGTGGGCAGTCCATCAGCTAGTCGATCTGGCGTCGGAAAATTTTACACCCGGTGAATGTCGGTTGGACTTTGTCGCGAAACAGGGACCCCTAACTTGTTGATTAACGGCCACGCCTTGCCGCTGGGGTTGTGGACGGCACGATAACTGCTTGTATCTTGTGCCGACACTTACGCGAGTGGGGTGGCAGGCTATCGCTAGATTCTTGGATTCAGAAAGATAATGGACGAGAGGAAGATGGCTTTGCGAAATCAAGGCCGGATTAGCGTGATCGATGTTCCGCTCGATGGAGCGTCGCCAACGGTCTTGTTGTCAGCCTCACGTTCCCAATTCCCGTTACTTACAACGATCGGGTTTACGAGAAACCCCTATGCGCGGCAAGCCGCGGAATCGATCGCAGGTGTAACCGAGCAGTATCTTTCCGCACAACCCGGCGAACCCTCCCAAATCGCGGCCCGACATATCCTGGAGATCCTCGATCAAAGTTTGAGGCACCAGGGAAATGCCAGGGTACTGGTTAACTTTAGAGAATTCCTGAGCCATTTCACTGATCATTCTGCAAAGAGCATACTCTTAGAAAAGATCGCTGGAACATTGTACGGCGTTGAGGAACGACTCGGCCCCGCTTCAATCTTTTACAACTTGGCAAGGTCGCTAAGTCCGCATCGCCATACTCATCTTCAAGGTCTGGCTCTGGTCAATAATCTCGCAGGGGATACGACGCTTGCCGCTCGTCGGGCAGATGAGCTAGTCCCCCTCTCCCCGGATTCCCATCAGCTTATTGATGGCGCCCTTATCGCTATATTTCACGATAATGAAGGTACGCTGAATGAAGCCATTCCCAGTCTTCAACGACTTGTCTCGTTAACCGCCCATTCGGAGGACGGCTTTGGACTGGCGGATCAACGGAAGCCCAGGCAACAGCTATACCTTTCACTGACGTACGCCCACCTGCTTCTAGGCGAAGCGTATTCCGCTCTTGATGTCCTGCACAATATGGAGCGAGCTGTAGGGAAACCAAGGTCCACGTACCTTCAGAGAATACACGAAATATACCTCCGGATTTCGTCACGGGTAGTGGCTGAGCTATTCAGCGAGCTACAGTCCATATTGGCCCGAGGCAGCAGGAACCTCAAGACGTCGCTTGCGGACTATGTTCCGCAGGCCATAGATGATCTGGGAAGGAATAGAATGGTCAAGGGTACCCTGGATTACCTTAGGGAGACCTCAGCGATTCCGGGAATACGACATGTCTATTCCGAGTCCGACCCCACCGTTCCTTCTAATTTCGTCCCATACAGTATCTCCGGATTTGACGACCTCATTGCGAAAGACGTCCCTCGCTATGCATGCCAAGTAGTATCAATCATCCAGCTTCCCGAGCGAGCACGGCAACATGTTCAAGAACGGACCAAGGTAGAGAACCGATTCGGTAGAATATTGAGAAAGCTGTGGAAGTACCTGTTTCACCTTCCAACACCCAGAGCGGCTATGCCCTAATGGTTTTGAGGCCGGCAGCGAGGATGCGCACAGCCCAAGGGCCATGCCCGATGCCGTCGATGCCGTCGTCAGCTGCGCGCGCAGACGGAGCCATCACGGCTCATACAGGGCGAGGCCCGTTACCAGTGGTGGCACCGTCCGTCTTTGGCGAAGACCCAGACGTAAGCCATGGAAAGGACAGGAGATTAGTACAGGTTAACTGCGCATAAGACTTATTTAATGCGCTGTTTTTAAAGGAAAAAACCTTGCATATTCAAGTGAGGCGGTCTATGATTTTCGGGCGTGTAGCATACACGTCACAATAATTCTGATGCCGGGGACCGGGGCGTTCCCAACCCCGAGCCGGAAGCGCATTTATGCCGGATCACCGGCAGGAGGAGGAGATGGCACGCACCGTCATTCTGGGTGCGGGCTTTTCCGGGCAGTACGCGGCACTGGTCCTGGAGAAGGCCCTGAGGGGCACGGGTGACCACAGCATTACCGTGGTCAACCCGTACCGCAAATTTACCTATATCCCGTCTCTGATCTGGGTTGGCGTTGGCCAGATAACCCCGGACAAGGCCCAGTTCGAACTCAAGCCGGTATACGAGCGGCTGGGTATCGAGATGGTCGAGGGCCTCGCCACAGAGATCCATCCTGACGAGAACTACCTGATGGTGGAGCCGAAGGGAGATGGCCCATCGGCGCCCATCCGGGTTGATTACGACTTTCTCATCAACGCCACCGGCCCGCACCTGAATTTCGAGGCCACCGAGGGCCTCGGGCCGGATAGAGGCTACACCCAATCCATTTGCACCCCGCCACACGCCCAGGAGGCGGCGCGTAGCTACCTGGAGATGGTCCAACGCCTCGAGAAGGGGGGGAGGGCACGCATCGTGGTTGGTACAGGCCATGGGGCCTGCACCTGTCAGGGAGCGGCATTTGAGTACATATCGCTGGTCCATAACGATCTGGCGGACCGTGGCCTGCGGGACAGAGTCGAGCTACGGTGGCTATCCAACGAGCCTTGTCCCGGAGATTTCGGCATCGACGGGTTCGAAGCCCGCATGGGACCGCTCCTGTTCACCTCCCAGGATATGTGCCGCGCCCTGTTCCGCGACTATGAAATCCAGTGCGAGGTCAAGCAGCATGTGCACAAGGTGGACGAGAAGACCGTCTATACGGAGAACGAGGCGGGGGAGTATAGGGAGCACGCCTATGATTTCGCCATGCTGATACCCCCCTTCAAAGGCAAACCGATCCGCTATCTGGACAAGGATGGCAAGGACCTCTCCGGTGAGATGCTCAACCCCGCCGGATTTCTCAAGGTGGACGCGGTATATGGCAAGGCCTATGAGGACCTGACCGCCGACGACTGGCCTAAGACCTACCAGAACCAGACCTACAAGAACATCTTTGGCGTGGGTATTGCCTTCGCGCCCCCGGGGACGACATCGAAGCCCTGCGTTTCCCGCAACGGCACCCCCATCAGTCCCGCCATACCCCGTACCGGCTATACCTCCGAGCTCACCGGAAAGGCGGCAGCCCTCAACGTGGTAGAGATGATCCAGGGCCGGGAAGCGTGTCACACCGCGTCCCTGGCCGAGACCGCCGGCATGTGCATTGCGTCAATGAAGAATTCATGGTTCAAGGGCTCGGCCGCCGTCATTGGCATCCACCCCATCGTGCGTAACCGCAAGATGTACCCGGAATACGGACGGGACTTGCAGCATAGCACCGTGGAGCTGGGGCTAGCCGGCGCCTGGTTGAAGAAGGGTCTGCACCACGCCTTTCTATACAAGCTCAGTGCGAAGCCGCTCTGGCACTACTTACCCTAAGGGAGACTGTCATGGAATACATTTTGACCGTCCAGGAAAAGCGCAGGCACGCCAACCTACTCATTCAGCTCTGGCGCTTCGCCATGCTCTCGGTCCGCTTCATGCGGCTCACGCGGCTGGGGTGCGCCCGACCCAAGTAGGGTATGGGACGCCGAGCCCGCCCAGGGCCAAACGCCCGGACGGCTCCGTGTAGTGCAAAGGCGGGGCGTTCGGAGTCGGACCGCGACGGATAGAATAGGGGCCTTGGGCCTTCCAGCGCTCACAGGTCGGCCTTCGGGCCGACCTGTCACGCCACGGCGCCGAGGGATCGTAGCTGGTATGCTCCCTCGACGGACCGGATCCTGCCAATACCCATGGGTGCCTCTTACGGCCTGCTCCATCCGGCCGCCATGCTACACAGCCCGACCCGGCTCCCGTCCCCCAATCACGCCCTGCTCGCGGGACGTCTTCCTTCCGCCGAAGAGCGCCAGCTCGAAGACCTTAAAGAAGCAGTCGACGTCGTGGAAACCGATCTCCCTCAGCCATCGGCACTGATCTTCGATGGGCGCCAGAATATTCTCCTTCTTGTCAGGTCTCTTGTAGTAAGTGTCGGCGACCGCTGCTCGGTCGGCCACTGAGTTGGCTCTGCTGTGGTACTCGTGCAGGTGATCGACAAAGAATTCATCAAACAGCTGCTGTACGGCTTGCGTGGCGGAGGCGACATGCTCCAGGTTTAGAAAGAGTCCACCCGGTGATAGCAGATCGTATATCTCCGAATACAGAGACCATTTCCGTTCATCGGGCTGGTGGTGGATCGCGAAGCCGGACACCACAATGTCGAAGAGTCCGTAGGGCTGCGCGGCGCCAAGCCACAGCGGAGAGGAGAAATCCACCTTAGCAAAGCTGACATGAGGGGAAATGCCTACGTTTTGACGCGCGGCATCGAGCATCGGGTCGGAGAAGTCCACGAACAAGGCGCTCGCGGAGGGGAAGCGGGTGAGAAGAAATCGCCCCAGAATGCCGTTGCCGCACCCAAGATCAAGGATGCGTGCCGCGTTGCCGCACCACTGCTGGGCAATCCTACCAATAACGGCAAGCTGTAGATCGGCCCCCGGAATGGCTCCGCGCACACCTTCCAGGAAGGTCCGGGCAAGGTCCTCGGTTTGCCACCTGCTTTGGGGTTGGTTCGCCATCTCTGCGCAGAATTAACTAAGATGAGCCGACGAAGGAGCAGGATAGTCCATCCGGGAAAGTTGGTTGCCGCAGGAGGGACTCAACGCCTGCCGGATTTCCCGGCCGCCTCCTTGTTCTACTTTGTCACATTCGGGCTGGCGGTCCGGAAGGTCTTTCCGGGACACGCCGTGGATACGTCCCTGTAGGCTCGATCGCCGGCTTCCCGCCGGCGACGGTCCCGGAAAGACCTTCCGGACCCCCTCTCAAACCGGGGCGAGGGTCAATGTGACAAAGTAGAACTAGGCAAGCTCTCTTTGATGCCTTCCGCGGTCGACGGTGGCGCGAAGTCCAAAAAAGACCGCGATTGAGCCGTGAACCCCTATGGCGCCCGAAGTGGAAGCAGCCTCGGTCCTCCAGATGGTAGCACCAACTCACCGCAAGTTGTCTCGCGCTCGATTCGTGCTTTTTGCCTTCGCGCCCATGGCCGCGCCTGCCTTCTTTCTGATCGTGGCCAGGGCGTTCCGAGGTCCGCGCCCCGCCAGGGCGGTTTGAAAAAGCCCTGGCGGGGTTCTAGACTCCCCCCGTTTCGGCGGCGTAGGGGGGCAGTCATGTATCGAGCGATCGTTGGCGCATGGGTTCTTGCCATGGCCGTGGCGGCCGGCCCGGCGCGGGCGGAAATGGACCATTCCTTTATCCAAGGGCCCTTCAAGAGTGGACCCGAAGTGACCAAAGTCTGCCTGCAATGTCACCGGCAGCAAGCCAACGACTTCATGAAGACCGTGCACTGGACCTGGAGTTCCCACCAGACAGTCGCTGGCAAGGACCTGGACTTCGGCAAGGTCAACGCGGTCAACAACTTCTGCATCGCCTTGCCCTCGAACGAGCCGCGCTGCACGAGCTGTCACGCCGGCTACGGCTGGAAGGACTCCAGCTTCGACTTCAGCAAGGCCGAGAACATCGACTGCGTGGTGTGCCATGACACCACCGGGACCTACAAGAAGTACCCCACGGCCGCCGGCCATCCCGCTTACGAGGACACGGAGTGGCCGCCCAAGTCGGGCAAGAAGTGGCCGGCGGTTGACCTGGAGAAGGTCGCTAAGAGCGTCGGCAGGACCAGCCGCCACACCTGTGGCGCCTGCCATTTCTTCGGGGGCGGCGGCGACCACGTCAAGCACGGCGACCTGGACAGCTCGCTCACTAACCCCGCGCGCGCGATGGACGTGCACATGGCGACCGATGGCCTCGATATGAGCTGCAGCGACTGCCATCGCAGCCAGAAGCATGTGATCCCCGGCCGGGCTCTGTCCGTGTCCGTCGCGGGGGGGCGCGAGACGCTGGACTGCAGCCACTGCCACGCGGGCCGTCCGCACAAGCAGAACCACGTGCTCGACAAGCACACCAAGCGCGTGGCCTGCCAGACCTGCCACATCCCCAGCTTCTCGCGCACGCTGCCGACGAAGGTGGCCTGGGACTGGTCCACGGCCGGTCAGGACCGCAAGCCGAAGAAGGACCAGTACGGCCAGAAAGTCTACGACAAGAAGAAGGGCACGTTCACCTGGGCCAAGGACGTGCGTCCCACATACCTTTGGTTCAACGGATCGGTGGACCGAGTCCTGCTCGGAGACAAGGTGGACCCCACGAAGAGAGTTCACCTGAACTACCCAAGGGGCAGCCGGGCAGACACGAAGGCCCGGATCACGCCGTTCAAGCGGATGCTGGGCAAGCAGCCCTACGACGCCGGGAACGACACCATGGCCGTTCCCCACCTGTTCGGTCCGGGCGGCTACTGGCAGACTTACGACTGGAGCTCGGCGGTTGCCGATGGCATGAAGAAGGCGGGGCTCGCTTACAGCGGTAAGCTCGGCTGGGTGGAGACCGATATGTACTGGAAGGTCAACCACATGGTAGTGCCCAAGGAGAAGGCGCTGGGCTGCAACGATTGCCACGGCGAGGGCGGCCGTCTCGACTGGCAGGCCCTGGGCTACGACGGTGATCCGTCCCGCGCGAAGGTCCCGGCCAAGTAACGGGGGCACCGAGCATCTGGTTTGCTGATGAGAGGGCCGCTGAGGTCGGCCGGCGAGGGGACCAGCGCGAACCAGGTCATGTAGAGAGCAGGCTGCCTTCGCGCTGCCGGAGTCCCGGACCTTTCGGCTGTCGGGCCTGGGTTTGGTTGGCGTGCCGGTAAGGCGGCGCCGGCGGGGTCCGGGGGTCTGAAAGACCTGGCGTTCAGCCTGTGCGTTATCGCCCCATTTCAACGGCCGTTGGGCGATCGGGGCCATGTTCGCCCGTTCAACCGCCGAGGATGCCGAGCGAGGGAGCCGGTATTGCTCGAGCCGGCCGACGGATCACGGCCCCGGCGCGACGCGGGCGAGCCGCCAGCGCCGGATTAACAGGATCCCCACGAGCAGCGGTCCGATGCACGCCCCCAGCAGCGCCCATTGTGCGGGCAGCTCGGCATTGGGCCAGAACGGTGCAGTCCAGACCATTGAGCCCACTTTCGACAGCAGCCCGGGCACGATCCAGTAGAGCACGAGGAGGTAGATCGCCGCCGCCAGCTCCGGGCGCCGCCTGCGACCGCCCAGACTCACCAGCCACAGTATTCCCAGGTCACGCAGCAGAAACAGCACCAGCAGCACCTCCAGCAGCCACGTTCGGCTGCCGGCCCGACACAGGAGCCCCTCACAGCCCTCGGACGGCGTTAGGAGCAGAGCAACGCCCACTCCGCCGCTGAGCAGCAAGGTGAGCAGCCATTGGGGCATCAGCTCGCCGGCCCGCGCCCAGTCGCCCTCCCGAAGGGTCCGGCCCAGGCGCCGCAGGGCCACCGGATCCCGCGGATCGGTGAATGCCGTAAACAGGGTCAGGGCCAGCCCCAGCATGTAGCACAGCAGCAGGCGAACTCCGACCTTCTCAGGTACGAAACCGCTCACGTAGATCATGAGGAAGAGCACGAAGCCCATCCATACCCAGGGACCGTTGCGGTATTGCAGCTCGGCGCGCATGAGACGGTGGGCACCCGCCACGGCCCAGCCCGCGAACAAAATCACGGAGCCCAGGACAAAGTACAGATCACGCGCATCGAAGCCGAACCATTGGAGCAGATGTCGATGACGTTCCAGCAGGACCGGCATCAGGACCAGCATGCCCAGCACCACCACCACGTATACGGGAGTGCGGCGCTGAGGCGCGGACTCTCTGTCCCGGCGGCTGCGTACCAGGAGCAGTCCGGAAAGTAGTCCCACTCCATGGGCCAGCAGGGCGGCAAAGAGCATCAGCCCCACGTACTGTATCCGCTGGATGGGCGGCAGATCCCCGGCGGTGGCGGCAAACACCATCAGGCACAGCAGGCCGCCATACCACGCATAGATGGTACTGCCGAACAGCTTGCCCCAGGTCATCGTCCAAGGCGGCAGCCCGGACATGCGTTGCCAGTCCCACGTCCGTGAAGCGACCTCAAGAGGTACCGACTCGCTCGCCTGCCTGCTTCCCCAGACGATTGCAATGAGGACGAACCCGAGCGCGGCGCTGCGGGAAAGCACCGTGCGGGCCTCAATCCCCACCGTGATGGAGGCGTGGATCAGCAGAAAGATCAGGGCTAGCACCACGGGCATGGCGATAATCCGCTGCGGGCCCAACTCCAGCCAGAGATTTCGGCGGAACTCCGGATTCATGCTCATCGCCGTCCACCTCCCACCTGTATGTGCTCCAGGTAGGCCTCCTGGAGGCTGGCGTGCACCTCGGCGAACCCACACACGCTCAGTCCCTGGGAGATCAGCCGTTGCAGCAGGGCATGCCGGTCGTGGGAGTCGCCCGCGAAGCGAAAGGTCGCCGTGTTAGCGGACACCTCGATCTCCTCCAACTCCGGCATCGAGGCCAGGACCCCGGCCAGATCCTCCGCCGGCTCGGCCAGGTCCAGGCGGATGCGACGCCGGGGCTGGGCCTCGTGCACGTTGCGGTGGTCCAGCACCCGGCCCTGCCTGAGAATCAGGATGTCGCTGGCGTACTGCTCCAGCTCGGCCAGGATGTGCGAGGAGACGACCAGGGTCATGCCCCCATCGCGAAGCTCCAGAAAAAGCTTGCCCAGACTGATGCGTGCCTCGGGATCCAGCCCCGATGCGGGCTCGTCCAGCAGCAGTACCCGAGGCCGGTGGATGATGGCCTGCGCGATCGCGAGCCGCTGGCGCAGGCCCCGTGAGAGTTCTCTGGCCGGAGCATCCAGGTATTCCGATAAACCCAGGCGCTCGGCGGCGGGCTCGACCGCCTCCGAGGCCCCGCCCCGGACCGCTGCGGTATAGGCAAGACATCGGCGCACGGACAGATCGTCGTACAGCCCGAAGAAGTCCGACAGGTAGCCCATGTGCCGGTGCGCCTCGCGGGGCTTGACCAGCACGTCGATTCCGTCAACCTCGACCTGGCCGGCCATGGGCGCGTCGAGCCCGGCGATCGCACGCAGAAGCGTGGTCTTTCCCGCCCCGTTCGGGCCCACCAGCGCGGTAACGCTGCCCGCGGGAATGTGAAAGCTCACGTCTTCCAATGCCCGCTTGCCGGGGTAGTCGAAGGTGAGATTCTGTACTCGAATCATGCGTAGACATCCTTGAAATGCGGCCTTCTGCGACCGTGTCATTGTGCCACGATAGCGCCCCCGCGCGTGTGCAGGCTGCACGCCACGCCCTGTGCGCCTTTCACCTTAGGTTGCCGTTCTCGCACGCAGCCGCCGCGGCGCCAAGAACGCCAAGCGCCGAAGTAGCAGGGCGACGAGCGGGACGCTCCGCGCACACGGTGGAAGCTAACCGCGCAAGAGTGGCGACAAACATGCACCGGCACTGGTGTTCTGGTTAGGGCTGAGCGGTGCGAGGCGTAGGGATCCTCGGCCTCAGGGATAGCGGCCGTCGAGTTTACAGGAATGTAGTCACAGCGCGTCCCGGAGGCTCGCGCCGTTCAGGCCCCTTCGAAATCCTTAACCGACCACGAACTTGTGCATCGGGATCGACGTATTCACGTGCTCTTGCCAAAGACCTGACCCTATACACACCCAGGTGCTTGCTTACAGGGAACCGGATGCCTGGGGCAAGCACGATCCGGGTCCCCGCTCCTCGGCTTCATCCGGCTGCACCGCACAAGCAACGTACAAATGACAGGCGTCCCTGCTCTCTCTCGAAAAACCGTAGGCCGGGCTGTGCCCGCGTAGGAGCGAGCTTGCTCGCGAATCCCCCGGCTCAATGCGTCAGGATGCGGATCGCGCTGTTAGCCTGCTTCAGACGCAAGAGGGTCATCTCAGCAAGATTGCGAAACAGCTTCAGGCGCATCGAGGCCGCACGAGGATCGTTGCTCGCCTCCAATTCCTGGGGCCGCAGGCGCAGCAGGCTGACGTCCGTATCGGCGATGACGTCCGCGGTGCGAGTATGCCCGCCGAACAACGCCGATTCGCCAAACGTCCAGCCGGGGCTGGAAGCGAACAGGCGGTAGCGGTGGCGGCCGTCGAGCCGGATCCATGTACTCACTTGTCCGCCCTCCAGAAAATAGAGGTGATCGGCAGGCTCGCCCTCGCGGCAGATGACCGAGCCGGCTGGGTAGTCTTCCCGGGTGAGAAGTCTGGCCAGCAGGTCCAGCTCGACCGGCTCGAAGTGACGGCACAAGAGCTGTTCGACCAATTGCAGCGGCAGCGACTCGGGACATTCGGGCCGCGCCCGGGCCAGGAGCCGGCACTCGCACCATTCCAAGGCCTGGTCCAGGCCCTCGTGGGCCAACACGGCCTCGGCGTGGGCCTTGCCGAGCCGGCGCCCGAGCTGCTTCGCAAAGCCATACAGATTGCCGTAGCCGGTCAGCAAGAGGGTCTTGTCCTTGGCTGCAAGCAACTCCGCCAGCTCCACCAGCAGCTGCGTGGCCGAATGGTCGACGGATGTGACCCGGCGCAGATCCACAAGCAGATGTGAGCGCTGGTCCAGGATCTCACTCACCTCGGCGACCACGATCTCTACCGACACGAAAGCCAAATCACCCGTGAGTTCCAGCACCTCCACCGCCTGCCCGAGGCTGTCCAGCAACTCCGCATGCTCGGGTGGGCGGGCGAGCTTGGAGCGCACCTGGGCCAGGGTGTAGCGGGTGCGGATCACACTGGAGCTGGTCATGCGCGTGGTCCGCAGCATGTGCAGGCCGAAGTACTGGGAGAGTGCCTCGCATACGGCGATGCCGCGTACGCTGTTGCCCTTGCCGTCCAGCCGGGGCGAGAACACGGCCAGCCCGAACTGCCCCGGCAGCACTGCTACCACGCCGCCCCCGACGCCGCTCTTGGCCGGCATGCCCACCCTGTAGATCCAGTTGCCCGAGTAATCGTACATGCCGCAGCTCGCCATGACGGACAATACTTTCGGCACCTGGTCCACGCCCAGGGCACGCAGCCCGGTGATGGGGTTCACGCCCTCGTTGGCAAGCGTTCCTGCCATCAGAGCCAGGTCGCGGCAGGTGACCAGGATGGAGCACTGGCGGAAATACGTATCCAGGATCGGCTCCGGGTCTACCTCCAGGATGTCGTAGTTGCGCAGCATGTGTGAGATGGCCCGGTTGCGGTGCCCGGTGCTCTTCTCCGATTCATACACGGCCTCGTCCATCTCCAGGGCACGCCCGGCGTAGCGGCCGAATACCTCCAGAATTCTCTGGAACCGGCCGCCGGAAGCGTCCTGATTCACCAATCCGGCGGCGACGATGGCGCCGGCATTGATCATGGGATTGCGGGGCCGACCCGTGTCCGGCTCCAGGCTGATGGAATTGAAGGCCTCCCCGGAGGGCTCCACGTCGATCTTTGACATCACCCGCTCGATGCCACTGTCTTCGAGTGCAACGCCGTAGGTGAAGGGCTTGGAGATCGACTGGATGGTGAAAGGCTGGCGGGTGTCCCCCACCTGGTAGACGTGTCCGTCGACGGTGACGATGGCGATCCCGAACCACTCGGGATCGGCCTTGGTCAGCTCCGGGATGTAGCTGGCCACCGCGCCATCATCGAGTGAAAGAAATCGCGCGTGCAGGTCCTCCAGGTACCTCTGAAGGGAGGTGGTCTTCATCGATGGGATTCCAAGGTATTGTGGATATGTCCCCACGAGACGGACTGGGGGCCTGCTGCATAGGAGCAAGAATCAAGCCCGGCCACGTGCCGGAATAGAAGGCGAAAATGCACCACGGGGAGACGCGGGCGCCGTCAGGGCGCACCAGGCAAGTGCAACGGAGGTAGCAAACCCAGAGCCCGCCTGCGCCCATCATGCTCTCATCGCTGCTGGCGCTTTGCAGCAATACGCCCCGGTGATAGCGACTCAGGAAAGCCTGGGCTTGCGCGTGCCTGGACAGCGTTCCATCAGGCAGGATTGCGCCGTGCGGCCATTCCCGCGGACGGCACGGCTACGGTCGGCGCTTCCAACCCCCAATCGTGGGCCAGCTTGATCAGGTCCCCCACCCCGACAACGGTCTTTTCGCACCAGCCGGAGCCTTTGTTGAGGAGGAGTTCATCGAGATCCTGGGCACGGCCGGCCTCAGCGCCGTGCTGCAACTGGATTCAGACAGGCCCGGCGCTCGCACATTGAGGTCGGCCATCCACGAGGGCTGGATGCTTTCACCCTGCGAGTTGCCCCGGGATCCCCGTGCTCCCCGTGGTGAAGCCGAATTCTTCCTCTCCCGACCTCTTGGCGCCTTGGCAGCTGACTCCCCTCTAGTAGGCTTCCCGGGTCGGATACTCCAGGAACGGCCCCCGCGCCGGCATGGGTGGCGGGTAGAAGATGGAGTCGTTATCGGGCCACGGCGCGCGGCAGGGCTTGCCGGCCAGGTACAGATCCAGATTGTCCTGCACGCGGGGCACGTCGCCGAAGCGGCCGGCGGCGGCGACCGCGGATAGGGCGTTCTTCTGCAGGGCGGCGGCGTCCTTGAAGCGGCCGACCTCGGCCTGGGCCATGGCCAGGGCCTCGGCGTTCTCCAGGCTGTGGACGTGATCGAACAGAGATTGGGCCATGGACAGGGCCTTGGCGCCGTCGCGTACGCCGTCGTCCGGACTGGCGGCAAGCAGTCGGGCCAGGGCCAGCTTGACCATCGCGTCGTCGGGCGATTCGGACAGCGCCACCTCCAGCACGTCGCGGGCCTCGCGCTGGTGGCCCGAGCGGATCAACGCCAGGGCGCGCATGAAGCGGGCGGGTGTGTCCTTCGGATCCGCGGCGACCGCCGCGCTGTAGTGCTTCGCCGCCTCGGCGTAATGGCCCGAACGCATGAGCGCGTTGGCGAGATAGTGATGCGCGCCGCCCTGGGCGGGATCGGCCGCCAGGGCCTTGAGGTAATACGCCTCCGCGTCGTTCAGCTTGCCCTGCTCCTCGAGCAGCGTGCCCAGCAGGTACAAGCCCAGCGCATGGTGCGGATTGCGGGTCAGGGCATCCTTGAGCTGGGCCTCGGCGCCCGCGGCATCACCGTTCAGATACAAGGCCCGGGCCAGTGTCACGCGCGCGTTCACGTTACCAGGGTCGTCGGCCAGGCCCTGGGTGAAGGACTGCACCGCGACGTCGAAGTGGCCGTCGCGCATGGCCTCGATCCCGCGGTAATACATCGTGCGCACGCCGCTCAGCAGCTTGGCCAGGGCGTCCACCAGCGGATCGGCGACCCGAGGCTCGCCGTCGCCGCGCTGGGCCAGGTTCGCCCGCGCCTGGTCGACGTTGCCCAGCGCCCGGTAGGCCATGGCCAGCGAGTAATGGATCTGGGAGGCTTGCGGGTCCTGGGTCAGGGCCTGCTCGAAGAGCTGCACGGCCTGCGCCGGCTGCTTGCGCATCTGCGCCAGCCGGCCCAGCCCGTAAAGAGCGGCTCCCCGCAGTCCATCACCCTGCGCCGCGGCCTTGAGCAACGGCTCTGCCTCGTCGAGGCGGTTGAGGCTCAGATAGACCAGCCCCAGGCGCAGCTTGACCGGCGCGTAGTCGGGCTTGAGCCGCAGAGCGCGTTCGTAGCTGCGGGCGGCGTTCTCGGGCTGGCTGTCCTGCTGGTAGCGGAAGCCAAGGTAGTACGGCCAGCGGTAGTCCTTGGGCGCCAGCCTCTGGGCGTTGGCGTAGCAGGCCTCGGCGGCCACCCACAGCTTGTAGGCCAGATAGTAGCCCCCCGTCTGTCCATAGGCACCGGCCAGCTCATGATCGGTGGCCCCTTGGGTCTGCACCGACTTGATTAAGTTCTCTCGGGCCTCGTCCAGCGTCTTGCGTACCACATCCTCGGCGCGGGACAGATCCGGAGCCGGGACGGGCACCAGCACCACGTCACCCCGATTGCCGTGATGGGTAATTGGGCTGGCGAGGGCATCGCCCCCGGCACGGGCCGGTGCGCCCGCAATCATCGCCGCCAGCCAGAATGCTGTCGCCAGCGGCCGTGCCCAGCGCATGCACCTCGCTCTCGTATTGAGCATCATGTCACTTGATCTCCCGCCCCTGGCCTTGGCGCAGGGTTGAATAGTGCTTGAGCGGCGGGGCCTCGAAATGCTCCACCTGTCCACTGGGCCAACGCACCTCCACCCCGGCGACGCGGGGATCGTTCCCCAGCCCCACCAGAACCCGCGGATCGCCCGTCGAGGCATAGCTGGCATCGGAATGTGCCCGCCGCCACAGCGTGCGTCCCGAGCTCAAGTGCACGCCGACCCGGGCCCCCAGCGCGTCCCGGCCCGAGCGGTCCACCAGACGCAGGCCAAGCCATGGGTCAGCCGGCCCCACGTCGTTGACCAGGATCCGGGTGGGCCCACTGTTGTTGGCCACCACGATGTCGGTGTCGCCGTCATTGTCCAGATCGCCGAAGGCGGCGCCGCGGCTCACCTCCGCCAGCCTGAAGGCCGGTCCGGCACGGGCGCTGTCATCCCGGAAGCGACCGTCGCCCAGGTTGGTGAAAAGCTGATTGGTCTGCTCCAGAGGGTACGGATCCCCGGCCTTGGCCCGCGCCGGCACGGTGCGCACGTCGCCATTGGCGACGAACACATCCAGATCGCCGTCGTTGTCGTAATCGAAGAACCCGGTGCCAAAGCCGGTAAACGCCTTGCTCGGCGCTCCCAGTCCGGTAGCCACCGATCTGTCCTCAAACCAGCCGTGACCGTTGTTGATGTAAATGGTGTTGGTTTCCTTCAGGTCGTTGGTCATGAACAGATCTTCGTCCCCATCGTCATCGAAATCAGCGGCATCCACGCCCATTCCCGACTCCGCCATGCCGTCCCCGTTGACCGCCGCGCCTGCCAGCAGGGCCTCATCCTGGAAGGTCCCGTCACGGTCGTTGATCCAGAGCTGATTGGGATCGCCGTCGTTGGCCACGTACAGATCAATCCAGCCATCGCCGTTGAAATCGGCGCCGACCACTCCTAAGCCTGCACCGTAAGCCGCGGTAATGCCGGCCTTGCGCGATACGTCCTCGAAGGTGCCGTCGCCCCGGTTGTGGTAGAGCGTGTCGGGCACCGCCGGGTACATGCGGGTGGCACAGTACTCGAATCGGCCCAGGGAGTCCGTGCAGGGCGTGTGGGTTGCCGGATCGGCTTTCACGTGATTGACCACATACAGGTCCAGCCAGCCGTCGCGGTCAGTGTCGACGAAGGCCGCGCTCACGCTCAGGGCGGGATCGCCGACGCCGGCCTTGTCGGTGACGTCGGTGAAGGTGCCGTCGCCGTTGTTGTGCCATAGCCGGTTGCGGCCGAATTGGGTCACGTACAGGTCCGTCCAGCCGTCGTTGTCATAGTCACCGGCGGTGACCCCGATGCCATAGCCGTCGTCGCGCAGGCCGCTCGCTGCGGTCACGTCGGTGAAGCGCAGATCCCGGGTGCCGTCGGCCAGGACCTTCAGATCGTTGCGGTACAGCCGGCCTCTCAGCGGCTCCCCCGCATTGGGCGGGAACACCGCGTCGGCCGGTGTCAGGTCCTTGCCCAGCATCCGCCCCTGGACCAGATACAGATCCAGATCGCCGTCGTTGTCGTAGTCGAACAGGGCCACGCCCGGGCCCACCACCTCCACATAGTAGCGCCGGCCCGACATGCCGTTGAAGTGCACGAAGTGTACGCCCGCCTGGGCTGCGACCTCCCGGAACCAGGGGCGTTCGGGTCCTTTGTCGGTGGTCTGCGCAGGCGTGGCCGTCGCCAGCCCGGGCAGCCAGACCGCCAGAGCTGCAGTGTGAGTCAGCTTTGCGAGCCGCCGGCTCGCCGGAGCGCCTATCATGACCCCGGCAGGGCCTTTCCCGCGCCTTCGCGCAGGGTGCTGTACTTGCCCGGCCCCAGTCCCGTCCATTCCTCGCGGCGGCCGCTCGGCCACTGAACCCGGACACGGGTGACCTTCGGGTTGTCGCCCAGCCCGAACAGCAGCCGTGGATCGTTGGCCGAGGCATAGCTGCCGTCGCTGCGCACCCGCCGCCAGAGGGTGGGCGCGCCCTCGCGTTCGACGGACACCCAGGCTCCCAGCGCATCGCGGCCATGGGTGTCCAGCAGCCGCAGACCCAGCCACGGCTTGCGGCTGCCGACCTGATTGATGAGCAGGCGCAGCGGTCCGTTGTTGTTGCCCACGAGGATGTCCGTGTCGCCGTCGTTGTCGACGTCGCCGAAGGCCACCCCGCGACTGACTTCCGACAGGGCGAAGACCTTGCCGGCACGGGCCGAGATGTCCTGGAAGTGTCCGTTGCCCAGGTTCTCGAAGAGCTGGTTGGTCTGGTGCAGGGGATACGGATCGTTGGCCTTCACCAGGCTCAGGATGATGTTCACCTCGCCGTTGGCGGCGAACAGATCCAGATCCCCGTCGTTGTCGAAATCGAGCCAGCCGGTGCCGAAGGCGGTGTACTGCTTGCTGGGGCCACCCAAGCCGGTGGCGACGGTGCGGTCCTCGAACCAGCCGGTGCCGTCGTTGACGTAGATAGTGTTGGTCTCGCCCATGAGATGGGTCATGAACAGATCCTCGTCCCCATCGTCGTCGAAGTCCCCCGCGTCCACGCCCATGCTGGCCTCGGCCATGCCGGCGGCATTCACGGCGGTGCCGGACAGCAGCCCTTCGTCGCGGAAGGTGCCGTCCTTCTGGTTCATCCATAGAAAATTGGCCATGCCGTCGTTGGCCACGTAGACGTCGGGCCATCCGTCGCCGTTGAAGTCCGCCACCACCACGCCCAAGCCGGTGCCGATTGAGTGGCCGACACGGCTGCGATCCGAGACGTCCTCGAAGGTGCCGTCACCCTTGTTGTGCAGCAGCTTATCGGGCAGCGGCTGGTAGACCTTGGGCGAGCAGTAGTCGCGGGCGCTGCTGGGGGCGTAGCAGAGCTTGTTGTGGGCGGTGCTGAAGTCCACGTAGTTGGCGACGTACAGATCCAGCCAGCCGTCGCGGTCGTAGTCGACGAACGCCGCGCCGACGCTCAGGCGCTTGTCATCCGTTCCGGCCTTGGCGGTCACGTCGGTGAAGGTGCCATCGCCGTTGTTGTGCCAGAGCTGATTGCCGCCGTAGTTCGTCAGGTACAGATCCACCCAGCCGTCGTTGTCGTAGTCCCCAGCGGCCACGCCCATGCCGTAGCCGTCGGCTTTCAGGCCGCTGGCCTCGGTGACGTCGGTGAAGTGCAGGTGCCGCTTGCCGCCGGGGCCGACGTTCAGATCGTTGCGGTACAACCGCCCGATGAGCTTTTCGCCGGGCGGAGGCGGAAAGCGGGCGTCGGCCAGGGTCTTGCCCTCGCCCAGCATATGGCCCTGGACCACGAACACGTCCAGATCGCCGTCGTTGTCGTAGTCGAACAGGGCCACGCCCCCACCCAGATTCTCGACCAGATAGAACTCGCCGGACATGCCGTTGAAGTGCGTGAAGGAGAGGCCGCTGGGCGCGGCCTCTTCGGTGAAGAGACCGTCGGTAGGAACGCCCAATGCCGGTGCGGCGGCGAAAATCAAAGCGCAAACATTCAGGGCCGACCATAGGTGGCCCGTATGGGGATGGCGGGGCATGTTCTTAATGCTTCTCGGCGGGGCTTTGGGCTTGAGCCGGTTCATCGATGACCGTGAGGCGGTCGACGGGCACGTTGGTCAGATCCTGGCGGGTGCCGTCCGGCCAGCGGATGGCGATCCCTTCTACGGCCTCGGCGCTGCCCAGGCCGAAGGTGACAGGCAGCTCGCTCTGGGACAAGTAGCTGCGGGTGGGCATCACCTGGCGGCGCTGAATGATGCCACCGGCGCGCAGCGCCACCGTGGCGCCGATGGCGTTGCGGTTGAGGCCGCGGCCCTGCAGCTTCAGCCGCAGCCAATGATGGCCCAGATCCTGGTCGTTGCGAAACAGCGCCGGGCGCCGGCCGTTCTGTGTGATCAGCACGTCCAGATCGCCGTCGCCGTCCACGTCGGCGTATGTCGCCGCCCGTCCCACCAGAGGCTCGGCCAAGTCACCCGAATCGGCGTCCGGCACCGGCACGAAGGTCGCTGGGCAGGTGGGGCCGCAGTTCCAGAACAGCTGTGTCGCCTGCGCATAGTGCTGGCTGGGCTGGACCTTGTTGATCTCGGTCTCCAGGTGGCCGTTGGCCTGAAGCAGGTCCAGGCGCCCGTCCAGATCGTAGTCGAAGAAGAACAAGCCGAAGGACAGGTGCAGGCGGCTGGCCGGCCCGACGCCGTCCAGGATGGCGTCGTCGGTGAAGTCCGAGGGGCCGTCCTGGGACACGTACAAGGACGTCATCTCGTTGGCGAAGTTGCCAATGGCGAAGCCCAGTGCGTTGTCGTTGCGAAAGTTTGCGGCGTCCACGCCCATGGCGCCGGTGGCGTGACCGTTGCGATCGAAGGCCAGCCCGGAGGTCATGCCGACCTCCTCGAAGCGCCCGTTGCCGAGGTTGTGGAACAGGAAGTTCTGCACCGTGTCGTTCGCGACCAGCACGTCCGGATGCCCGTCACCGTCCACGTCCCAGATCCCGAGCGCCAGCGCCTTGCCCATGGGCTTGCCGGTAGCCGGGTTGGTCACCTGGATCCCGGCTTGGGCGGAGACGTCGGTGAAGGTGCCGTCGCCGTTGTTGCGGTACAGATACGACTGGGTCCCCTCATAGCTGGTCGGCGGCCCGTAGGCCCGGCCGATGCCGGTGAGCTGGAAGTCCACGCCGAGGTCGATGGTCGGTGACCAGCGCACGTAGTTGGCCACCCACAGGTCCAGGTCGCCGTCGCCGTCGACGTCGAAGAAGGCGGCGCTGGTGCTCCAGCGGTCGTCGCCGCCGGCCACCCCGGCCTTGGCCGTGACGTCCTCGAACCGCCCGTGGTTGTTGCGGTACAGGTGGTTGGCGCCCACCGCGGTGACGAACACGTCGACCCAGCCGTCGCCGTCGTAATCCCCCACGGCCACGCCCATGCCGTACAAGCTGAGCTTGAGGCCGGAGGCCTCGGTGACGTCGGTGAAGTGACCGTGGCCGTCGTTGGCGTACAGGGCCATGGTGGGACGGGGTACGCCCGGCTTCTGTGCACCGGGCCACAGGTCGGAGTTGATGAGCAGCAGATCCTGGTCGCCGTCGTTGTCGACATCGAAGAAGGCGGCCCCGCTGCCCATGGTCTCGGGCAGGAAGCGCTTGCCTTCGGCACCGTTGACGTGCACGAAGCCGATGCCGCTGGCCTGGGTCACGTCGGTGAAGTGCACCACCGGCGGCTTGGCCTGGGCGTTGATCGCCTCGGTCTCCGGCTTGGCGACGGGGGCCTCCCGTACTGCCACCGGGGCCGGCTTGCGGGCCTCCGTCATCCACCAGGTGACGCCGACGGCAATGGCCACCAGGACGACGACCACGACCGACCAGCGGAAGGCCTGGCCGATGATGGCGTCGTCCTGGGTCTCGTCGTCGGAGCCCGGATCGGGCAGGTTCTCGGGCTTATTCATGGCTCTTGGGTGCGGCCGCCTGGACGGTGGCGACGGTCTTGGCCGGCGGCCGCTCGGCGGCCAGTGCTCCGGCAGTCCCGCGCTCCAGGTCGTAGATGACCACCGGCTCCGCGGCGTGGTCGGCGGCCGGGTGGGTGAGCCGGTGCTCGGCCACGGCGTAGTCCATGGCGTTGTCATCGGCCTTATACCGGGCATGCAGCTGGCGTTGGGCCAGCGCTTGGGCGGTATCACCCAGGGTCTGGTAGATCTGGGCAAGGTCGTAGTGGGCGGTCACGTTCTCGGGATCGATGCGCAGCACCGCCTGGAACCGGGCGACCGCAGCCTGCAGCAGCTTGTCGCGGACCGGCTTGCGGGACTCGCCACGCTGCTGGCGTGCCCGCTCGAACAGCGTTTCGCCCAGCTCGTTCAGGGCCCGGTAGTCCTCGCTGAAATCGAAGCCGCGCTTGCGCGCCTCGGTGAAGCGGGTGTCCACCACGTTGTCGAGCTCGGTGATAGCTTGGTCCAGATAGCCGTTCTGCTTGTCCACCAGGGCGCTGAACCAGGCGATGGTCCACGGGTAGGCCGGATTCTCGCCAGTGCCCGCGCGGCGCAGTGCCAGGGCCGCCTCATCGAGCTGCCCCTCGGCCACGTAGACCCGGGCCAGATTCAGGGCACCGTCGCCGCGTCCGAGCGCTTCGACCTGCGTGAAGGCCTCCTCGGCCTGGCGGAGCTGGCTCTTCCTGGGCTTGCGCAGCAGCCCGATGCCGTAGTCGTTCCAGCGCTGCCACAGAGGCCGGCCCTTGGGCTCCTCGTTGGCCACGGCGCCCGCGCGCCCAGCCACCGGGAACTCCACCCGATCCACGGCCAGGTCGGTCACCGGCAGGTCGTTCTTCACGAATTTCTTGCCCTGAAACAAGCGCATGTAAGTGGTATCGAACTTGCGATAGTGCAGGGCGGCATCCACCGTCACCGGGCCCGCGACATCCGCCGGCAGGTGCAGGTGGTAGTGGATCACGTCGGCGGCGCCGGGGGGGATCTGGTGGTTATACAGCGGGACGAAGATGTCCTCGGGGTTGCGCCGGTCGATGCGGTTGCCCTTGCGGTCCAACACATAGGCGTTGATGTAGTGGGCCCACGGGTCGACCATCCCGTCGGACTCGCGCGTGCCCCCGCTGTGGCCGATGATCCGGTCCCCGGCGCGGGCCGTCAGCTCCAGCCAGATCTCGTTGGAATCGGCGGTGCCCTGGGTGAAGGTGTGGCCCATCTTCATGGTCCGCACCACGACCTCGACCAAGTAGTCGTGTCCCGGCTCCAGGGTTGGCACCTGCGGGCGCAACGGCGCCTCCAGCGGACCGTCGATGGTGCCGCCGTCGCGCAGGGCGAAGATGTCCACTTTCATCACCCCGTCCAGAAACCGGCGGTGCTTCTCGTTGACCCACGCCGGCATGCCCAGCAGGTGCGGGATGGCGGTATTGGCCGACGGAAACATGTGATCGTGCACCGATAGCGGGCCGCCGGGCTGGTAGCGCTTGGCGGCGAAGTCGTTCGAGGCCAGCAGGGGCATGTGACAGCCGTTACAGTTGGTCTGCGCCTTCGGCGGATAGTAGAAGCTGGACACGCCATGACCGGACACGCCTGAGAGGAGGTAGGCGTCGAAGTGGTCCTGGCCCCGCAGCCACTTGTAGTCGTTCAGCTCCTTGGGCAGGTGCACCTTGTGGCAGGTCCCGCAGAAGTCCGCGTCCTTGTGCAGGGGCTTGAGGAAGGTCTTCTTGTGGAACGCCGGCTTGGCCTTGATGAGCTGCTTGTTCACCCAGTGCAGAAAGGGGTTCTTGCTGAAGGCGAACGGATAGTGGATGGGCTCGTCGATGGTGTAGTCGGAGTTGCCCTTCGGGCTGTTGATATGCGTGATGGCGTGGCACACCGTGCAGGTCACGCCTGCGTGGGCCGTGCGGTCGTTCACGTCATCGAATTTGGGGTTGTCGAAGGCGCCGCTGAAGAAGGGCACCGGATCGTGGCAGCCGGCGCAGAAACGCGAGGCTTGCACGTTGCCGTCGCGCTCGAAGGTTACCTTGCGCGTGTTGCGTACCGAGAACAGATAGGCCGGATTGTTGAAGGAGCTGAAGCGGTGCGCGCTGTGGGCCCATTGTTTGTGGATACCCTTGTGACATTCCTCGCAGTAGCTATCCATCATCAGCACCCGGGCCGGGATGAAGTTACCGGTGGCGGTGCGGGCCAGCGAGGGGAAGAAGTAATGCACGCCGGAGGATGGACCCGTCACGTTCCACTGGCGCGGATCCTGGGCCTGGAAGACCACCATGGCGGCCGCGGATGCCGCCGCCAGGGTGCCGATGGCCAGCCCCGTCTTCCAGCGGATGTTGCGGCCGGCCAGCCGGTGCAGCAGGAACAGCCAGGCGCACACCAGCGGCGTGATCACGTGCAGCCAGTAGCCGGCATTGCGTATGGCCGGGTCCCGGATCTCGAAGAAGTCGAAGCGCACCAGGCCCAGCCCGCTCAGCAGCAAAAGCAGGGCGCAGGAGAACAGGGCCACCCCGGCCTTGACCGCCCGCCGGTTCGGCCGCTTCCACGCTCGCTTCAGGTGCACCGCGCCGAAGAAGAGAAACGGCACCACCAGCAGCAGGCCCAGGGTCAGATGGCCCAGAAACATGTACTGGTAGAAGTAGTCTTGGTAGGTCTGGCCGGTGCGCCACTCGGCGAACGTGACGCCGCCCAGGTAGACCGCGTTGGTGGCCAGCAGCGTGAACAGAATCAGGACGAAGAACAGAACCGGCTTGAGGCGCGGGCCGATCACCGGCACGTAGACTCGACGGGGGCGTGCATTTTCCATGGGCGTCCGCTACCGAAGGAGACCACAAGAAGGGCGGGGATTTTACCATGAACGTTCCGCGTCGTGCAGATAGGTAATTCCCGATCCCCGCCGCTGCATTGTGCCCGGGGCCGAGAAGCGGTAGGTTAACGCGCCACACGCCCGATACTCACCACCGAAGAGCGACCACAGAGGAGGCCTCCATGAAGCAGATTCCCGCGGCAGTATTTGGTTTGGCGCTGGTCATGGGCGTTCCGGCCCTGGCTCAGGAGACGGCAACCGCTCCGGCGCCGTCCGACGGGCAGACCACCAGGTTCGATGCCACCGTGAGGGACATGCAGAAGTCTCTGGATCAGATAAAGGCCGCTACCGATCCCGGCGAGCGGCTGCGGCTGCTGCGCGAGCATATGCAGATCACCGGCGATGCCATGCGCACGGCGGTGGGCCACATGCCGGGCTATGGTCGTGGCATGCCGCCTTCCCGTCAGGGCCGCTGGGGTCCCGGCATGGGCGGCCCGCAGGGGTGGCCTCCCGGTCGTGTGGGCTGGCCCGGGATGCAAGGACCCTACGGGGGGCCGGGCGTGCCGGCGCCCGGGGCTGCGCCGACTCCCCCCGAGGCCCCGATCAGTGAGCAGGCGCTGCAGCAGCGCCTGACCGAGATGCAGCAGCGCCTGGACAAGATGCAGCAGGTGCTGCAGGACGTGGTGAAGTACAAGGAGCCCATCGACAAGCTGCTTCAACAGCAGGGCGCGACGGTGCCGGGGAAGTAGGCGTGAGGCTGGAGGCCCCAGGTCGAGCCCCGGCAGCGGATGGACCCTGTTCTTCATTCACGACCGACTCGGGATCGCTTGGACGAACCGAGGTCAAGGGCACAAGCTCTGAATCACGCTTCTGAGGCTTCGCGAGCCATGGCCCTACCGCGGCAAGTCCGTCCTTCCCATCAGAAACTCATCCACCGCCCGGGCACACTGGCGCCCTTCGCGGATGGCCCATACCACCAGGCTCTGGCCGCGGCGCATGTCGCCGGCGCTGAAGACGTTGGGGAGGGAGGTCTGGTAGCGGCTGGTGTCGGCCTCCACGTTGCCCCGAGGGTCGCGCTTCGTTCCCAGCTGGTCGAGCATACCGTCGTGGACGGGATGGACGAAGCCCATGGCCAGCAGCACCAGATCCGCCCTGATGTCGAACTCGCTGCCCGGGACCTCGTTCATCTGCCAGCGGCCCTCGGCGTCCTTCACCCACTCCACGCGCACGGCGTGCAGGACCTGGACCCGGCCTTCGCCGCCGGAGAAGCTCTTGGTGGCCACCGCCCAGTCGCGGTCGCAGCCTTCTTCCTGAGATGACGAGGTGCGCAGCTTGTTGGGCCAGTCGGGCCACGTGAGCCCCTTGTTCTCCTTCTCCGGCGGCTTAGGCAGGATCTCGATCTGAGTGACGGACAGGGCGCCCTGGCGGGTTGAGGTGCCGATGCAGTCCGAGCCGGTGTCACCGCCGCCGATGACCACGACGTGCTTGCCGGTGGCCGTGATTGCCTGCTCCGCGGAGACGTTGTCCCCTGCCATCCGCCGGTTCTGCTGGGTCAGGAATTGCATCGCGAAGTGAACGCCGTCCAGCTCCCGTCCGGGTACCGGCAGATCGCGGGGCTGCTCGGAGCCGCCGGCCAGCACCACGGCGTCGAACTCCTCCACCAGGCGGGTGGCCGGGATGTCGACCCCGATGTGAGTGTTGGGATGGAAGTGCACGCCTTCGGCGCGCATCTGGCCGATGCGCCGGTCGATGTGATGCTTCTCCATCTTGAAGTCCGGGATCCCGTAGCGCAGCAGCCCCCCGATGCGGTTGCTCTTCTCGTAGAGCTCCACGTGGTGGCCGGCTCGGGCGAGCTGCTGGGCGCAGGCCATGCCGGCCGGGCCCGAGCCGACTACGGCTACGCGCTTGCCGCTCTTGTGGGCGGGGATTTGGGGCAGGATCCAGCCCTCGCGCCAGCCCCTGTCGATGATGGAGCACTCGATGGTCTTTATGGTGACCGGCACGTCGTCGATGTTGAGGGTGCAGGAGGCCTCACAGGGTGCGGGGCAGATCCGGCCGGTGAACTCCGGGAAGTTGTTGGTGGAGTGGAGTACTTCCAGGGCCTGGCGCCACTCGCCCCGGTATACCAGGTCATTCCAGTCCGGAATGATGTTGTTGACCGGGCAGCCCTGGTGGCAGTACGGGATCCCGCAATCCATGCAGCGGGCTCCCTGCTCGCCGACCTCGGCCTCCGTCAGCGGGATGACGAACTCCCGGAAGTGCTGGATGCGGTCGGAGGTCGGGGCATAGGTTCGGTCCCGGCGCGGGATCTCCATGAATCCAGTCGGCTTGCCCATGCCTAGCGTCCCCCCCCCGCCACCGCCTTGACCGGCTGGACCGCCGCCTCGCGGGTCTGCTTCATCTGCTCCAGGGCGCGGCGGTAATCCACCGGCATGACCTTGACGAACATGGGCAGGTAATCACTCCAGCTCTCCAGAATGGCCTGGGCCCGGCTGCTGTTGGTGTAGTGCATGTGCTTCTCGATCAGATTCTTCAGCCGCAGGGCGTCGTGCCGTGTCATGTCGTGACTGACGTCCACGCGCCCGTGTGTCTCCAGATCCCCGCCCTGGTGGTCCAGGCTCTCAAGCGCCTCGTCCTCCGCGGCGATGGGCTCAAGCTCGACCATGGCCAGATTGCAGCGGCGTTCGAAATTGCCGTCCCCGTTGAGCACGTAAGCGATGCCACCGCTCATGCCGGCCGCGAAGTTGCGGCCGGTGGGGCCCAGCACCACCACGACCCCACCCGTCATATACTCGCAGCCGTGGTCCCCCACGCCTTCCACCACCGCCATGGCGCCCGAGTTGCGCACCGCGAAGCGCTCGCCGGCCACGCCGCGGAAATAGCACTCCCCGCTGATGGCGCCGTAGAGCACCGTGTTGCCCACGATGATGTTCTCCTCGGGGACGATGGGACTCTCGGGAGGCGGGTAGATGACCAGGCGGCCACCGGACAGACCCTTGCCCACGTAATCGTTGCCTTCGCCGGCCAGCTCGATGGTGACCCCCCGGGAGACGAAGGCCCCGAAGCTCTGGCCGGCGGTCCCCTTGGCCTTGATGTAGATGGTGTCCTCGGGGAGCCCCGCGTAGCCGTAGCGGCGGGCCACCTCGCCCGAGAGCATGGCACCCACGGTTCGGTTGGTGTTGCGGATGGGCGTCTCGATGCGCACCGGCTGACCGCGGTCCAGCGCCGGCCGGGCCTGGGCGATGAGCGCGTGGTCCAAGGCTTTGTCCAGGCCGTGGTCCTGGGACTCGCAGCAGTACACCGCGACGTCCGGACCTGCCGGGGGCTTGGTGAGGATGCGCGAGAAGTCCAGGCCCTTGGCCTTCCAATGGTCGATGGCCCGGCGCATGTTGAGCTTGTCCGAGCGCCCGATCATCTCGTTGAAGGTGCGGAATCCCAGCCTGGACAT
>CAYWTP010000014.1:23266-28936 GCA_964461215.1 uncultured Ectothiorhodospiraceae bacterium | reverse complement strand
CCCAGCACCATCTCCACCACGTCCATGGTCTCGCTGTCGGTGACCCGCATGCCGCCGACAAACTCGCTCTGCTTGCCCAAGCGCTGGAGCAGATGGCCGATCTGGGGTCCGCCGCCGTGGACCACGACGGGGTTCATGCCCACCGCCTTCATCAGCACCACGTCGCGGGCAAACCCGTTTTTCAGGGCCTCGTCCACCATAGCGTTGCCACCGTACTTGATCACGACGGTCTTGCCGGTGAAGCGCTGGATGTACGGCAGGGCCTCGGTCAGGACCCTGGCGATGTTCATAGCGGCGGACGAGGTCAGCGGCATGACGCGTTTCCTAGGCAGATCCGCACAATACACCACCCTGCCCGGCGCCGCGCCGGAGGCTGTATACCCAAGTAGTCGACTGCCCACCCATCGCCATCAGAACGGTAGCTGCAGGTCCGGCTGCAGCTCCAGCAGAACCTTACGGAACACGCCCTGAATCCGTTCCAGAGCCTTCTGGTCATTGCCTTCGAAGCGCAGGATGAGGCTCGGAGTCGTATTGGATGCCCGGACCAGTCCCCAGCCGTCGGGATAGTCGGCCCGCACCCCGTCGATCGTGGTCAGCTTGGCGCCGGGAAATGCGCTCTCGGCCGGCAGGCGCTGCATCAGCCGATAAGGCGCCCCTTCGGGCATTGCCACCCTCAGCTCCGGCGTGATCACGCCCGTGGGCAGGCGCGCAAATGCGTCCGTGGGTTTGCCGCCGATGGCCTGGAGCAGCTCCAGCAGCCTGGCGCCGGCATACAAGGCGTCGTCGAAGTCGTACCAGCGCTCCTTGATGATAACGTGGCCGCTGCCCTCTCCGGCCAGCAGGGCGCCGGTCTCCCGTAGCTTGGCCTTCATCAGGGCGTGGCCGGTCTTCCACATCAGGGGCTTACCGCCCAGCTTGGCAATCACCTTGCCCAGCAGGCTGCTGCACTTGACGTCGTAGATGATCTGAGCGCCGGGGTTGCGTGAGAGTACGTCGCGCGCGTACAGCATCATCAGCCGGTCAGGCCAGATCACGCTGCCCTCGCCGTCCACCACAACCAGCCGATCCCCGTCGCCGTCGAAGGCGAACCCCAGGTCGGCCTGCTGCTCCTTGACGGCGGCGATCAGGTCCTGGAGATTCTCGGGCTGGGTCGGATCGGGGTGGTGATTGGGGAATCGCCCGTCGACGGTGCAGAACAGCTCCACCACGTCGTGTCCCAGCGCCCGGTAGAGCCTGGGGGCAAGCTCCGCTGCCGAGCCGTTGCCGCAGTCCACCACCAGCTTGTAGGCGCTGCCCAGGGCCACGGGGATGTCCTCGCTGACCCCGCGGATATACTCGGAGCCCATGTCCATGGATTGCAGGCTGCCGGCACCGCTCTCCAGATCTCCCGACAGGATGCGGGCGCGCAGTCCGGCCACGGCGTCGCCCGACAGGGTCTCATCCCCCAGCACAATCTTGAAGCCGTTGTATTCGGGTGGATTGTGGCTGCCGGTCACCATCACGCCGCTCTGGGTCTCCAGAAAATGGGTGGCAAAATACATCACTGGCGTGGGAACCAGGCCAAGGTCGATGACGTCGCGACCGCTGGCCCGAAGTCCCTCGATAATGGCCCCGGCCAGCTCCGGGCTCGTGGTACGCCCGTCACGCCCTACCACTATAGTCTGCTGTCCGCGCCGATAGGCTTCACTGCCAATGGACTGCCCGATGGCTCTGGCAATGTCGGCCGATAGGGTCTTGCCCACCACGCCGCGGATGTCATAGGTGCGGAAGATGTTCGCCGGGATGCGGTCCTCCTCCTGATCCGTGGCAGCCGTCTCGCCCACCGCCGGCTGGGGCTTGGGAGTCCCGGCAGGCTCTTCCTCCGGCCCAGAGCGCGCCAACACGGCCTCCACCATCTCGCCGACGGAGCCTTGAGCCTCCTGCCCCAGCCCACCGATGGCGCCGCCAAAGGTGGGCGATGCCGCCGGAGCGCCGCTCCGGCGCCTGAGCACGACCACGACGCCGGCTAACGCACCCAGAACGATGACGCCGACGCCGACCCACAGGGCAATGCCCCCCAAGGCGCCGCGGACGGAGCCGCCCCCTTCGACCGGGGGCATGAACACCAGATCCCATGAGGTCCCCTGCAGGGGCTCCACCAGGCTCTGCCCGTGCTGCGGCCTACCGCGCTTGGCCAGGAGTACCGGCTTCGCCTTGGCCACGGGCTGGCGTACTTCGGCGTAGCCCCCCGGGAAAGGCGCTTCGTCCAGAGCCTTCTGCAACATCGCCACGTCCAGGCTGAACAGCACGTACCCGACGAGCTTTCCGTCGGCATCCGCCACTTGCCACAAGGACACCACCTGCTGATCCGGGGTGCCCATGAGCTGCACCTCCGGCCGCGGCGGCTTGCCCTCGCGCTCCGCTCGCTCCAGCATGTCGAGCGAGGCAAAGGTCAGCGGGGGCTTGCTGGCGTAGTCCTCGCGATTCGTTCCCGGCGGCAGCAGGCGCACCCCCAGCACCCCGGGCCGGGCCGCTGCCAGCTCAGCCGCAGCCTCCCGCATCCGCTCCGGATCCCCACTGCGGAACACGGGCACCAGCGCCACCGGATTCACCAGTCCGCCCACAGCCTCGAATACCCGGGCATACTCGCCCGAGACGCTCCCGGCCAGATCGGCGGCCTGCCGCGCAATGGCCGCTTTCTGAGCCTCACCCTGGTGCTCCTCCAGGGTACCCACGAAATAGGCCGCACCGATGATTGCCGCCAGCGTGATGAGGCCGGCGAAGATCGTGACCCGCCATCGCTCCCATAGGCGAGCGATGGCAAGCCGTGCCTTGATAGTCTTCTCTTTGGGTAGCTTCATGCGTCTGGCCTGAGCGCTCAGCCGCGCGTATCCGCCGCCGGTAGCGGTTACCGTGCCGCCTTGTTCTGGGAATGCACGGTAGTGCAAACAGCTTTATCTTTCAATTGGCTACGGGCCGGTAGGCGGCACGCGCCTCACCGGCGGCCCGACGATCCGAAGCCGCCCTCGCCGCGCTCGCTCGGGCTGAACTCCGTCACCCGCTCGAACTCCACCTGTACTACCGGCACGAATACAAGCTGCGCAATCCGCTCTCCGGGCTCGATCGTGAAGGGCTCCCGGCCGCGATTCCAGCACGACACGTAGACCTGCCCCTGGTAGTCGGAGTCGATGAGCCCGACCAGGTTACCCAGCACGATCCCATGCTTGTGTCCCAGGCCGGAGCGCGGCAATACCACAGCGGCCAGATTGCGGTCTTCCATATGCACCGCGAGCCCACTGGGAATCAGCTCGGTCTCGCCCGGCGCAAGCACCAGCGGAGCGTCCACACACGCCCGCAGATCCATGCCGGCGGCGCCTTGCGTAGCGTAGCCCGGCAGCGGAAGCTCGCCGCCGAGCCGGGGATCGATGACCTTAAGCTGAACCTTGCGCACGATATCTCTCACCGATGAGTTCCACCAGGGTCCGGGCCAGGCGGACCTTGGGCCCTGGGGGCAGCTCGGTTCCGCCACCCGGCCACCACAGGCTCAAAGCGTTGTCGTCGCTCTCGAAGCCCAGCCCGGGCAGATCCACCCGATTGCCCACAATCATGTCCAGCCTCTTGCGTTGGAGCTTATCCATGGCATGGCGTTCGAGATCCCGGGTCTCCGCCGCAAACCCGACGGAGAACGGACCGTCAGGCAGTGCAGCCACCTCCGCCAGAATGTCGGGGGTAGCTTCCAGCGTGATGCTGAGATTGGAACCGTCCTGCCTCTTCTTGATCTTGTGGGGCTCGGCGCGCACGGGCCGGTAATCGGCAACGGCGGCGGCAGCGACAAAGATAGCACTGTCCGCCACCCTTGCCATCACTTCATCGCGCATCTGCTGCGCGCTGACCACGTCCACCCTGGCTACGCCCGCCGGCGTCGGCAAGGCGACAGGGCCACTGATCAGCGTGACTATTGCGCCTGCCTGGCGGGCCGCGGCGGCAATGGCGTAACCCATCTTGCCCGAGCTACGGTTGCCGATGAAGCGCACCGGATCAATAGCCTCTCGCGTGGGGCCCGCGGTCAGCAGCACCGCCAGCCCGGCCAGAACGCCCGACGGGAGCCGGTCGGCCAGCCCAGCCACCACCGCCTCGGGCTCCAGCATACGCCCGGGACCGCTCTCGCCGCAGGCCTGCTCACCTTCGGCCGGCCCCAGCAGCACGACGCCACGCGCCGCCAGCACCGCGCAGTTGTCCCGGGTGGCCGGCGCCAGCCACATCTGCCGGTTCATGGCAGGGGCGGACAGTGTGGGGACGCTGCTGGCCAGGCACAGAGTGCTCAGCAAATCATCGGCCAAGCCATGGGCCAACCGGGCCAGGAAGTCGGCCGTGGCGGGCGCCACCAGGATCACGTCGGCCCAACGGGCCAGCTCGATGTGGTCCATGCCCGATTCCTCCCTTGGGTCGAGCAAGGTCGAGCGCACCGGGTGTCCGCTCACGGCCTGCAGGGTCAGGGGCGTGATGAAGGCTGCGGCCCCCGGCGTGAGCACCACGCGTACCTCGGCCCCCGCCTCGCGCAGCCGGCGCACCAGCTCAGGGCTCTTGTACGCGGCAATTCCGGCCGTCACGCCCAGCAACACACGTATGTTGGCCAACGCTGCCATCGTGGGCTAGAGTCTATCGTCAGCCTGATGGTATTGCGACACGGAGGTTATCATGCCCATCACCGACTGGCCGATTGAGGAACGCCCGCGCGAGAAGCTTCTGACCCGCGGTCCCGGCGCCCTGTCCGACGCGGAGCTGGTGGCGATCTTTCTGCGCACCGGGGTCAGCGGGAAGACGGCCGTGGACGTGGCCCGGGACCTGCTCCGCGATCTCGGCGGGCTCGGCGCGCTGCTGGAAGCCGATCTGGAGCAGTTCTGCCACACCAAGGGTCTGGGTCGCGCCAAGTACGTGCTGCTCCAGGCCGGCTTGGAGATAGGCCGCCGTCAGCTAGAAGCGCGGCTTACCCGGGGTGACGCCCTGGCCAATCCGCAGGACACCCGCAGCTATCTCACCGCCCGCCTGCGCCGCTATCCGCACGAGGTCTTCGCCTGCTTGTTCCTGGACAACCGTCACCGGGTCATCAGCTTCGACGAGATGTTCTTCGGCACCATCGACGGGGCGAGCGTTCATCCCCGGGAGGTGGTACGCCGGGCGCTGGACCACAACGCCGCGGCCGTCATCCTGGCGCACAACCATCCCTCCGGCGTCGCCGAGCCCAGCCGCGCCGATCAGATGCTCACCCGCCGCCTGCAGGACGCTCTGGCCCTGGTGGATATACGGGTACTGGACCACTTCGTCATCGGCGACGGCGAGGCGGTGTCCTTCGCCGAACGCGGCTTGCTGTAGCGTCTCGCCCCGCGCTCCTTGAACCAAGGCCGCCTTTCGGGTATAAAGTTCGGTCTTTCGTACGCCGCAGTGGCGGCTGGTCAAACGAGCAAGGGGTCAGCCATGTCGAAGGTCTGTCAGGTGACCGGCAAAGGGCCGGTGACGGGTAACAACGTCTCACACGCCCACAACAAGACACGCCGGCGCTTCCTGCCCAACCTGCATACGCACCGGTTCTGGGTCGAGAGCGAGAAGCGGTGGGTGAAGCTTCGGATAAGCACCAAAGGCTTGCGCATCATCGACAAGCTCGGCAAAGAGAAGGTCGTCGCCGACTTGAGG
>CAYWTP010000014.1:0-23256 GCA_964461215.1 uncultured Ectothiorhodospiraceae bacterium | reverse complement strand
GCTGGGCATCGACCAGGTGCTGGCCGATCTGCGCCAGCAGGGCATGAAGATCTAATCAGGCGGAGGCTGCCAGCATGGCTAAGAGTGCGCGCGACAAGATCAGGCTCATCTCCAGCGCCGGGACGGGCCATTTCTACACCACCGACAAGAACAAACGCACCACCCCGGACAAGCTGCAGATGAAGAAGTATGATCCGGTCGTGCGCAAGCACGTCATGTACAAGGAAGGCAAGATCAAATAGGAAAACCCGCCGGTCGGCGGGTTTTCCTATTGCGAGAAAAGAATTGGTGAGAAGAGCCTGCCTGGTTGGCGGGCCTTTCTATGCCTACAGCGTGAGGCTTGAGGGCTGGGCGGAGTAGGTACGCAGCGTCCTGGCGAAGTCTTCCAGAGCCCGTATGCCGGTCGCCTCGGCCTGGCGGCACCACTCCTGCAGGCCTTGCAGCAAGCTGTCGTGCGTGGCCGTGCGCTGCTTCCAAAGGTCCTGCAGCCGCTGGCGGAAATCATAGACGGTCTCCAGGCTGCGGCTGCATTTGAGCACCCGCTGCAGCCGGCGGCGGGCCTCGTCGTTGAGCAGCGACTCCTCCCGTATCAGCACCGTGCGGGCCCGCTTGAGCAGGCTACGGTAAGTACCTTGCGCCTTGCGCAGCTCCTCGGCATGGACCCGCTGCACCACCGTGCTGGCGTAATGGGCCATCACCTGCAGCCGGTTGGTGATGATGGCACTCACGGCGTCACCATCCAGCCTGGCCTTGCCGGGCACCAGCACCGGCTTGGGCGGCACCTTCTTCACCCGCGCCAGGCCCACCGTCTCCAGCAGACGGATGTACAGCCAGCCGATGTCGAATTCCCACCACTTGGAGGACAGCTTGGCCGAGCTGGCATAAGCATGATGGTTGTTGTGCAGCTCCTCGCCCCCGATCACGATCCCCCAGGGGACAATGTTGCTGGAGGCGTCCTCGCTCTCGAAGTTACGATAGCCCCAATAGTGGCCCACACCGTTGACGACGCCGGCGGCGAAGAGCGGGATCCAGATCATTTGCACCGCCCACACCGTCAAGCCCGGCACCCCGAAGAGGAGCAGATCCAAACCCAGCATGATGAGAATGCCGCGCCCGCTGTGGGGCGTATAGAGGTGACGTTCCAACCAATCGCGCGGCGTGCCATGACCGTAGCGCGTCAGGGTCTCGGTGTTGTGGGCTTCGGTCTTGTACAGCTCCGCGCCCTCCCACAGCACCTTGCCGATACCGCGAACCTGGGGGCTGTGGGGATCGTCTTCGGTCTCGCACCGGGCGTGGTGCTTGCGGTGAATCGACACCCACTGGGCGGTGACCATGCCGGTGGTGAGCCACAGCCAGAGGCGGAAGAAATGGCTGATCGCAGGGTGCAGTTCCAGGGCCCGGTGAGCCTGGTGGCGATGCAGATAGATGGTCACCGCGGCGATGGTGACGTGGGTCATGGCCAGGGTCACCCCGACATATCCCCAGAGTGACAGGTCCAACAGGCCGTAGAACGTTGACATCGTATATCGTTACCTTATAAGAAGAACAAATGGTCGTAGGCAGCCTAGCATATCCACCCCGGTCTTGCATCCGGCCGCAGGAGGAGTCCTGAGGCGGGTCGGGAGCAGCCCCGACAACGCGGACCCTTTATAAATAGGATTTATAGCTCATGTCAGCCCCGATTACCCCACCGATCACCGTTGACACCATCATCGAGCTCCAGGACCGGCCGGGCCGACCGGTGGTTCTGATCCGACGGCGAAATCCGCCGCCCGGCTGGGCCCTGCCCGGCGGCTTCGTGGACCCGGGGGAGACCCTGGAGCAAGCCGCCGTGCGGGAAGCTCGAGAGGAGACGGGGCTGGCGGTAGGCCTGCAGGCCCTGCTGGGCTGCTATTCGGATCCCAGCCGCGACCCGCGCGGTCACACCATCAGCGTGATCTACGTTGCCACCGCCCGCGGCACGCCGGTGGGCGCCGACGACGCCGTCGAGGCAGTCGCCTTCGACCCGAACGACCTGCCCGCGTCTCTGGCCTTTGACCATGCCCTGATCCTGAACGACTACCGCGCATTCCGCGCATCCGGCAAACCGGCACCGCTGCGGATGGCGGCGCAATAAGCCCGGCCCACGGAACGTAAAGTTCGGCTCCGACACAGCCGACACACTAAGGTGCCCGTTCGGGGGGCATTTTCACTACCCCGACCCTCACAAGACAGGTGTCGCATGGATCAGGCTTTTGTCGGAAGGCAGCCCATATTCGACCGCGACCTTAACGTCTACGCCTACGAGCTGCTGTTCCGCGCCGGCACGGCGAATGCCGCCGGGGAAGTTGACGATACGCTGGCCACTTCCCAGGTTGTGCTGAACACCTTCACCGAGCTGGGCCTGGAGCACATCGTGGGCGAGCACAAGGCCTTCATCAACCTGGGTCGGGATTTTCTGCTCGACGATTCGCCGCTGCCCTTCCCCAAGGAACGGGTGGTGCTGGAGATCCTGGAGCGGGTGGAGGTCGACGAGGCCGTTATCGCGGCCGTCCGCGGCTTTGCCCGCGACGGGTACACCGTTGCCCTGGATGACTTCATTTACCACGACACGCTGCAGCCCCTGGTCGACATAGCCCACATCATCAAGATCGACGTCCGGTCACTGGACCCTGCGGCGATCAACACCCACGTACAGCGTCTGCATGTCAACGGCACCCGCCTGCTGGCCGAGAAGGTAGAGACTCAGGAGGAGTTCGACAGCCTCAAGGCGATGGGCTTCGACTACTTCCAGGGCTACTTCCTGGAGCGCCCCAAGGTGATCTCGGGCCGGCGCACACCGGCCGGAAGGCTGTCGGTGATGCGGCTGCTGGCACATCTGCAGCAGCCGGATGTTGACATCGCTGACGTAGAGCGCCTTATCGGCCAGGACGTGTCTCTGAGCTACAAGCTACTGCGATACATCAACTCGGCCTTCTTCTCCCTTCCCAAGCGCGTGGAGTCCATCCGCAACGCGGTGGTGTACCTGGGGCTGGGCGCCATCAAGCGCTGGGTCAGCCTGCTCGCCATGTCGGGCATGGACGACCGTCCGAGCGAGCTGCTGGTCACCGCCCTGCTACGGGCCCGCATGGCCGAGCTGCTGGCCACCGCCGCGGGCTATCCGGACCGCGAGAAGTTCTTCACCGCCGGCCTGTTCTCCACCCTGGATGCCCTGATGGAGATGAAGATGAACGAGATCCTGGAGGCGCTGCCGCTGGCCGATGATCTGGAGGCCGCCCTGCTACGGCACGAAGGTCCCCTGGGCGAAGCCCTGGCCTGCGTGGTGGCCCACGAGCACTGGAGCTGGGAAGCCGTAAGCTTCGGCGGACTGTCCCAGGCCGCCATCAACGAAGCCTACGTGGAGGCCACCGGCTGGTCCATCGACTCGGCCCGGCTGGTCCTGGGATAGCGGGTAGCTCGCACCGCTCGCTATCCCCGGCTCAGTACCAGGTTGCCCCAGGCGTCCATGACGCAGCGCCAGCCGGGCGCGACGTAGGTGGTCGACACGGTCTCGGTAATCAGCGCGGGGCCTGCAACCGGCTGGCTGGGCACCAGCGATTCCCTGGCCCACACATCCCCCGTCGCCCCGGCCAGTCGGGCCCGATCGTAAGCAGACGCAAGCCTGCCGCCCGGATGCGGGGTCAGGGTGACCCGGGGGACAGGCCCGTGCAGCCCCAGGCGGACGTTCACCAGCTCCACCGGCACCCCCAGGCGGTGCCCGTAGCGCTCGGCATGGGCGGCGTGGAAAGCCTCGGCCGTAGCGTGCAGTCCCTTCCAGGGCAGCGTCAGGGTATAGGACTGGCCCCGGTAGCGCAGGTCGAGGCCGCACTGCCGGGTCACCGACGCCGGCTCCACCCCCTCGTCGGCCAGGGCCGCCAACCCGAGACGCTCCAGCTCACCGTAGGCCTGTTCCACCACGGCCTCCGGAATCTCGTCCACCAGCTTGCTCAGGGTCCGGGAGAGCTGGCGCCCGGTCGGGGCCACCAGCATGCCCAGGGCCGAGAGCACGCCGGCGTGCACCGGAACCAGGGCCTCGCGCATGCCCAAGGCTTCGGCCAGGGCGCACACGTGCAAGCCGCCGGCACCACCGAAGGACACCAGTGTCATGCCGCGTGGATCCACACCCCGCTGCACCGAGATCACGCGCAGAGCCCTGGCCATGTGCTCGTTGGCCACACGGATGACACCCTCTGCCGCCTCCTCCATCGCCACGCCCAGAGCGTCCGCGAGGCGTCCCAGCGCCACCCGGGCCGCCCGCTCGTCCAGGTGCATGGCGCCGCCCAGGAAGGCATCGGCCCGCAGGCGCCCCAGGACCAGGTTGGCGTCGGTGACCGTGACCTCCCGCCCTCCTCTGCCGTAGCAGGCCGGACCGGGATCGGCTCCCGCCGACTCCGGCCCGACCTGGAGCAGACCGCCTGCGTCCACCCGGGCCATGGAGCCGCCGCCGGCGCCGATTGTGTGCATGTCGACCATGGGCACGGCTACGGGATAGCGCCCGATGCGCCCCTCACTGGTCAGGCGCACAGCGCCGTCGATAAGGGCCACGTCGGTGGAGGTACCCCCCATGTCGAAGGTCAGCAGGCGCTCGCGCCCCGTAAGCCGGCCCACGAAGCGGGCCGCGGCCAAGCCCCCTGCCGGGCCCGACAGCAGCAGGTGAACGGCCTGGTCCGCCGCCTGGGCCGCGCGCATGGTCTGCCCGCAGGACTGCATGACGGAGACTCGGGCCGGGGCGGTACCATTGAGCAGGCGGGCCAGATAGCCCTGCACCAGCGGCCCGACCCAGGCATTGAGCCAGGTGGTGATGCCCCGCTCGACTTCACGGTATTCGGGCAGCACGGCGGAGGATCGGGACACGAACGTTCCGGCTGGAACTACCGCTTCGACAGCCTTCTCGAACCGATCGTCCAGGAACGAGAACAACAGGTTGATGGCCACCGCCCGGGGGGCAAGCGCGCGCAGACGCGCCTGCAAGTCCGTCAGGTCGGCGCAGGTAAGCTCGTCCACCACGCTGCCGTCGGCGCCCAGGCGTCCGCCGGTTTCCAGGCACCATTGCCGTGGAACCGGCGGCTGTTCGGGCAGCGGCTGGAGGTTATACAGCTCGCTGCGCGCCTGGCGACCGATGGTGAGCACGTCCGCAAAACCCCGGTTGGTGACGAGGACGGTGGGAACGCCCTTGCCCTCGAGCACCGCGTTGGTGGCCACCGTGGAGCCGTGTATGATCCGCAGCCCCGCCAGCGCCGGGCCCAGATCGGCCAACCCTTGGAGAATCGCGCGCTCGGGCGCGGCGGGGGTGGACAGTACCTTGTGCACCCGCAGGGTGCCGCCTTCGAACAGCACAAAGTCGGTGAAGGTCCCCCCCGTGTCTATGCCCAGGAGCACGCTTGCGGTCTCTCGTAGTGGGTGTAGCATGGCCCGACGCGGGTCGCAGTCCGTGACCTCCTTGGCAACCAAAATAGCGGCAGGAATAATAGTCCACATGGCTGAGGATATCCTGGTACGCGTCGACGGGCTGGAGCGTCAGTACGCCGGCATTCCCGCCGTGCGCGGTGTGAGCTTCAGCGTACGCCGGGGTGAGGTGTTGGGGTTTCTGGGTCCCAACGGCGCCGGCAAGACCACCACCATGCAGATCATCGCCGGCGCCCTGGCGCCCAGCGCGGGCCAGGTGTTCGTCAACGGCGTGGATATCCTGGACCGTCCCAGGGAAGCCAAGCGGCAAATCGGATATCTGCCCGAGCAGCCGCCCCTGTACCGGGAGCTGACGGTGGACGAGTATCTGCGCTATGCCGCCCGGCTGCGCCGAATCCCGCGCAAGCAGGTGGCTGGCGCGTTACAGCAAGCCAAGGAGCGCTGCGGTCTGACCCAGGTCGGACGCCGCCTCATCGGCAACCTGTCCAAGGGCTTTCGGCAGCGCGTTGGGTTGGCCCAGGCGGTGATCCACTCGCCGGCAGTGGTGATCCTGGACGAGCCCACGGTGGGGCTGGACCCGATCCAGATCCGGGAGATCCGCGGCCTCATCCGCGAGCTGGGCGGTGAGCACAGCGTGATCCTGTCCACTCACATCCTGCCCGAAATCCAGAGCGTGTGCGATCGGGTGCAGATCATCCACCTGGGACGCGTGGTCCTGAACCAGCGCGTGGACCGGCTGGCCTTGGGCCGGGAAGAGCCCTGCCTGCGCGTGGGCCTGCGCCATCCCCCCACGTTCGAGGCCTTGCGGACGGTGCCCGGAGTGATCCGGGTGCTCGAGGCCGACAACGGGCGTTTCCTGATCTGCCACGACGATCGGGATCCGACCGACGAGCTGGTCTCGCGCTCGGTGGCCGGCGGCTGGGGCCTGTATGAGCTGGCACCGCAGCAGCGCTCGCTGGAGGAGATCTTCGTCCAGCTCACCTGCGGCGAGGAATCCGAGCCTGCTGCCGGGATAGCCGCATGATCCTGACCATCGCCGCCCGCGAGCTGCGCAGCCTGTTTCTGTCGCCGCTGGCGTGGTCCGTCATGGCCGTGGTCCAGCTCATCCTGTCCTACGTGTTCCTGTCTCAGATCGATCTGTTCCTGCAATGGCAGCCCCGCCTGGCGGCCATGAGCGACGCCCCCGGGGTGACGGACGTCGTGGTCGCGCCGCTGCTCGACACGGCCGCCATCGTACTGCTGCTTATCGTGCCCCTGCTCAGCATGCGCTTGATCAGCGAGGAGAGCCGCTCCCGAACGCTGCCGCTGCTACTATCGGCGCCGGTGAGCATGAGCGAGATCGTGCTGGGCAAGTACCTGGGACTGCTGGGCTTCCTCGGCTGCCTGCTGGCCCTCATCGCGCTGATGCCGCTGTCCTTGCTCATGGGCGGTACGCTGGATTCCGGCCTGCTGGCCGCCGGCCTGCTGGGGCTGGGGCTGCTGATGGCAAGCTTCGGCGCCGCCGGGCTGTTCCTCTCCACCATGACGGTACAGCCCACGGTGGCCGCGCTCGGTACCCTGGGCCTGCTGCTGCTGCTGTGGATCCTGGACTGGACGGGCGGCAGCCTTGAGCAGGCGGGACGGCTGTTCACCTATCTCTCCTTGCGAAGCCACTTCGAGGCCCTGCTCAAAGGCCTGTTCGACACCCAGGACGTGGCGTACTACGTATTGTTCATCGTTACATTCCTGGGCCTTGCGGTACGCCGGCTGGACGCCGAGCGGCTTCACCCCTGACCTGCGGAGCCTATCGGGAGGAGCCAATGCGCGTCACCCCCACGTCCCGGCTGCGGTTCCGGCTAGAGAACCTGCTGTTCGTCGCATTGTTTCTGAGCGCAGTGGGCTTGCTGGCGTGGCTGTCCACTCGTTACCACCTTCAGGCGGACTGGACTGTGGGCTCCCGCAACTCCTTATCCACGGCCAGCCAGGAGCTGCTGCGACGGCTGGACGGACCGGTGAAGATCACGGCCTACGTACGCGAGGACTCCGCCCTGCGCACCGGCATCCAGGATCTGGTGGCACGCTACCAGCGGCACAAGCCGGATATCAGCCTGGCTTTCGTCAATCCCGATGCCAACCCGGAGCGGGTACGCCAGCTCGGCATCACGGCGCCCGGCGGGGAGCTGCTCATCGAATACCAGGGACGCACCGAGCACCTGAGCAGCGCCTCGGAGCAGAGCATGACCAACGCCTTGCAGCGGGTGGCACGCTCGGGCGAGCGCTGGCTGGTGTTTCTCACCGGCCACGGCGAGCGCAACCCCACGGGCAAGGCCAACTTCGACCTGGGTGACTGGGGCAAGGAGCTCTCGCAGCGGGGCTTCACGCTACAGACGCTCAATCTGGCCGAGACCGGGGTGGTTCCAGACAACACCAGCGTGCTCGTCATTGCCGGTCCGCAGGTCAACCTGCTCGCCGGGGAAGTGGCGCGGATCAAGGACTACCTGGACCGGGGTGGCAATCTGCTGTGGCTGGCCGACCCAGGCTCCCTGCACGGACTGGGCACGCTGGCCGAAGACCTGGGTGTCGAGTTCCAGCCCGGCATGATCGTGGATCCCGTGACCCGGCTGTTGGGGATTGAATCCCCGACGGTGGTACCGGTCACCAGCTATCCCAGCCACCCCATCACCCGTGACTTCAACCTGCTGACGGTGTTTCCCGAGGCCGTGGGACTGATCGCTGATCCGCCTGATCCCTGGACCGCCGAGTCCTTGCTGACCACCTCGCCCCAGGCCTGGTCCGAGACCGGCGAGCTGAGCGGCTCGGTGCGCTTCGATGACGGCCAGGACATCAAGGGGCCCCTGGACATCGGGGTCGCGCTGACCCGGCCTCGGCCCCCGCCCAGCTCCGGCGAGCAGAGCGACAGCAGCGAGGCGCGGGACGGTGTGCCAACCCAGCGGATCGTGGTCGTCGGCGACGGCGACTTTCTGTCCAACGCCTTCCTGGGCAACCAGGGCAACCTGGATCTGGGCCTGAACATCGTCAACTGGCTGGCGAGCGACGATACGTTGATTGCGGTGCCGGCCAAGACCGCGCCCGATCTGAACCTCGTGCTGTCCAAGACGCAGTCGGCAATCATCGGCCTGGGCTCGCTGATGGTGCTGCCGCTGCTGCTGCTGGCCGTCGGGACACTGACTTGGTACCGCCGGCGCCGGCGCCGATGACCCTCTCCTCGCGCAGCTCGCTGAACCTGGCGCTGCTGGGGGTGGTCGCAATACTGCTGCTGATCACCGTTTACGAACCGGGCATCACCCCCCCCGCACCGGCCGCACGGCTCCTGCCAAACGCGCCGGAAGAGGTGAAGCGGCTGCGCATCGAACGCCCCGGGCAGCCGGCGGTCTCGCTCGAGCGCCACGGGCAGGGCTGGGCCATGACCCAGCCATACGCGCTGCCCGCTGACGCCACCAGGGTCGCCTCGCTGCTCAAGCTGCCGCAGGCCCGCAGCGAGAGCCAGCTGGCCGTCGCCGGTCTGGACCTGGCCGAATTCGGTCTCGCCGAGCCCAAAGCGACGCTGTACCTGAACGACATCCGGGTGGACTTCGGCGGCACGGAGCCGCTGAACGGCTGGCGCTACGTACGCATCGGCGACACCGTCCACCTTAGCGTCGACCGCTTCTACTACCTGCTCATCTCCAACGCTGGCAGCCTGGTGGACCGGTCCCTGCTGCCCGCCGGAGCACAACCCATGACCATCCGGCTGCCGGGAACCACGCTTCGCCAGGTCAACGGCAAGTGGACCCTGGACCCCGACGATCCCGCGGTGAGCGCCGATGCCATCAGCACTCTGGTGCAGGCCTGGCGCAGCGCCCAGGCCGTAAGCGTCAACGCCGTCAAGGCGGCGGCGGAGGGCAAACCGGTGAGCATCGAGCTGGCCGATGGCCGGCGCCTGCACTTCAAGGTGCTGGCCGGCGATCTCGGCCCGGTCTTCGCGCGCCCGGAGGCCGGCGTGCAGTACGAGCTGGCTCCCGGCGCCGATACCCCGCTCCTGAACCTCGGCGCCCGAGAGGGTCCGGCGCCGGGCGAGTAAGACTTGGGTGTACTCGCGCACAGGCCTAGCAAAGGCATCCGGCCACTGGTAGCTGAAGGCTGATAGCCAATGTCCGCACACATCCTCATCGTCGACGACGACTACGGGCTGGGCCAGATGCTCACGCTGCACTTCGAGGAACGGGGCTACACAGCATCCGTCGCCGGCACCTGCGCGCGTGCCTTGGAGCTGGCGGCAACGGTATCGCCCGATCTGGCTCTGCTCGACCAGCAGCTTCCCGACGGAACGGGCCTTGACCTGTTGGCACGGCTGAACGGGGAAGATCCGGATCTCCCCGTCATCATGATGACGGGAGCCCATGATCTGGAGCTGGCCATTCAGGCGATCAAGCAGGGCGCCCGGGACTTCGTACACAAGCCCATCAAGCTCGGCGAGCTGGAGCACAGTGTCGGCCAGGCACTGGAGCACCGGCGGCTGACCCGGCAGGTGGCGGCGCTGCAGCCGGCGCCCGCCCCGGTGCCCAGTCTGGGCGATCTGATCGGCAGAAGCGATGCGATGCTCAAGGTCAGCAAGGAGATTGCCCTCACCGCCGCCAGCGATGCCAGCGTGCTGGTCACCGGGGAGAGCGGCACGGGCAAGGAAGTCGTGGCCCGCGCCATACACCTGCACAGCGCCCGCCCGGGGCCGTTCCTGGCAGTGAACAGCGCCGCGATCGTGGACACGCTCCTGGAGAGCGAGCTGTTCGGCCACGAGAAGGGGGCGTTCACCGGCGCCGTGGAACGCAAGCCGGGCAAATTCGAGCTGGCGCGGGATGGAACCTTGTTCCTGGATGAGATCGGAGAGCTGGCGCTGGCGTTGCAGGCCAAGCTGCTGCGGGTACTCCAGGAGCACTCCTTCGAGCGGGTGGGCGGCACCCAGACTCTGACGACCAACGCCCGGATTATTGCCGCCACCAACCGGGATCTGGAGCAGGAGGTGCGGGGAAAGGGATTCCGGGAGGACCTGCTCTATCGTTTGAACGTCATCCACATCGTCCTGCCTCCCCTGCGGGCACGTCCCGAGGATATCCCGCTGCTTGTCACGGCCCTGCTCGAACGCATTGCACGTGACCTGCACAAGCCGCCCCTACGGGTCACGGACGCCGCTCTGGCCCGGCTGGAAGCCTACGCCTGGCCTGGCAACGTGCGAGAGCTGGAGAACGTGCTGACCCAGTGTATGGTCCGCGCGCGGACTCCTCTGCTCACGCCGGACCTTCTCCCCCTGCCGCAGGACACCGCCGGGCCGTCCGGTGCGGCGCACGGAGCCCTCGCCGACGATGGCGGGCGCCTGCTGTCCCTGGACGAGATGGAGGCACAGCATGTCCAAGCCGTGTTGGACCACGCCGGAGGCCACAAGGGCCGCACCTGCGAGATCCTGGGCATCTCCCGCCCGGCCCTGGACCGCAAGATAGCCAAGTACGGCCTGCGGGTTTCCAGGGATCGCGGCTGACCGGGCTGCGGCCGGATGACCATCGAGTGGCTGGTTGGGACGTACGGCTGCGCCGCCGTTGTGGTGGGCACTTTCCTGGAAGGCGAGACCATACTGGTATTGGCCGGCTTCCTGGCGCACCAGGGCTACCTGAAGCTGGGCTGCGTAATGCTGTCGGCCTTTGCCGGAAGCCTGGCCGGCGATCAGCTGTTCTTCCTGCTGGGTCGGCGTTACGGCAGGGCTTTTCTGGATCGGCGGCCTGCCTGGAGGGACAGGATCTGCCGCGTCAACGGGCTGGTCCGACGCTATCAGTCGCTGCTCATCGTGAGCTTCCGGTTTCTGTACGGGCTGCGCACAGCCACTCCGTTTGCGCTGGGCATGAGCCGTGAGGTACCGGTGTGGCGGTTCGTCACCCTCAACGCCGTGGGCGCCGCCTTGTGGGCGATGGTGATAGGCGCCGGCGGCTACGCATTCGGCGCGGCGCTGAAGCTGTTGCTGGTACGGGTCGAGCGCTACGAGCTTGCCGCCATAGTCGGCATCGCCGCCGTCGGCGTCCTGGGGTGGGCCATCCATCTGCTACGGCACCACAGCCGGCATCAGGGCCGCAATCCGCGCCGATGAGCCTCTCTCACTGGATATTGATAGGCACCCACGCCCTCATCGGCACGGTGACGGCATTGCACGCGCTGCTCAATAAGCGTGATCCCCGGGCCGCGCTCGGCTGGATCGCCGTATGCCTGGCCTACCCGTTCGTGGGTCCGCTCCTCTACTCCCTGCTCGGCGTCAACCGGGTGCGTACCCGCGCCCGGGAGCTGCGGCGGGGGTTTCACTTCCAGCTACGCCCCCACGTCGAGCAGCCGACCCCGCAGCAGCACACCCTCGGGCCGCCCAGGCCACGGGTTCCGCCGGAATTGGCCGCTATCGCCAGAGCTTCGGACAGCGTCACTCGCAGGCCACTGCAAGGGGGCAATGCGATCACCCCCCTGTACAACGGCGAGCAGGCTTTTCCAGCCATGCTCGATGCCATCGAGGCTGCCAAGCACTCGCTGTACCTGGCCACGTACATCTTCGATCGGGGCCCCACGGGACTGCGCTTTGCCGAGACCCTGGGTCGGGCCGTGAGCCGTGGGGTGGATGTGCGGGTCCTCATCGACGGCGTCGGAGAGTGGTACTCGATTCCAAGGATTGGGGCCCTGCTGAAGGCGCGCCGGGTACCCCTGGCTAGGTTCCTGCCGCCGCGGCTGGTGCCGCCGACGCTGCACATCAATCTGCGCAATCACCGCAAGCTGCTCATCGCCGACGGCAAGCTTGGATTCACGGGCGGCATGAACCTCAGTGACAGCCATCTGGTCGACAACCCCGCCAACAGGACCCCCGTCACGGACCTGCACTTTCGTATCGCGGGGCCGGTGGTCGCACAAATGGAGCACGTGTTCCTGGAAGACTGGGCCTTCGCCACCGGCGAGTCTGGAGCGACAACCCGGCCCCCCGTGCCAGCCGTGGGGGAAGCCATCTGCCGAACCATCACCGACGGCCCGGATCAGGACCTGGGCAAGCTCACCACCATCTTGATGAGTGCCGTATCCCTGGCCCAACACCGTATCGATCTGATCACCCCATATTTCCTGCCATCGCGCGAGCTGGTCGCCGCCTTCCAGGCCGCCGCCTTGCGCGGGGTCGCCGTCGTCATCCTCCTGCCGGCCCGGAGCAACCAGCCGCTGGTGCACTGGGCCACCCGAAACATGCTGTGGGAGCTGTTGCAGAGAGGCGCCCGCGTGTACTACCAGCCGGAGCCCTTCGCCCACACCAAGCTGCTGGTCATCGACGGCCAGTATGCCCACATCGGCTCGGCGAACATCGATCCGCGCAGCCTGCGCCTGAACTTCGAGCTGACCGTGGAGGTGCTCCACCGGCAGTTCGCCCAGAGCATGACTGCGTACGTGGACCGGCTTCGGGCCTGCGCCCGGGAAGTCACCCTGGCCGAGCTCGACGGCAGGGCGCTGCCGGGGCGGGTGCGCGACGCGCTGGCCTGGCTCTTTTCCCCCTATCTCTAGGCGGATTCTAAAGTATCTCGCGCCGCAGTCGCTCACGATGAGCAGGTAGCGGACTCTCGTCTCGCGTTGGCAAGAAGAAAAGGACTAGTGGAGGTACGCGATGAATGCCCTCTCCGGTGAAAGCCGGTCTCTGTCATTGCAGTTCAAAGTATTGCTGGCGGTGGCCGGCGTATTCCTCGTCGCCGTCACCCTGACTACCGTGTACTCTGTCGCCCGCAACAAGGCCGAGGTAGCCAGCTCGGCCGAGGGCATGGCGCGCGAGGTGGCCGATAACTACTACGACAGCCTCAACGTGCTCATGCTCACCGGCGGCTGGCGCAAGGCCGAGGAGCTGCAGAAGAAGGTGCTGTCGCGCCCGGAGATCACCGAGGCGAGGATAATCCGCGGCGATCCCATCAACGCACAATACAAGACCCCGGGCAAGAATGGGCCCGAAGACGATCTGGATCGGAAGGCGCTAGAAGGCGAGGAGGCCGTCTCCCTCGACAAGACCGCCGGCGGCCGCGTGCTTACACTGGTGATACCCATGGTCGCCACGAACAACACCCATGGGACGAACTGCCTGAAGTGCCACCCCGGCCAAATGGGCCACATTTCCGGAGCGGTCCGGGTCGGCTACTCGCTGGCCGCCGCCGACGCGGCCGTGGAACAAACCACGTGGGAGACGGCCGGGATCAGCCTGGCCATCTTCGTCGTCGGCCTGAGCCTGGTATGGCTGCTGCTCCGGCACGTGCTGATTGCTCCCATCAAGCACCTGCAGTCCGTCATGGAGCGCGTGGAACGGGAATCGGATCTGGACCTGACGGTCCGGCTTGAATCCCGCGACGAGCTGGGCTCCGTCGCCGGCTCTTTCAACCGCATGATGGGCCGCTTTCGCGGCATTGTTCGGGAGCTCGCGGGATCGGCCGAGCACTTGACCGACAGCGCCGAGCAGATGGCCGCCCTGGGCGAGGATACCCAGCGCCGGGTGTCGCGCCAGCAGGCGGAGACCGAGCAGGTGGCGACGGCCATTCACGAGATGTCCACGACCATCCAGGAGGTGGCTCGCAGCGCCGTGGAGGCCGCCCAAGCCGCCCACGAAGCCAACTCCCAGGTCGACGGTGGCAAGACGGTGGTCGAGGAGACGGTGCGATCCATCACCAGCCTCACCGAGGAGGTCAACTCCGCCTCCACCGTCATCCGCCAGCTCAAGGAGGACAGCGGCAACATCGGCGCCGTCCTGAACGTCATCCGCGGGGTCGCCGAGCAAACCAACCTGCTGGCGCTGAATGCCGCCATCGAAGCGGCCCGCGCCGGCGAGCAGGGCCGCGGCTTCGCGGTGGTCGCCGAGGAGGTGCGCACGCTGGCCAGCCGCACCCAGAGCTCCACCAAGGACATTCAGGACCTCATCGGCAGGCTTCAAGCCAGTGCCGAATCCGCCGTGGCCGCCATGGAGCAGGGTACCAGCCGGGCTCAGGCGAGCGTGGAGCAGGCGGGGCACGCCGGCGAGGCGCTGGAGGCCATTCGCGGGGCGGTGGTGACGATCAACGATATGAACACCCACATCGCCTCCGCCGCGGAAGAGCAAAGCGCCGTCGCGGAAGAGATCCACCGCAACGTCACCACCATCTCCGAGCTGGGGCGGGAGACGGCGGGCAGCGCCAAGCAGAGCGAGGAGACCAGCCGCCGGATGCATGAGCTGTCGGGAAACCTCAAGAAGCTGGTGGCCGTCTTCAACAAGAACAAGCGCACCCGCTTTGATTTCGACGGGGCCAAGTCGGCCCACCGGGCGTGGCTCACCCGCGTGCGCACCTTCCTGGACAATCAAGGCGGGCTGACCCGGGACGAGGCCGTGTCGCACCATCACTGCAAGCTGGGACAATGGTACTACGGCGACGGCCTGCAGAAGTACGGCGACATCCCCGAAATGCGGGCGGTCGAGGCGCCGCACGCCGAGCTTCACAAGACCATTCAGGAGATCATTCACCTCAAGGAGGATGGCAACTTCGCGGCCTGCGAGCAGCAGTACGCCCGGATGGGTGAGCTTTCCACCCGCATCGTGGGGCTCCTGAATCAGATTCAGGCAAAGGTGGACTCGTCGTCCGCATGACTTGGCAAGATATGCAGGGTCGCGAAAAAAAGGGGCGGCCGTAGCCGCCCCAGCTGGAGGGAGGGGAAAGCGCCGGGCCTCAGTCTTTGCCCGCCGGCATGCGCAAGGCCAGGAACAGCGTGTTGTGTCCGCGCTGAATGAGCACGGGCACCGGCTTGCCCCGGGGAAGCTGCCTGACCAGGCCTGCGAACTGGCTGACCCCGGTGACTTCACGGCCGTTGACGCTAAGAATTAAATCGCCTTGCCGCAGGCCGGCGGCGGCGGCGGCTCCTGGGGCTACCTTCTGCACCAACACGCCACCTTCGGCCACGCCGAGCTGCGAACGCTGCTCAGGGGTAGGCTCCTCTACCAGCATATTCAGGCCGCCGCTTTCCAGCGTCCCCTGGGAGCCGGTCTCGGCCTGACGTGTCAGCTCGGCGATGGTCACCTGCATCTGCTTCTTCTGTCCGTTTCGCAGCACGGTGACCAGAACCTGCGTCCCCACTTTGGTCGAGCCAACCAGGGGCGGTAGTGCACCGGAATCGTCCACCTCGTTGCCGTCGTAGGACAGGATGATGTCACCCGCCCTAATGCCCGCTTTCGCCGCCGGGCTGCCGGGAGTCACCTCCGCGACCAGGGCACCACGGGGACGGTCCAGGCCGAAGGATTCCGCCAGATCCTGGCTGACCGACTGGATGGCCACGCCCAGCCAGCCGTGGGAGACATGACCATGGAGCTTGATCTGCTGCACCACGTCCATGGCCACGTCGATGGGCACGGCGAAGGACAACCCCATGTAGCCTCCGGTCTTGCTATAGATCTGCGAGTTGATACCCACCACCCGCCCCTCGGTATCGAACAGCGGTCCGCCGGAGTTACCGGGATTCAGGGCTACGTCGGTCTGGATAAACGGGACGTAGGCCTCGCCCGGGAGGCTGCGGCCGACAGCGCTGACGATACCCTGCGTGGCGGTGTGGTCCAGCCCGAACGGCGAGCCGATGGCCAGCACCCACTGCCCGACCTCCAGGTGGGAGGAGTCTCCAAGCTTGAGGGTCGGCAAGTCCTTGGCATCGATCTTGAGCAACGCGACGTCGGTGCGCTCATCGCTGCCCACCAGCTTGGCGTTGAACTCGCGCCGGTCCGGCAAGCGCACGACGATGGACTCTGCGCCCCGGATCACGTGGGCGTTGGTAAGCACGTAGCCGTCGGGCGAGATGATGAAGCCCGAGCCCAGTGAGTGCACACGCTCGTGCTGGGGTACGCCGGAATGGCCGCCGAAGAAGTGCTTGAAGAACTCGTTGAAGGGGCTGTTCTGGGGAAGGTTCGGCAGCTCTGGAATCGAGAAGTGCTGGGTATAGGCCTGACTGACCTCCTGGGTGGTGCTGATATTGACCACGGCCGCGGCATTGCTGCGTACCAGCGCCGAGAAATCCGGAAGCTCGGCGGCCCGCAGGGTTGCGGTCCATGCCAGCGCGACCAGCAGCACCAAGCCGAGGCCGGCAGACTTCGTCGATAGATACCTAGGATTCATAGCTCGTTCCTCACTGCGGTTTGTGTATTCATCGCGGATACTCCTGCTCAAGACAGACCACGGACCCGAGGTCTACGACCGGCGCCACAACACCACCTCCGGTCACACCTACGCTTGAAAGAGCAGCAACCATGCCAACACAGCAACTCGCTGATTTTACTATGACAAACATCGCCGTCTGGTAGTCGGCGATGCTGCGAGGGGGAATTTCAACCAGCGCTGCGGTGCAAATTACCCGTGCCGCTGAGGCGACAGGGGTGCGCCAAGTGCCTTGGGGGGCGGGATGCCAGGAGTCTGCCCAAAGGCATCATCTTCCGCCGGCTGTCACCCAGGTCCCTGTGCTCCCCGTGGTGAACCTTCCCTGCGGCCGCAGCCGCCACACCCACCGAGGTAGGCTCCCGGCTCATTCGGGGATCTGGAGTCCGTACTTCTGGATCCGGTAACGCAGCTTCTCCCGGGTGGTACGAAACAGCCGGGCGGTGGAGGTGACGTTGTACCCGTTGCGGCCCAGGGCGTTCTCGACGATGCGGCGATCCATTTCGTCAAAGCCCATGCTCCCGTCCATAGGCAGGCACAGCCGGTCGGCCTCGGATTCCGCCGCCGGCGCACTCAGGCCTGCCGGCATGCCAAGCTGCAGCCATTGCTCCGGGAACTGGCCCCCGTCGGCGAGCAGCACGCAGCGCTCCACCACGTTGCGCAGCTCGCGCACGTTTCCCGGCCAATCGTAGGCGCGCAGCCGACCCCAGATCCCGTCCGGGATGACCTCCACATGCCGGTCGGCCTTGACATTGAACTCGTGGATGAACACCGGCAGCAGATCCTCAAGGTCGTCCTTGCGCTTGCGCAACGCCGGCAAGTCCAGGCGGAACACACTCAGGCGGTGGTATAGGTCGGCCCGGAACGTTCCCTCGCGCACGCCCGTCTCCAGATCCCGATTGGTGGCGGCAATCACCTGCAGGTCCACGCCAATCTCCCGATCACCCCCCAGGCGCCGAATGCTGCGATCCTCGATGGCTTTGAGGAGCTTGGCCTGCAGGTTCAGATCCAGGTCTCCTATCTCGTCCAGGAACAAGGTGCCACCGCCCGCCTGCTCCATGAGCCCCCGGCGCCTGCCCTTGGCGCCGGTGAAGGCTCCGGCCTCATGCCCAAACAGCTCGGACTCCAGGAGATCCCTGGGCAGGGCGGCGCAGTTGATTTGAACCAAGGGCCCCGCGGCACGCGGACCCCCGTGGTGCAGAATGCGGGCCGCCAGTCCCTTGCCCGTGCCGGTCTCACCCGTGAGCACCAGAGCGCTGAACGGCACCTGCGTGAGCCTGGCCAGCATGCCCCGCACCTTATGCGTGGCGGGGCTGCGGCCGGCGAAGGACTCGGGCGAGAATTGCCGGGTACGGGCCGCAGCCTCGTCCCGCAGCCGGCGCTGGGCACGGGCACTGCGCGCTGCACCGGCCACCACCAGCTCCAGGCGATCCTGTTCGCAGGGCTTCTCCAGAAAGTCGAAGGCCCCTAGCTTCAAGGCCCGCACCGAGTCGGTTACCCCACCATAAGCGGTCAGAAAAATCCACTCCCCTCCCAAGCCCCGGGCGCGGATCTTCTCGAGCAGGTCCAGAGCGTTGCCGTCGGGAAGGCTCATGTCGGACAGAGTCACCAGGGGATCCACTCCCTGGAGGAACAAGACTTGCTCGCCCTTCTCAATAGTGTCGGCAAGCACGACGTCCCAGCCCTGATCCCGGAACAGCTCCGCCAGCTCGGAGCCCAGCAGGGCCTCGTCCTCGATGATGAGCAGGGTCTCAGCCACGGATCACCCCCGACTCGAATCGCAGCCGGGCACTCGCGCCACCCGCCTCTTTGTTGGCCAGCTCCAGATCGCCCCCCAGGTCTCGGGCAAAACGCCTGACCATGGCCAGGCCCAGGCCGGTTCCGTTCTCCCGCCAGGTGGAGAAGGCACGGACCCCGGTTCGCAGCAGCTCCGCCGGGAATCCGGGACCGTCATCGCAGACACAGATGCCCAGGGCCTCCCCGTCAGCGCTCGCCTCAACGGTGATGGTGCCGGGGTCATCGCCCAGGGCCTGGGACGCATTGAGTACCAGGTTCAGCAACGCCTGGCGCAGGTGTCCCTCGGGCAGGTGGCAGCGCAGGTCGGGCGCCACGGCGTTCTCCAGGCGAATCTTCGGAGGTACCTGAAAGCGCACCAGACTCAGCAAGCTGCCCACGGTGTCGGCCAGGACCAGATCCCGGGCCGGCTCGGGTGCCTCGCGGACCTGGTTCAGCAGGTCATTGAGCAGGCGTGTGAGGCGGTTGATCTCACCGTTCACCAGGTCCAGGCGCTGCACGTGAGCTGGATCCGTAAGCTGCCGGCGCAGCTTGCTGCAGGCGAGCTGGATCCCCGCCAGGGGGTTGCGCAGCTCATGTGCCAGACCGGCAGCGACCTCCCCAACCGCCGCCAACCGCTCGCTGCGGGCAAGCGCGCGGCTCTGATCCAGCAGCGCCTCAGTGGCGGCACGTACCTCCTTCTCCAGGGTGCTCTCCCGTTCTTGATGCTGGCTCTCCAGCAGGGACAAGCGGCGCACCGTGTCGTTGTAGTTATCGAACAGCGGACGTAGCAGGGGATCCACTTCGCCAGCCGGGGCGGGGCTGAACTCGCGCTCGGCAAGCAGAGCCATCAGCGCACCAAGATCGTTCAACGGCCGCAGGATCCGGTGGCGCAGCAGAAATAAGGCGAACACCCCCAGTAGGGGAAACCCTACGAACAGCGCTATAGCCATCTTCAGCTCCACCTGCGTATCCCGGCCGATGGTGCGCATCAGGTGGTCGTGGTCCTGGATCTGCACGAACAGCAGGTGGCGCAGCGCAAGCAAGGCGTCCACCGCAGCCTCTGAGACTTCCTGCTCCGAGACAGAGGGATCTTCGGCCACCGCCCGCAGGCCCATCAGGGTCTGCGCGTCCGGTCCCCGGTTCAGTCCGGGAAGCGTTGCCAGATCCTCGCTCAGCGCCCCGAGCTGCTTGCGGTCCAGGCGTGCCCCAATGGCGAGGGAGTCCAGCAGGATCTGCTCCAGGCGCTGCCCTGCTTGCTGCAGTCGTCCAAGCTGGGCCACATGACCATGCACTGGCCGCAACCGCTCCAGACTGCGCCAGGACATGGTCACCAGCAGCCCCAGGGCCAGCATCAACAGCAGGGTCGCCACCAGCGCCGGGATCCATACCGGCCGGTAGAACCGGGCGTTAATCATTCCAGTTTCCGTCTTCAGCAACGCCATGGCATTAGACCGGTCTGCGGCGGCCGATGCAACGGGGCACCGGGAAACACGCCCGGCCGTCCGGGCGTTGACACGGCCCCCGATTTCCACGCCGATCTGGAGGCCACACCTGGTGACTAGGCCCGGTCGACGAGGCGTCGCAGTTCCGACACCGCCTGGTCGAAGCGCCGTGAGACGAGGGGGGCGGAAGCGCCTGCGGGTTTGCGGATCGCTCCCTCGAGCTCGTCCACCTGGGCCCGGATCGTTCTGATCCGGGGGCGCAAGTCAGCGCCGGCCGCAGCAATGGCGTTGTCCAGAAAGACCCGTGCCTCACCCAGCTGCACCTCGCTGCTGAATGTGTCCTTGAGGGTCACCTTGTCGATACGGGCATAGGCCACGTGCAGCTTTGCCCCGATCAGCTCCGACTTGGCCGGATTTTCCACCTCCAGGCGCTGGAGCACGGTGCCAGCGTAATCGTCGGTCCACTCGGACAGTGCCTCGGCGCGGCGCCAGAGCCCCTTGAGTTCCCGGCCAGTGCTACCCCCGCTCTGATCCACCTTGTCCTTGAGCGTCGTGGCCGTGCGCAGGAGATCTCCCGCGGCATCGCGGGTGGCAGTGTTGGCGCTCTTTGTCACCGCGCCCAGCTCACCTATGGCCTGGACGAGATCACTCCTGGCAGCCGCATAAGCACCCTTGGCCTGATCCTTCATAGCCCGCCACAACGAGGTCCTGGCCTGTGCGAGGGGGTCCGGCTTGGCCACGGAAGCCGCGACCGGCTGACTCGGGAGAGCGGTCATCTGCTCGCTCACGACCGCAGCGGCTACCGGCACCGCCGCGCCGAAGCACAGGCCGGCGGCAAGAAGGGCCGCCGCAAAGGGTTTGGCTGGGAACGTTTGCATCACGGGTTCCTCCGTTGCTTAGGTATGGACCACTGACCCTCGGGGTCATGGGCAAAGCCTCTCGAGAGGAAGGCGGCAAACGCTGTGCCAGGGCAAAAACAGCTGATTATCAGCCGGATAGAGATATCAGAACGAAGGCGGCGGGCGTCTTGGGTGGAAGAAACCACCACCGACCGGGCGTAATGCACCAGCACACGGTGCGCGCAGGCGGAAGGTCAAGCGTCGGGCTCTACGTCAGCGTAGGTCGTCCCGGCGACCGTGTTCACGGTCTCGACACGGATCTCGTGAAGGCCCTCCAGGCAGCAATAGGTCAGCAGATGGTCCATGAGCAGGTTGATGCGCAACGGCACGCCAAGGGTAACGTGATAGATCTCGGCGTAGGCCAGCACCGCGATGCTGGGGTCCGCCTCCCAGCCCACCAGCCGCAGCCGGTGCTCCGTGTAAGCGATGGTCTCCTCCTGGCTCAACAGGTTCAGATGGTAGGCGGCGGAGCTGCGCTGGCGCAGGCCGTCAAACTCAGGAGCCCGGATGGCACGCCGCAAGCTCGCTTGTCCGAGCAGGAAGCTTTGTAGCAGCGGCCGCTCCCCCGCCCGGTAATCCGACAGAATCTGCAGCTCCTCAATGGCACGCACCGGCAGGTTCTGGGCCTCGTCGATGATCAACAGACAGCGCCTGCCTTCGGCGTATCGCTGCCTGAAGTGCCGCTCCAGGGCACCGACCATCGTGCTCTCCGTGAGGCCCTCCGGATCAATGCCGAACCCCTCTACTACCCGGGGCAGAAAATCCTGGGTATCGGTGGTTGGGTACACCACGTGGGCCGCAACGAGATTGCTCTTGCGCAGGTCACGCGCCAGCACCTTGGTCAGGATCGTCTTTCCGGTTCCCAGATTGCCCGTAATGATCACGGCACCCTCTCCCCGGCGCAGCCCGAAGCGCAGGTAGCCCAGGGCCAGCTTGTGGGTGGAGCTGTTGAAGAAGAAGCGTGGATCGGGGGTGGTTGCGAAGGGCTTGCGCCGGAACTTGAAATAAGTCTCGTACATGGGAGGCCTTGAGTCGGTGGTGGGGGGCCGCTGCGGGGGACGCTGTTCCCGCCGAGAAGCGCTGACGCACCAGCAGGTGACGGGCCGCCAGGTCGGGGCCCGCCCCATAGAACCGCTTCCGCCCGAACGGCGCCGGGAGAGCACGCCCCCGTCCGCCAGAGCGCCCACTTTAGTGTATTTAAGCGTCCATCGCCAAGCGTCGCGGCCGCGCTGGCCTGTGGCCCGGGCAATCCTTGACCTACTCCGGGGGGCACGCCAATCATGATATGGTAATATTCTCGAACGGCCGGAGGGGCCGGTCTAACTTCACTCACCATTCGGACAATCTCCATGGCAACCCAGAAACTTAACGACGATCTGCTGAGAATCGTCGAAGCCCGTCATCACGACCCGTTCTCGGTGCTGGGCAGACACGCATCACGCGGCCGGGCCCTGGTGCGCGCGCATATTCCCTACGCCGCCGAGGTAACCATCGCCGAAGGCGAGCTGCCGATGCAGCGGGTTCCCGACACGGACCTGTTCGAGTGGCAGGGTGAAAGCGACCGGGTGCCCGAGCGCTACCGGCTGATCTGGCGCGATGACGCCAATCGCCAGCATATCGGCTTCGATCCTTTCTGCTTTCCGCCCCAGCTCTCCGATTTCGATCTGCATCTGTTCGGCGAGGGCAAGCACTGGCACGCTTACCGCTTTCTGGGGGCACACTCCCACGAGGTGGACGGCGTGGCGGGGATCCTGTTCGCCGTATGGGCTCCCAACGCCGGGCGGGTCAGCGTGGTCGGCGACTTCAACCGTTGGGACGGGCGCCGGCACCCCATGCGGGTACGCGGCGGCGTGGGGGTATGGGAGCTGTTCATCCCGGATCTGTCTCCCGGGATCCTGTACAAGTTTGAGATCCGCAACCGCGATACCGGGTCCATACACCTGAAGTCCGACCCTTACGGGCAGCGGTTCGAGCTGCGCCCGAGCACCGCTACCATCGCGGAGCCGAATCCGGACTACCGGTGGAACGACGAGCCGTGGCTGGAGCGGCGGGCCGCGCTGGACTGGCAGCACGCCCCCATGTCCATCTACGAGGCCCACCTGGGCTCCTGGCAGCGGGGACCCGAAGGGGAGTTTCTCAACTACCGTGAGCTGGCCCGGCGCCTGGTGCCTTACCTGCAGGAGATGGGCTTCAACTACATCGAGCTGCTGCCCGTCACCGAGCACCCGTTCGACGCCTCCTGGGGATATCAGGCCACGGGCTACTACGCGCCTACCAGCCGCTTCGGCGCCCCGGACGATTTTCGCTACTTCGTGGATTACTGCCACCAGCACGGCATCGGGGTACTCCTGGATTGGGTTCCCGCCCACTTCCCCAAGGACGCCCACGGCCTGGCGCGCTTCGACGGCACGGCTCTCTACGAGCACGAAGATCCGCGCCGCGGCGAGCACCTCGACTGGTCTACCCTCATCTACAATTTCAGCCGCAATGAGGTAAAGAACTTTCTGCTCTCCGGCGCCATGTTCTGGGTCGAGGAGT
>CAYWTP010000013.1:20609-29494 GCA_964461215.1 uncultured Ectothiorhodospiraceae bacterium | reverse complement strand
GCCGCGTACACACGCGGCTGGGGCGCCAATAGCCGAATCGCCCGGCTGCGGCTGCCGTGGTTGCTGATCACCATGGTGACCTGCGCAGGAAGCTGTCCCCTGGACCAGCGCCACAGAAGCTCAAGGACACCATGGTCGTACTTAGAAGCCAGGATGGCCAGCTTCTTCGGCTGGGCTGCATAGGTGATGCACCAGTCCATGGCATAGCGCTCCGCCACCCGCGCCTCGAAGGAGCGTTCCAGGGCGGTGCGGGAGACGTCCAGGTGCGGGGTCTGGAACTCCAGGCGCATGAAGAAAGTGCCATCCTCAGGATCCGTGGAATGCTGGTCCAGCGCCGTGATGTTGGTCCCGTGGTTGTAGAGCAGGCTGGACACGGCGGCCACGATGCCGGGCTTGTCCGGACAGGTGATGAGCAGGCGAGCGGTGCTGTCGATGGTCATGGTTGATGTCTGAAGTGACTGAACGGCCTGTCGGTCCCCCCGGGCGGCGGGCATAGCTTACGTCACTCCGCGTCTTTGTTGTATCGGCTCAGGCCCATCGGGTATCTTTCGCCCCCATGCGCCAGTATCTCGAATTGATGCGCCACGTGCGCGACCGCGGGGTGCGCAAGGCCGATCGCACCGGCACCGGCACCCTGTCGGTGTTCGGCTACCAGATGCGCTTCGACTTGGCGGCAGGCTTTCCGCTGCTGACCACCAAGAAGCTGCACCTGCGCTCCATCATTCACGAGCTGCTGTGGTTCCTGCAGGGCGACACCAACGTGCGCTACCTGCACGAGAACAAGGTGAGTATCTGGGATGAGTGGGCCGACGGGGACGGAGAGCTGGGGCCTATCTACGGCTACCAATGGCGCTCCTGGCCGGCGGCCGACGGCCGTCACATCGACCAGATTGCCCAGGTCCTGGAGCAGATCCGCGACGATCCCGACTCGCGGCGGATCATCGTGTCGGCCTGGAACGTCGGCGAGCTGGAGCGGATGGCCTTGCCTCCCTGCCACGCCCTGTTCCAGTTCTATGTCGCTCAGGGTCGGCTGTCCTGCCAGCTCTACCAGCGCAGTGCCGACATCTTCCTGGGGGTACCTTTCAACATCGCATCCTACGCGCTGCTGACCATGATGGTGGCGCAGGTTACGGGCACGGCGCCGGGCGAGTTTGTTCACACCCTGGGCGATGCCCACCTGTACCTGAACCACCTGGAGCAGGTGGAGGAGCAGCTGTCCCGCCCGCCTCGCCCCCTGCCCACCATGCGCATCGATCCCCGAGCCCGCTCCTTGTTCGACTTTCGCTTCGAGGACTTCGCGCTGAGCGGCTACGATCCCCACCCTCACATCAAGGCGCCGGTGGCGGTTTGAGCGAGCCCGGCGCCTTGGGCGCCAGGCTCGCAGGCCGTGGACCGTGGGCTGTAGGCTAAGAAGGCGGGTCCTGCCCATCGCAGCGCAAGGCAGAAGGCCCAAGGTCTAAGGTCTAAGGTCGAAGCGATTGGGTCGGTCATGCACTGTTTGACTCGCCGGGTAAGGCGAGCGCAAGGGCAGCCCGCTCTAAAGCCTACGGCCTCAAGCCTCAAGCCTACGGCCTAGTTCACTGTCCTTGCGCATGCAGGTAGGTATCCGCGTCGCGCTCGCCTTCCTTCAAGGTCTGAATGCGGGCCATCAGATCGCCTTCGCACAGCAGGGGCTGGCGCCGCAGGCCGCTGAGCAGGCCGGTGACCAGTGCCCGTACCTCGGTCTGGATCTCGCCGCTGAAGCTGTCGTAGACGTGGCCGATGGTCTCGCCGGCCTGGACCCAGCGTCCCACGTCAAGCTTGGAGACGAAGAAGCCCGCGTGCTCGGAGAGCAGGGGCAGGGTCTGGCGCAGGCTGAAGTAATGGATGTCCTCGTCCTCGTCGGCCAGCTCAACGCCCCGCAGGATGGCGTTGCGGTGAAGAAACGACACCAGTCCCCGGAACAGCGTCTCGCAGTGATGAAGCTGGAGGTTTCCCGCCTGGCCGACCTGGATCACGAAGTTCTCGCCACCCGTACGTTGCCATGCGTGTCCCATGGTGCTGGTGAACAAGCTGTCCGAGGCGCGTTCGACCACGGCCGGCAAACCGAACAAGAAGGCGCTGGAGCGCTCGTCGTCATTGGGCTGGTACAAGCGCACCTGGGGCAGCTCCTCGAAGTCCCGGTTGGAGCTGTGGATGTCCACCCGGTAGTACGCGTCGCGGGTGGCGGTCAGGACCGCCTGGGCAATGCGCTGGGTGGTTTCGCCGGCATCGTAGCCGGGAAACATCCGGTTGATGTCGGTCTTGTCGAAGGGCCAGTGCCGGGTACGCATGTTCAGGCCCAGGATATTGACTGCGGGGATGATCACGACGCGTCCCGTCAGCTTCTGATCGGGCCGCTCCCCGCGGGCCACCGCTTGCAGGAAGGTGGCCAGGCGGGAGAGCACGAACACGCCGTTCAGCTCGTCCCCGTGTAGTCCCGCCACCAGAGCAATGCGCGGGGGGCGGCTCTGGTCGCCGATATCGTGATAGGGTACGTCGAAGTCTTCCCGCATCGGTGCGGTCATGCGCAGCAACGAAGGGTTACTCACGGTCGATTCCTCCCTGTGAGCTTTGTGTGGCGACGATGCGGGCCATCAGCGAGCCCTCGTAGACCAGCGGATATTCGCGCAGGGTGAACAGTACGCCGTCTACGGGAGAGCGGACCTCGGACAGTACCGCACCTCGGTAGGGCGAGACGATGGTGCCCAGGAGCTGGTCCCGGCGCACGGCCCGCCAGTGCTCCACCACCGGGACGAAGAGCCCCGAGGTCTGGGCGTTGAGGTAATGGACATTGGTATCGTCCGCGAGCAGCGGGGTGTGCTCCGGCGCCGGGACTTGCACGCCGGGGTCGATGACTCCCAGCTCCCTGGTCAAGTGCAGCAATCCGCTCAGGAGCTGCTCGGTGTAAGCCGGTGTCAGCCGCATGCCCACGCCCATCTCGATGACCAGGCAGGGCGTGCCGCGGCTGTTGAGGCTGTGGGCCAGGGTCGCCTCCAGGACCGTCACTGCCCCGTGTACCCAGATCACGTCCAGATTCATGCCCCTGGCCAGCGGAACCAAGCGCTCGGCGAACTCGTTGCTGATCCGGACCTGCGGGATCTCCCGCAGGTAGATGTTGCTGGCGTGGATGTCTACCACCAGGTCGGCACCCTCCAGGTGTTGCATGGCTGCATCGGCGATACGCTGGGGAATGAGCCCTTGCGGATGGCCTGGAAAGTTGCGATTCAGATCCGCTTCGTACATGGGCACGGACCGTTGCAGCGTGTCCAGACCCAGAGGATTCAAGCCGGGATACAGCTCTACGGTGCCGAGCAGGGCACCGGGCCGGCCGCCGGCCAGTGCCTCCAGCCAGGCCCCCATGCGGTGGCACAGGTAGAGCCCTTCCAGCTCGTCTCCGTGTACCCCCGACACCAGGGCTACCCGCGGGCCGTCACCGCCACGGTAGACGGTGCGGCGCACGGTCACGCTCTCGCGGTACGGTAGCCGGAGCGACAGAATGGTCTCGTGACTGGTATGCATGTGGTCTTTCCCGAAGGGCCAGCAGGTGCGGCGGGGAGATTGCATTTTCCAGGCCAAACCGCTGAAGGCGTTGCCTTCAGCGGTATACACAAATCTTACTTATGGCCCGTTCATGGGTTAGCCCTTAAGCCACCGAGCCTGTCCACGCGGCATTGGGGGAGGGGATGCAGGACCGTCGCCGGCAGGACGCCGGCGATCGAGCCTACATGGGCGAATCGGGACCGAAGGGCCGATGGCCCTTCGCAGCCCGGTGAGCGCCCGTGCCCGGATGGCATGGGCCGGTCCCACAAGCGGAGCAGGGATTGCGCAGCGCCGTGGGTATTTACGGCGTGTCCCGGAAAGACTCACCGGGCCGCCAGCGCTGAACCTGCCAAATCAGAAGTAGCATTCGCCCTGGTGGGCTGGTGTGTATGCGTGCACTGGGATGGTGCGACCAATGCGAACGGTTGTCCCGATCGGCTGTGCCGGCTATGGTGTGCCATCGTTTACCCCAGCTGCTCAGCCATGCGCATATCCATGATCGCGGCCATGGACCGCAACCGCCTGATCGGTGTAGAGAACCGTCTGCCGTGGCGGCTGCCGGCGGATCTCGCTCACTTCAAGCGGGTGACCATGGGCAAGCCCGTCATCATGGGCCGGCACACCTTTGAGTCCCTGGGCAGGCCGCTGCCGGGCCGCCTGAACATCGTCGTCAGCCGGGACCCCGGGTTTACGGCCGGGGGTTGCACCGTTGTCCACTCGCTGGAAGAAGCCCTGGCCGTGGCCAGCCGCCACGAAGAGATTATGGTGATTGGCGGGGCGTCCTTCTATGCTCAGACGCTGCCCCGGGCCCGGCGTTTGTACCTCACTCTCATCGAGGGCGAGTTCGAGGGCGACACGTTCTTTCCGGTCCTCGACCCCCGCGATTGGCAGGAGACGAACCGGGTGGACCACGCCCCCGACGAGCGAAACCCTTACCCCTACTCCTTCGTGGTGCTGGAGCGGAGGTAGGCGGATGCGGTGAGTGTGTTCCGCCGCGTTCGCGGCGGTTAGCCTTGCGCCAGCGCCGAGGGGGTGCCGCGCACCGGTCGGGCATGGCGATCGCATCGCACGTGGTGGTATTGCAGGTCGTCCAGGCGCAGGGCCGTGAGTCGCCCGCCCCAGATGCAGCCGTTGTCCAGGGGGAAGACGCCATGGTCCGAGGATACGGCCGAGTGCATCTGCAACGTGGACCAATGTCCGAAGACGATTCGCTCGCCGGCGCTGGCGCGACCCGGAGCCTGAAACCAGGGCAGGTAACCGGGCTTCTGGGTGCCGGGTGGACCCTTGTCCGTCAGCTCCAGGACACCTTCAGGGCTGCAATAGCGCATACGCGTGAAGCAGTTGGTGATGAAGCGCAAGCGGCTCCAACCCGTGAGCTCCGCCCGCCAGGTGTGGGGCGCGTTGCCGTACATATGGGCGAAGAACTCGGGGTGGTCGGCGCCGCGCAGTACCGCCTCCACTTCTGCCGCCCGCCGCCGCGCCTGCGCGAGGTCCCATTGAGGCGGCAGGCCCGCGTGGACCATGGTGAAGCCCAGGTTGGGGTCGTGATGCAGCAGCGGGCGGTGGCGCAGCCAGTGCAGCAGCTCCTCCCGGTCGGGGGCTGTTAGCACGGCGTCGATGGTGTCCTTGTAGTGCCGCCGCTGCACGTGGCCGCCGGCTACCGCGAGCAGGTGCAGATCATGGTTGCCCAGCACCGTGATGGCGCCGGCTCCCAGGGCCTTTACGAACCGCAGCGCCTCGAGTGACTGCGGGCCCCGATTCACCAGATCGCCCGTGAGCCACAGGTGGTCGCGGGCCCTGTCGAATCCAATCCCGGCGAGCAGCGTTTCCAGCTCCTGCTGGCAGCCTTGTATGTCACCGACGGCGTATACGCCCACTTGCCAACCTTAGCCGAGCACCAATGCGCTTAACCGTATGACTGCGCAACTCCGGTAGCCTCCGCACGAATCACAGCCCTCGCCGGCTCAGTGCAGCGTGTGGGGTACGGAGAGGCTGAATGCCGGGATCTCGGCGTCGAAGCGGCGGCCGTCGTCTGCCACCATCTGGTAGCTGCCGTGCATACTGCCGACCGGAGTATCGATCATGGCGGCACTGGTATAGCGGAAGCCTTCGCCCGGCTGCAGGTAGGGCTGTTCCCCCACGACGCCCTCGCCGCGGACCTCCTGGACCCGGCCGTTGGCGTCGGTGATGATCCAGTGGCGCGTGAGCAGTCGCGCCGCGATCCTGCCCACGTTGCGGATGGTGATGGTATAGGCGAAGACGTAGTGATCCTGCTCGGGGACCGACTGGTCTTCCACGTAGGTTGTCTCCACCCCGATGTCAATCTGGTAGCTGGGATCCGTGATCGTCATGGCCAGCATTTGACTCCAGATCCGGGCCTCCTTGCAAGCTGCCGGCAGCAGCTTGCACGCCGTGCTCACAACGCTCTGAGGCGGTCCAGATTGCGATAGGCGATGGCCTCGCTCAGGTGCTCGATGCCGATGGTGGCCACGTCGTCGAGATCGGCGATGGTGCGGGCCACCTTCAGGATGCGGTGCCAGGCGCGTGTAGACAGACCGAGCCGTTCCATGGCCGCTTCCAGAAGCTTTCTCTGCGGATCCCCCAGAGCGCAGTCGCGGGGAACCTCCGCCGGTGCCAGCACGCTGTTGGGCCGTCCCGCCCGTGCAATCTGACGGTTGCGGGCCGCCAGGACCCGTGCCCGCACCGTCGCGCTGCTTTCGGTCCCGCGGGGCGCGTCGCCGTACAGATGTTCCCTGGGCACCCGGGGCACCTCCACCTGGATGTCGAAGCGGTCCAGGAGTGGGCCCGAGATCCGGCCCAGGTACCTGCGGGTCTCTTCGGCGGTGCAGTCGAAGCCGCCGCCGCCGTGGAGACCGGGACACGGGTTCATGGCCGCTACCAGTTGAAAGCGGGCCGGAAACTCGGCTTGCCTGGCGGCACGGGAGATGACGATGGCGCCGGACTCCAGAGGCTCGCGCAGAACTTCCAGTACGCGCCGGTCGAATTCGGGAAGCTCGTCGAGGAACAGTACGCCGTTGTGTGCCAGCGAGATCTCTCCCGGCATGGGGACACTTCCACCTCCCACCAGCGCCACGCCGGAGGCGGTGTGGTGGGGCGCCCTGAACGGACGGATGCCCCAGGTGGCCGGATCGAAGCCACGGGCGCTGATGGACTGAACGGTAGCGGCCTCCAGCGCTTCGGCTTCGGTCATCGGGGGAAGGATCCCCGCCAGGCGGCCGGCCAGCATGGTCTTGCCGGTTCCCGGGGGGCCGATCATCAGCAGGTTGTGGCCGCCGGCGGCGGCGATCTCCAGGGCGCGCTTGGCTTGGTACTGGCCCCGCACATCGGACAGATCGCCATGGGATTCCGTGGGCCGGGACTGGGGCTGCTCCCGCAGCGCTCTAATGGCCGAGGTACCGGCCAGGTGTCCGTAGACTTCGAGCAGATGGGCGGCGGGCAGCACCGTTACGTCACTGACCAGTCCCGCCTCGGCGGCGTTGTCGCGGGGCACCACGACGTGGCGGGCGGTCTCGCGGGCCTTCAGGCAGACGGGCAGCACGCCCCGTATCGCCCGCAGCTCGCCCGAGAGTGCCAGCTCGCCCACGAACTCGTGGCGGGGCAGGACCTCGCGGGGAAGCTGTCCCGAAGCGGCCAGGATCCCCAGGGCGATGGGCAGGTCGAAACGTCCTCCATCCTTCGGCAGGTCGGCGGGCGCCAGGTTGATGGTGATGCGGCGCAGGGGGAAATCGAAACGGGAGTTAATGAGGGCACTGCGGACCCGATCCTTGCTCTCCTTGACCGCCGTTTCCGGTAGACCGACGATGGAAAGGGCGGGCAGGCCGTTGGTCAGGTGGACCTCGACGGTCACCAGCGGAGCGTCGATGCCGGCCTGAGCACGGGTGTAGACAACGGCAAGCGACATGGCTTCCTTGCCCGGTTAGGGACGACTCCTTCCTTGCGGCAAGCCTGCTGGGAGGCGGATCAGCTTGGCTCTTTGATCCCGGGCCCGGGCTGGTCCAGCGCCCGTTCCAGCTCGTCGACCCGTCGCTGCAGGACCTCCAGCTTGGCGCGGGTGCGGGCCAGCACCGCGGCTTGTACGTCGAACTCCTCGCGGGTCACCAGGTCCATACGCGCCAGGGTCGCACCGACCGTAGCGCGCAGATTCTTCTCCAGGTCGGCCCGCGCCTTGTCCAGCCCCGGCGGCACCGCGGCGGAGACGCGCCCCAGAAGCTCTTCGACGACCTTCGCAGTGTTCATGCTGTCTTCATCTCTCGCGGCGGATCCTGGCCAGCACAGCCAGCTGATTACACTAATCCGCCATGCCCTGGCAGGCAAGCGCCGGCGTAACATGGCCGTGGACGCACCGCAATAGTGCAATCGGTGCGCTGTGCGCCCGCAATAGTGCAATCTCGGTGGTGTCCCCGCAATGGCATGTCCATTTATTTCTGTGATTTTCCCAACAATGTGTTGTAAATTCAGCAAATGCCGATGCTGGCACGGCGCGTGCAGGATGGCAGGCGTCCGACGGTCCGTTGAGTCCAAAGACCACTGGGAGATCTCGACCGAGTTCCTCTATCGATCAAGCAAGAGTATAGGAGAAAGCACGATGAAGAAGACCCTTTCCACCGCCATCGCGACCGCGCTTCTGGCCGGTACCTCCACGGTGGCCAATGCCGACATCAGCGCCAACGTCGGCTTCGTATCGGACTACGTCTGGCGCGGCCAGTCGCAGACCGACAACAACCCTGCGATTCAGGGCGGCCTCGACTACAGCCACTCCAGCGGCTTCTATCTGGGGGCCTGGGGCTCGAACATCACCTTCGCAAACTCCCTGGAGCTGGATTTTTATGGGGGCTACGCGGGAAAGGTTAATGACAAGCTCGGCTATGACGTGGGCGTCATCTATTACGACTACCCGAGCGGCGACAACAAGTGCGGCGGTAAAGATTGTAACTACACCGAGATTTACGGCAAGGTGAGCTACGATTTCGGTCCGGCCGCCGTCAGCGTGGGCATCAACTACAGCCCCGAGTTCGCCGGCGAGTCCGGTAACGCCGAATGGTATTTCGGCGAGGTGGACGTACCCCTTCCCCAGGACTTCAGCCTCAACCTGCACCTGGGGCGTCAGGTGGTGGATGACAACGTCCAGTGGGGCACGCCGAATTGGACCGAGTGGAAGGTGGGCGTGAGCAAGTCCTTTGCCGGCTTGGACTTCGGCCTGGCCTACACGGATACCAGCCTGAGCAAGAACGACTGCTTCGGTGGCGGCAACATCTGTGACGGCAGGGTGGTGTTCTCCGTCGGCAAGAGCTTCTAACCCCACG
>CAYWTP010000013.1:0-20599 GCA_964461215.1 uncultured Ectothiorhodospiraceae bacterium | reverse complement strand
AAGCCCGTCCCCGTCCGGGGACGGGCTCTTGGAGCAACGCCTATGAAGCTAGTAACGGCAATCATCAAACCGTTCAAGCTGGACGACGTGCGCGAGGCCCTGTCGGACATCGGCGTCCAGGGCATCACGGTGACCGAGGTCAAGGGCTTCGGCAGGCAGAAGGGACATACAGAGCTTTACCGTGGCGCGGAGTACATCGTGGATTTTCTGCCCAAGGTCAAGCTGGAGGTGGCGGTCAAGGAGAGTCTGCTGGAGCAGGTGCTCGATGCCATCACCAAGGCGGCCAGGACGGGAAAGATTGGCGACGGCAAGATCTTTGTCTCCGGCCTGGAGCAGGTGATCCGCATCCGGACCGGGGAGAGCGGGGACGACGCGCTCTAAGGAACGTTTGTCGTTGCGGTTTTCGCCAGAGGCTATGCGGTTAGCGGGCGCATAAGCGCCCGCTTTATTTGGGCAGGCAAACATTGAGTACCCCCGCCTGCGCGCAACCCGTCCTGGTCAGGACATCCCACTCTGGAGCGGGCGGAACAGCGACCACTGGCACACCCCGGCGGCACCGGGATGCAAAACCGTCCTCGTCCGTAGACCCCATACCCACGGCGGACGCGATGAGGCGATCTCCGAGTGCCGGCCTTCCTCCTGGATCGGGACGGGATGGCATGGTAAAAGGGTATCCAAGCTGCACCCGTCGGCATAAAATGCGTGGACTGAGCCAGCCTCAGCCCACACTCCCACAGCCGAGCCCCGAGGACCAAGAACAAGCATGGCCGAGTTGGTCGACAGACAGATCCTCAAGACGCTGGTGCCGCCCAGCGCGCTGAACGCGGAGAATTTCCAGGAGCTTGCCCGTAAGGCGGTCATCGAGAGTCTTGCCGCCGGGCGGACCTTGTTCAAGATCGGCGATCTCGACCGCAAGACGGTGTACGTGCTCACGGGGGAGGTGGAGCTGAGCTCGGACAAGGGGGTCGAGAAGGTCGTCAGCGGTGGCAGTGGCGCCGCCAAGCATCCTCTTGCCAATCAGCAGCCGCGCCAGCTTACTGCAAAAGCCAGGACGGACATCACCTTCACCCGTTTCGACAGCGATCTGCTGGATATCCTCCTGACCTGGGACCAGCTCTCGGGCATCGAGGTGAGCGAGATCACTGTCGAAGAGGAAGGCGAAGATGCGGGCGGGGACTGGATGACTCGTATCCTCCAGTCCAAGGCCTTCATGCGTATTCCTCCGGCCAACATCCAGCAGATGTTCATGCGCTTGCAGGAGGTGCCCCTCAAGAGCGGCGACGTGGTAATCCGGCAGGGGGACGAGGGCGACTACTATTACGTCATCAACCGCGGCCGCTGCAAGGTAACGCGGACCTCCAGCACGGGACAGCAGATCACCCTTGCCGAGCTCAAGGATGGTGACGCCTTCGGAGAGGAGGCGCTGCTGTCCGATGCCAAGCGCAATGCCACCGTCACGATGACCACCGATGGGCTGCTCATGCGCCTGTCGAAGGAGGATTTCAACGAGCTCCTCAAAGCACCCATGCAGAAAGAGGTGGAGTTCGAGCAGGCTAAGGAGATGGTCAAGGAGGGGGCTCTGCTGCTCGATGTCCGCCTGGAGAGCGAGCACAAGAACAGCAGCATCAAGGGCAGCATCAACCTGCCCATCTACATGCTGAGGCTCAAGGCCGAGAGCCTGGATCGTGCTAAGAAGTACATCGTGTACTGTGATACCGGGCGGCGCAGCTCTGCCGCCGCTTATCTGCTGACGGAGCGGGGCCTTGACGCCTACGTTCTCAAGGGTGGTTTGATGGCTCTGCACCAGGCCAAGAGCGCCGCCGCCCAGTAGCCAGCCCCGGCTCCACACACCCGATGACCGATACCTATGGCGTGATGGGTCACCCCATCGCCCACAGCAAGTCTCCCTATATCCACGCCGCCTTTGCTCGCCAGACGGGGCAGGACATGGACTATCGCGCAATACATGTCCTGCCGGGCGGTTTCTCCCGCGCGGTGTCCGGGTTCCGTGCGGACGGGGGACGGGGCCTGAACGTTACCCTGCCGTTCAAGGAGGAGGCCTGGGCGCTGGCTCGAGAGCGCAGCGTACGTTCCCTTCGGGCGCGATCCGTGAACACCCTGTGGTTTGGCGAGGCCGGCCGCATCCATGGGGACAACACGGATGGTGTAGGTCTGGTACGGGACCTCACCCTGAACCAGGGAGTGTCCCTGGCCCGACGCAGGATTCTGTTGCTGGGCGCTGGCGGCGCGGCGCGCGGCGTGGTGGTCCCGCTGCTGAAGGAACGTCCCGCGTGTCTGGTGATCGCCAACCGCACGGTGGCGCGCGCGCAGTCGCTTGCCGCGGCATGCGGCGACGCCGGGCCCGTTAGCGGCTGCGGCTTCGAGGCCCTGCTCGGGCGGTCCTTCGATGTGATCATCAACGCCACGGCGGCCAGCCTCGCCGGCGAGGTTCCGCCTCTGCCTGAGCGGATCCTGGCCGACGGCGCCTGGTGCTACGACCTGATGTACGCGGACCAGCCCACCCCTTTCGTTCGCTGGGGTCGGGCACAAGGAGCCGCTGGCAGCGTGGACGGCCTGGGAATGCTGGTCGAGCAGGCGGCAGAGTCGTTCTTCATCTGGCGCGGCGTACGGCCCGACACGGCGCCGGTGATCGCGGAGCTGCGCGGGGGCCGTGAAGCGTAAAGAGTGAAGGGTTGACGCCGACTCGCTAGCGTCAAGAGCTCTTACGCTTCACCCTTCATCCTTCGCGCCTCAAAGCCCCTGCCACCGGTCCATGGCGTCGGGTAGCCACAGTGCCAGGTCCTGGAACGCCACCAGCAGGGCGATGGTGACCAGCTGGGCCGCGATGAAGGGGATGATTCCGCGGTAGATGTGGCCGATGCGTACCTCGGGAGGCGCCACGGCCTTCAGGTAGAACAGGGAGAACCCGAAGGGGGGCGTCAGGAACGACGTCTGCAGATTCACCGCCACCAGCACGGCGAACCACAGCAGATCGATCCCGAGATGGGCCGCGATGGGAGCCAGGATGGGAACCACGATGAAGCAGATCTCCAGAAAATCCAGGAAGAAGCCCAGTACGAAGATCAGCAGCATGCTGGCCACGAGAAATCCCCATCGGCCGCCGGGCAGAGCCGTCATGATCTCGCGTACAAGCTGATCCCCGCCCATGCCGCGGAATACCAAGCCGAAGGCTGTGGCGCCGATGAGGATCAGAAATACCATGCTGGTCAACCGCGTGGTCTGGCGCATGGCGCGGCGTAGATTTGCCAGGTTCAGCCGGCGGTGGGTGGCGGCTAGCAGCAGGGCGCCCATCGCGCCGACGGCGGCCGACTCGGTGGGCGAGGCGATGCCGAAGAAGATGGAGCCAAGCACTGCAACGACCAGCATCAGGGGCGGCAGCAGACTCCGGAGCACGCGTGCGGCCAGTGCCTGCTCCGGGCGGGAGCTGATCAGGGCCGGCGCCGTCTCAGGATAACGCCAGGCTTTCCATGCGATGTACGCGGCGAACAGCATGATCAGCAGCGCGCCGGGGGTCACGGCACCGATGAACAGCCGTCCTACCGGAACGCCTACCACATCCCCCAGCAGAATCAGAACGATGCTGGGAGGAATGATCTGGCCCAGGGTCCCGGATGCGGCGATGGTCCCGGCGGCCAGATCCGGGGCGTAGCCGTGGCGGAGCATGCCCGGCAGGGCGATCACGCCCATGGTGACTACGGTCGCTCCCACCACGCCGGTGGTGGCTGCCAGCAGGGCGCCCACGAACACGATGGACAGCGCCAGCCCGCCGCGCAGGGATCCGAACAGCAGGCCCATGGTCTCCAGCAGATCTTCCGCCAGTCCCGATTTCTCCAGCACCACGCCCATGAATACGAACAGGGGAACGGCCAGCAGAGTGAAGTTCGTCATCACGCCCCAGATCCGCAGCGGCAGCAGTGTGAAGAAGTCCAGACCCAGAAAGATTCCCCCGAACAGGGTTGCCACGGCGCCGAGGGTGAAGGCCACCGGGTAGCCGGCCATGAGGGCGACCACCAGGACGGCGAACATTACGACGGCCCAGATCTCCATTACCGGCGGTGGTGTTCCAATATGGCGGCGAGCGCGTGCAGTGCGTTTGCCACTCCCTGCACCAGGAGCAGGGAGAACCCTAGCGGAATGGCTCCCTTGAGCAGCCAGCGGTAGGGTAGCCCCCCGGGGTCCGGAGAGGTCTCCGCGTGTACGAACGCATCATGGACGAAGGGCCAGGAGCTGACGATCACCAGCAGGCAGAAGGGGATCAGGTAGACCAGGGTGCCCAGCAGATTGACCCACGCCTGCCGGTAGGGCGTCATCAGACGGCTCTGATAGACCACGTCCACACGTACGTGGTCATCGTGTTTCAGGGTATAGCCCGCACCCAGCAGGAAGATTACCGCAAACAGGTGCCACTCCAGCTCTTGCAGGGCCACCGAGCCGGCGTGGAACAGATAGCGCATGGCCACGTCGTAGCTGATCAGAAGGACCAGCCCAAGCACCAGCCAGGAGGTCAGCCGTCCGGTCCATTCGCTGATCGCATCCAGCCACAGAGCGACCCGGCTGCTCCAGTGCAGGGAGCCACTACCGTCCATCAACCGGTCCATGGGTCCAAGGGTGGGAATGTTGGGGTGGTGGGGATGCCGTCTCCACGTGAGGCTTCAAACCGGCCGCTTGACCGGCTGTCCGCGCGAGGGGGAATAGGCCGCCTAGACATAGGCGGCCGATTATACCTCAGTAGCCCGGCTGGTCCGGGCTAGTGGCTATGAGAGGTGAGCGCCGGACTCATCCCCCATTCTCTTCCCAGTGCAGTCCGTGTTCCCCGTGGTGAAATCATGTTTCCCGGCCCTTGCTACTCCCGCCAGCTTGCTGCCTCCCACCTTGCCGGGCTGCAATGGCGTTGGCGATCCGGGCGAAGGCTGCCAGATCCAGGGTTTCCGGCCTGGCCAGCGGTGCCACATTCAAGGCGAGCAGCTCCTCGGCGGACAGCACATCCTTGAGGATGGCGCGTACGGATTTGCGCCGCTGGGTGAATGCGCGCGCCACGGTCTTAGCGAAGATCTCGGGATCGAGCATTTCCACCGCAGGGGTGCCGCGGGGGACGAGCCTGACCACCGCCGAGTCCACCCTGGGAGGGGGGTGGAACGCGCCGGGTCCCACGTCGAACAGCTTCTGCACCGTGCAGCGGAGCTGGATCATCACGCTCAGCCGGCCGTAGGCCCGATCTCCGGCACGGGCCGCGAGCCTGTCCACGACCTCCTTCTGCAGCATGAAGTGCATGTCCCGGATCACGCCGGCCTGCTCCAGGAGCCGGAACATCAGGGGCGTGGAGATGTTGTAGGGCAGATTGCCGACGACGCGCAGACGTTCGCCGGATCCTGTCAGCCCCGCAAAGTCAAAGCGCAGGGCATCCGCCGCGTGTACCCGCATGCGGCCGGCCACGGCCGCGGCACTGCGCAACAGCTCCTGCGCCAGGTCACGATCGATCTCCACTACATCCAGCTGCTCGCAGCGCGCGAGGAGGGCCTCGGTTAGCGCCCCCAGCCCCGGTCCAATTTCCACCACACGCTCCAGCGGCCGGGGGTCGATGGCCGCGGCGATGCGTGCAATGACCCCGGGATCGTGGAGAAAGTGCTGGCCGAAGCGCTTGCGCGGCCGGTGCTGGTCAGCCACGCGACGGCTCGGGGCTGTGCACGGTCGATCCCGAGCGTGCGTTGGCCATCATTCGGCCGCTCGCCGGGGCCTGACCATTTCCAGGGCAGTGCGCAGGGCCGCCTCCAGGCTGGAGGGGGACGCGCGTCCCGTGCCGGCAAGCCCCAGGGCCGTGCCGTGGTCCACCGAGGTGCGCACGAAGGGCAGACCCAATGTGATATTGACGGCCTGACCGAAGCCCATGTGCTTGAGCACCGGCAGGCCCTGGTCGTGGTACATGGCCAGCACGGCGTCGGTTTGCCGTAATCGCTCCGGGGTGAAGGCCGTGTCGGCCGGGACCGGGCCGTCCAGGAGCGCACCTTCGACCCGCAGCCGGGCCAGCACCGGAGCGATGACGTCGATTTCCTCCCGTCCCAGGTGTCCCCCCTCGCCGGCATGGGGATTCAGTCCGCAGACGGTGATTCTGGGCCGGGTCATGCCGAAGCGCCGCTTCAGGTCACCGATCAGCACCCGCAGCACGGATTCCAGGCGCGCCCGGGTGATCGTGGCACTGACCCGGGCCAGAGGCAGATGAGTCGTGGCCAGGGCCACCCGCAGCCCGGGGCAGGCGAGCATCATGACGACCTGGGGCGCCTGGCTGAGGACCGCCAGATATTCGGTATGGCCGCTGAAAGCGATGCCGGCATCGTTGATCACGCCCTTGTGGACCGGACCCGTGACCAGGGCGTCGAAGTGTCCGGCCTGGCAGCCGGCTACCGCCTGACGCAGCGTTTCCAACACGTAGGGAGCGTTGTCCGGCTCAAGTCTGCCCGGCTGCGCCGGTCGGACCAGGGAAACCGGTAGCACCGGCAGTACACCCGGTCTGTGGGCGGCGGGCTCTGTGCCCGCATCGAATAGAGCCAGCTCAAGCGTGATGCCCAGGTCGTGGGCCCGGGCACTGAGGAGCTCGGGGTCCGCAACGGCTACCAGGTGCGCCGGCCAAGTGCTCCGCGCCACGGCCAGGACCAAATCAGGCCCGATGCCGGCAGGCTCGCCGGGGGTCAGCACGAGGCGAGGGGTCCGCTGGCTCAAGATTCAAACCCGAATCCGGCGGTGAGCGTTCGCGCCGCAGTCCGCGGGCTACTCGTCCAGCTTGTACTGCACGTAGGCTTCATCCCGCAGGCGCCGCAGCCAGGCTTGCACTTCCTCCTCGACCTTGCGCCGGCGAATGATGTCGCGGGCCGTGGCCCGGCGGAGATCCTGGGTGCTGTCGTGGGTACGCCGCCCCAGTACTTGAACGATGTGCCAGCCGAAGGGCGTCTGAAAAGGCTCGCTCACCTGACCGGGCTTGAGGCCGTTCATCACGGACTCGAACTCAGGCACCACGTCGCCCGGACTTATCCACCCCAGATCGCCGCCTTTCACGGCGGAGCCGGCGTCCATCGAATGGGAACGGGCCAGGGTGGCGAAATCATCACCTCCTTCGATGCGCTGCTTGAGCTGTTCCAGCCGCACCTTCACGTCCTGCGCCGAGTTCATCTCATCGGGTTTGATGAGGATGTGCCGAACGTGCGTCTGAGTCACCAGATGGCGCTGAGTGCTGCGCACGTCCATGAGCTTGACAATGTGAAAGCCGCTCGGGCTGCGGATGAGGTCGCTGATCTGGCCTTTCTTCATCTGCAGCACCTGCTCTGCGAACAAGGTGGGAAGCTGGTTGTCCTTTCTCCAGCCCAGATCGCCCCCCTCCAGGGCCTGCTGCCCATCGGATACGGCGACCGCCGTCTGATGAAAGTCCGCACCGTCCTTAAGCTGCTTAAGCACTTGCTCCGCCTTGGTCTTGCTCGCCTCTATCTGCTCCGGGGAAGCGGCCTCGGGGACCGAGATCAGGATCTGGGCCACCCGGTACTCATCCTCGATGTTGCCCTGATGGGCTTGGGTGGCCAGCATGTCATCGATCTCCCGGTCGGTGACCGTAATGTGGTTCTCGACCTGCTTGCGCCGGAGCTGGTCCAGGGTCAGCTCCTTGGCGATGTCGTCCCTGAAGGCGGCGAAGTCGTAGCCGTCCTTCTCCAGAATATCCTTGAACTCGGCCACCGTAAGCCCGTTCTGTTGAGCAAGGCGGGAGATGGCGGTGTTGAGCATGGGGCCTTCGACGCGGATCCCGGTCTGGGCCGCTAGCTGCAGCTGAATACGGTCCAGGATCAGCCTTTCCAGAACCTGCTTGCGCAGCACGGCCATGGGCGGCGGTGCCGTGTGCTGCTTGCGAAGCTCCAGAAGCACGGTACGGACCCGCCGGTCCAGCTCGCTCTGGACGATGACGTCGTCGTTGACAACGGCCACCACGCGGTCGAGTTCCTGCACGGGGGTGCTGGCGGCCAGCGTCTGGCCCGCAGGGAGCACTAGGAGGAGGGCGAAGAATATGCGCAGCTTCATGGCCATGGGAACCTTGCCTGGGTTGGATTCGTCTGGAGAGAGCAGACCCCCTGGCCGCGCGGGGGTTCCACGGGTGCGCATCGGGCGGCCGCCACGTGGCGCGCCGGGCATTATACCGGCTTTTGCCGCGGCCTGTCCCGGCCGGGTCGGGGGCGCCGGGGCGCGCCGGTCAGAAGGCGTTGTCGTAGCCGGGGATCTGCTGTTGCAGGAAGCTGCGGGTCTTCTGCCCCAGGCTGCCAAGCCCTTTGAGCTCAAGCTGCAGGAAGATCCCGGTGAGGTGCGTTCCCTCCACGCTGTTGAGATAGCGGCGGACGACGGTGCGCAGAGCCCAGCAGCAGCTCTCATATTCGAGCCCGCCGAAGGATTCCAGAACGCGCTTCTCAGGCAGCGCATAGTTGAACCTTCCCACTACCGCCAGATGATTGCTCAGCGGCCAGCGCGTCGACACATCAGCCTGCTCTACCGCTCCCCGTACGAAGCGGTATCCCAGGTTCAGAACCCGATCGCTGTCGGGCTGATAGCGCACGGCCAGCGCACTCTTCTGGGTGAGGTTGTGGCTCGTGTCCTGCTGGAAGCCGGCCCGGACCTGCCACGCGCGCGCCACCTGCGCGGCGATCTCGGCGACCAGGTCCGAAGAACGGGTGCGTTCCACCGGCTCGCCGGGCAAGGTGACCTTGCGATCCTTGAAATAGTGGATTTGGCCGATGCTCAGGCGCACACGCTCGTCGCCGGTAGCCTTATCCAGCAGGCGGGTAGTCAGGGCCAGGGTCGCCTGATTGGCGTCACCGACCCGGTCGGCGCCGCTGAAGCGTTCCTCACGGAAGAGCTGGGCGAAATTGAATGTGTATGCCGCCGTGTCGAATACCGGCAGGTTCGACTGATTGCGGAAGGGCACGTAGAGATAGTACAGCCTGGGTTCCAGGGTCTGGGTGTAGGCGCGCGACCCGATCTGCAATTCCCGGTCGAAGTATACCCCGCTATCCAGGCTGGCGGTGGGAGTGGTCCGCTTCGGGCTCGTGGACACCCCGGGGGCTACGTTCTCCAGGGCATAGCGGGTGTGCCGCAAGGCCAGCCGGGGCACCAGGAACGTAGCCGGTGTGCGTATCGGGAAGCTCACCGCCGGATTCAGATCAATCCGGTTTCCGGTCACGCCGAAATCCCGTTCGAAGCGCACGAACTCGCCGTAGAGGCTGAGGTTGAGACGGCGGTTCTTCTGCGGAAGGCTGGTTGCCGCTACTAGCTGCGGTACACGGTGATAGGGGCGATCGGCTGGAGCGATATTGTCGTTGATAGTCTGGTAGCCCTGCAGCCGGCCCAGGGCTCCCCAGGCATCGCCCTGATAGGTGAGATCGGCGCGCCGCTCCAGATAGGACGTGCTGGACACCTCCAGGTTGGTACCGAGCTGTTCGAAGTAGCGATGGTCCGTGACGTGGTTGAGGTTCAGGTCGGTGTGCCAACGCTGCCCCAGGTCCTGCGCGTGGCGGAACGTGTACAGACCGCGACTTTCGCCCAATTGCCGGTCTTTGGGCATGTACTCAAGTGCGGCCTGACCTTCGCCCCGGGGCAGGAGGTAGCGGAATTGGCCCTGGAGCATGGGGCCACGCTTGCTCATCTCCCTGACCCCGATGGTCGCGTCCATCTGCGGCGCGATGTTCCAATAAAAGGGCACGGTGACTTCGGCGCCCACCTCGGCTGAGGATCCGAAGCTGGGGGTCAGGAAGCCGGTCTTGCGCGCATGGCTCAGCGGAAAGGACAGATAGGGGCTGTAGAATATCGGTACGCCCTTGAACAGCACCTTCACGTTGCGGGCAGTGCCTGCTTGCGCGAGACGATCGAGCTTGATCGACTTGGCCAGGAACAGCCAGTCCGGCGGTCCCGGCGGGCAGGTGCTGTAAGTGGCCTTCTCCAACAGCAGCACGTTGCGCCCACCCATGCTGACGGTGGCAGCCTCGCCGCGTCCGCGCGTGCCTACCAAACGGTAGTGAACGTCGTTGATCCAGCCCTGGTTGGAGTCCAGCTCGAAGTGGGCCTGGCTGCCGGTAGCGTAGATGTCCGGATTCCAATATTCGATATTGCCGGCCGAGTCCAGAATCTGCGTCTGGCGGTCGTAGAGCACCGTATCAGCGTGCAATTCGCCCGACGCGCGTACCACCTCCACGTTGCCTTTGAGGGTGGACACCCCTTCGTCGCGCAGGTCTGCTTGATCGGCCGTGATTTGGACCTGGTCGCCGGTCGGAGGCGTAGCGGGACGTCGCGGGACTCCTTCGTCCCCACCGCACAGATCGCCGTCGGCACGTGCGGGTGCCGCCGTCCACGACAGGCAGACGGCCAGAAGCAAACACCCAAGTGATAGGCAGCGACGCGACACGGAGCCCGGCAGTTTTCTTGTTGTGTCCCTGGAAGGCGCTAACGATCGCACAGTTTGCCTGGGGCTTCAATTCTGCCCAGGGGCGTGGCGGGAGTAGCGACGGTGACGAGGCGCCGGGAGATGCCAGCCAGCGGCACTGAATCCTCGGACCGGGGCGCAGGGATCTAGAGTGCCGCTCGGAGACTGCCCGTCCGAGGTCGTGAGGGGTGAAGGGTAAGAGGCGAGCGTGCCGAAGCTGCGGTACTCTTTGCCGCCAGCCGCGTTGCGGCGGACCTATGGGGCTTGTGCGGGCAAAAAAAATGGCGCGGCGGGCGCCGCGCCAAACCACCAAAGGAGGATGGATGGAGGAGTGGGTTACAAGCGTTAACCTGCAACCCGTGAATAGTCTCTAATATTCTAATAAGCTTGTCAAGACTTTCTTTCTTTGGCCGAGTGGCCATGGATCCCGCCTGCCGACAGCGCGGGTATGGGCTAGCCTGAAGGCGGGACGTGTTACGAGGTCAGGCGGCGGGCGAGCAAGCGTATGGCCAGCCAGAAGCCGATCAGGCCGTACGCGCCCAGCACCCCCAGATGCAGACCCACGTCGGCTACCGGCCCGCCGGTCATCAGCGGTCGCACCAGAGCTACCGCGTGATTCAGCGGCAGCAATCCGGCAGCGGCACGTACGGGTACCGGCATCGCGTCCAGCGGGAAAAAGACCCCGCCGAACAGCAGCATGGGGGTCACGAGGAGTGTGTGGTAGTAGAGAAAGAAGTCGTAGCTGCGGGCGTACGCCGTCACCACCAGGGCCATGCTGGCGAAGCACATGCCGGTGATCAGGACTATCGGCAGCACCCACAGGGCCTGCCAGTCGTGCACGGCCCCGAGGGCAGCGGCTACCAGCAGGATTGCCGACACGCTGATCAAGCTCTTGGTGCCGGCCCACACGGTCTCGCCGGCGACGATGTCGCGGATGTCCAGCGGTGTTGCGAGCATGGCGTTCCAGGTTTGCTGTACCGCCATGCGGGTGTAGGCCGAGTACATCGCCTCGAAGGAGGCCGTCATCATGGCGCTGGAGCAGACGATGCCCGAGGCCAGGAAGACGATATAGGGCATGTCCTGCACCCGGCCCACGAAGCTGCCCAGGCCATAGCCCAATGCCACCAGGTACAGCAGCGGCTCGCCGAAGTTGCCCAGCACCGCTGGCCCCAGGAGCTTGACCCAGACCAGCAGATTGCGCCGCCAGATGGGGAGCCAACCCAGCCCGGTCAGGGACGGTGATGCCAGGACCTCATCCTTCACGCAGTTCCCGTCCCGTGAGCTTGACGAAGACGTCCTCCAGATTGGCCGGGCGGTGCAGGAAACTCAGCGCCGGCGATCCGGCCAAGGCGTTGAGCAGCGGCTTCTCGTCCCGGGTGTAGTAGTACATGGTCTCTCCCACGTGCTCACTGCGTGCGGCGAGAAGCGCGCCGTGACCGTGGTGCCAGTGCTCCAGGTCTTCCCCGTGAACCTCCAGTACCTGAGGCTCGATGTGGCGGTGGATGAGCGTGGCCGGTGCCCCGCTGTCCAGGATCCGCCCTCGGTCCATGATGATTACCCTGTCGCACAGCCTTTGTGCCTCTTCCATGTAATGGGTCGTCAGCAGCAAAGTCAGGCCCTGGCGCTTCAGGGCCCGCAGCCGCTGCCACATCATCTGGCGAGCCTGCGGGTCCAGCCCCGTGGTCGGCTCGTCCAGGATCAGCAGCTCCGGATCATTGAGCAGACTGCGCACCAGGGAAAGGCGCCTGCGCATGCCTCCGGATAGGGTGGGAATGGTGGCCCGTGCCTTCTCCGTAAGGGCGGCGAACGCCAGCAGCTCTTCGATGCGCCGGTCCAGGGCCCGGCCGCGGATCCCGAAGTAGCTGGCGTATACGCGCAGGTTCTCCTGCACCGTGAAGTCGGGGTCCAGGTTGTCTTCCTGGGGAACGATGCCGATGCGCCGGCGCATGGGGCGGGCCTGCACCGGCACCGGGTGGCCCAGTACCGTGAGCCGGCCGCCGCTGGGAGGGGTGTTGCCGACAATCATCCGCAGCAGGGTGGTCTTGCCGGCCCCGTTGGGGCCCAGCAGACCCCAGAACTCGCCGGCCTCAATCCCCAGATCCACGGCGTCCACCACGGCATGGCCGCCGTAGCACTTGCTCAATGCCTGGGCGTCGATGACGCGTGGCTTCATTTCAGGGACTGGCCGGAAGGCTTGCCGGTGAGTGCGCGGGCTTGGGCCGGGCGCCGCTCAGATCTTCAGGCGCTCGACCACGCGCCCGTTGCGCAGATGCTCCTCGATGATCTCGTCCACGTCCTCCCGGTCCACCCAGGTGTACCAGATCCCTTGCGGATACACCACGCACACCGGCCCCTCGTCGCAGCGATCCATGCAGCCGGCGGTGTTCACGCGGACCCCGCCGCGCCCGGCGATGCCGAGCGCCTTGCTGCGCTGTTTGGCGTAGTCGCGCATGGACTGGGCGTCGAAGTTCTGGCAGCAGGCGGAGCCGTCCTCGCGACGATTGGTGCAGAAGAACAGGTGGTAGCGGTAGTAGGGCTCACTCATGGGGCAGCGGTTGGATCGCAAATGAGGATACGAGTATAACCGCAGGCGTGGACGAGTGCGTGCGTGACCGGCAATCAGAGGCAGAATCCAAGCTGCTGGCGGGCGCGGATCTGTGCGTGAAGTGCGGCCTGTGTCTACCCCATTGTCCGACCTACGTTAAGACCGGTGACGAAGGGGAGTCCCCCCGCGGTCGAATTGCCCTGATGCAGGGTCTGTTCACCGGCGATCTCTCGCTCTCACCCCGCCTGGAGGTCCACCTGGGCAATTGCGTGGCATGCCGGGCCTGCGAGTCCGTATGTCCGTCGCACGTGCCCTATGGTGAGCTCATCGACGCCGCTCGGGCAGGCATCGCGCGCCGCAAGCCGCCCGGGTTTCTGCGGCGTCTGGGTCGGTGGCTCGGCGCGCAAGCGCCCGTGGACCATCCGGGTGCCGCGCGTTTGCTGCACGGCCTGCTGCGGGCGTATCAGGGCAGCGGCCTGGCGGCCATTCGTCGGCGTGGACCGCGCCGCGGGCTGCGGCGGGCGGCCGGCTACCTGCCTTCGCTGCGTCCCGTGCTCTCTTGGGAAGCCTTCTATCCCGCCCGGGGGGCGGAGCGGGGCCGAGTGGCCTTGTTTCTGGGCTGCGTCGCGCGGGTGTTCGACCAGCCCGTGCTTGCGGCCACCATTCGTGTCCTCAACCATCTGGGATATGCCGTCGAAGTGCCGTTGGGCCAAGGCTGCTGCGGAGCCATCCATCTCCATGACGGCGCCGAGGAGCAGTCCGTGGCGCTGGCCCACCGCAATCTCCGGGCCTTCGGCGATGGGACGCGGCCCATCATCACCACCGCCAGCGGTTGCGGGGCCACGTTGCTGGAATATCCGCGCCTGGCCGGCCTGAGCCCGGACGCTGCCGGGCGGTTCGCCGCCAGGGTGGTCGATGTCAGCAGCTTTCTGGCCGGCGTGCAGTGGCCCGCCGAGACCAGGCCGCAGGCGCTCGCGGCTCGGGTGGCGGTGCATGAGCCGTGCAGCCTGCGCAACGTCATGGGGCAGGGGGCCGGGCCGCGGGCTCTGCTGTCCAGGGTTCCTGCGCTGGATGTGGTGGATCTGCCGGGCAACGGCCGCTGCTGCGGTGCGGCCGGCACCTACATGCTGACTCATCCCACCATGGCCGATACCCTGGTCGCGGACAAATGCGCCCTCCTGGGCGACACCGGGGCGTCGATGCTTGTGACTTCGAACGTGGGCTGCGCGCTGCATCTGGCTGCCGCCCTGCGGGAGGCCGGCAGCCAGGTGGAGGTGCTGCATCCGGTGATGCTGCTAGCACGCCGGCTCGGGATCCCGGAACTCTGAGCCCGCACCGGCGGCCAGGGGCTTTTCACCGGCGGACTTTGAATCTAATCTTGCGTCTATGACATTGCGCAGACTCACAGCCGTCGACGAGCTGATCGTCGGTTTCGATCAGGCCGTGCGTACCGTATTTGGACGCCCCCAAACGACGGGCCGCCCCAACCCTGCCGCCGGGAGTCCGGAGAGCGAGTTCAGTGGTGGCGAGCGGCGCGTCTCTGCGGGCCTGATGCGGGTCAATCACGCCGGTGAGGTATGCGCCCAGGCCCTGTACCAGGGACAGGCGCTGACGGCGCGCCTGCCACAGGTAAGGGAGAAGATGGAGCAGGCCTCCCGGGAGGAGAACGACCACCTGGACTGGTGCGAGCAGCGGCTCAAGGATTTGGACAGCCACACCAGTCGCCTGAATCCCCTGTGGTATCTCGGCTCCTTCGCGATCGGGGCCGCAGCCGGCTATGCAGGGGACAAGTGGAGCCTGGTTTTCGTGGCCGAGACCGAGCGCCATGTGGTCGCCCATTTGGAGGGCCACTTGCAGCGACTGTCGCCGGGGGACGTGCGCAGCCGCGCCATCGTCGAGCAGATGCGGCAGGACGAGGGCCGCCACGCCACGGTGGCCCTGGAAGCCGGCGGGGTCGCACTTCCGGCGCCGGTACGTACGCTCATGGGCCTGGCCTCCAAGGTCATGACCGGGACGGCCTACTACATTTGAGCCCTCAGCCTGTGCTACCGGGCATGTCCGGTGACGGCGCGGCCGCCACGTGAATCCCGCGGACGCCCGGTCCCTCGACCATCTGCTGCGGGGAAGCCGCTGGGCGGCACTGGCCACCCAGGGCACCGACGGACCGCTGGCGTCCATGGTTGCCTACGCGGCGACCCCCGATCTGTGCACCTTTATCCTGCACCTCAGCGCTCTGGCCCGGCACACGGCGAATCTGCTGGCTTCGCCCGTGGCCTCCCTGGTCGTCGGCCAGCCGGATGTGGCGGTCGAGGATCCGCAGACCCTGGCGCGTGTGACCCTCACCGGCACTGTGCGGCCGGTGCCCCGCGAGGCCGCGGACTACGAGGAGCTGCGCGGGCTCTATCTGCGCCGCCTGCCTACCGCCGAGCCCCTGTTCGGCTTCGCTGACTTCACGCTGTTCCGCCTGCGGCCGCGGCAGGTCCATTACGTGGGCGGATTCGCCCGCGCCTACCCCATGGACCTGGATGAATTTCGGCGGGAGGTGGCGAAGGTGCCGGTGACACGGCCCGCGGATCATGCCCGGTAAGCCAGGCGTTCGAGAATGAGACCGTAGAACCGGCCCCCCTGCCGGCTGTGAAAGCCCCAGCCGAGATGAATACCGCAGCCTCCGCACAGGGCGATACGCCATGCATGGGCCTTGAACCAGGTGTGGGCCTCGGTGGGCGGGCCGATCTGGTAGCAGCCGCCGGCTTCGCTGAAGCACCCGATCTCGAATTGGATCCCGTGGGGATTGGCGAAGCGATGGACATGGGAACCGCCTACGCTGGTGCGTGCCTGCTCCCTGGTGACGGGATGGCCGCAGTGTCCGCAGACGATGGCGGCCTCGTCCACCGTCGTCGGCGCATTCGCGCAAAGGGGCTTCAGCTTGCCGGGGGGCTCGTCCCGGTGGTGCTGGAAGGCCCGGTGGATTGTGCCCGGGAGCGGCGGGGCGGGCCGCCGCGGCACCGCGCTCGTGCCGCAGCAGCCCATCAGATGATCGGGCCTCCGGCACTTTCGGCGGGTGCCGCGGGGGCGGGTGATGACTCGGGAGCCGGCGGCGAAGCCTGCTCCGCAGGTGGTGCCGCAACCGGCGGCCCTTCTCCCGATCCGGGCGGCGGGGGTGCAGGCTCCGGAGGAGCCGGCTCCAGTGCCAGGGTCCTCACAAAATCTGCCAGGCCCTGGCTGTAGTCGTCGATGCTCGCCAGAAAGCCGTTGTTGTGACTGCCGTGGATCTCGAGGAAGGTTTTGGGCTGGTTGGCCGCCTCGAAGATTCGGCGTCCATGGGCGAACGGCACGATCTCATCGTCACGGCTGTGGATCACCAGCAGTGGCCGGTGCACGGAGGCAATCCGGCGCAGCGTGTTGTAGCGGATGCGGGACAAAGCCCGCACGGGCAGGAACGGGTACAGAGCCGCCCCCATATCCGGTACCGAGGTGAAGGCGGATTCCAGGATCAGCGCCCTGGGCGGGTGCTCCATGGCCAGCCACGTGGCTACCCCGGCCCCCAGGGAGCGCCCGAAGTCGATGATATGGGGCGCCGGGATACCCCGGTTCTTCACCAGGTAACGCCAGGCGGCCTCGGCGTCGCGGTAGGTGCCCTGCTCGGAAGGCTTGCCCGTGCTCTGGCCGTAGCCGCGGTAGTCGAAGATGAACACGCTCAGGCCAAGCCGATGGAAGATCCGGAGGGAATCGAGACGGTGGGAGATATTGCCGCCGTTGCCGTGGCAGAACAGCAGCGTGAAGCGTGCTCCGGCGGCCGGTACGAACCACCCCCGCAGCAGCATCCCGTCGTCGCTTTGAAAGCGCACGTCATCGTAGCCGAGGCCCACGGCGGCAGGGGTCTCGGCGACGGCCTCGGAAGGGAAGTAGACGTAGCGCTCCTGGAACAGGTACAGGTAGGCCGCCAGCCCAAGGTACGCGACGGCGGCGATGGATAGCACTGACCAGATCACGCGCACGATTTCAGTCTAAGCCAGCGGGCTGTCCTGTCGGACACCCCGCTCTGAATGAAAGCAACCATCCAAGAGCCGCTTCTTGCCGAACGGACCCTACGGACCTTACAACCTCACGCCTCAGGCCTCACCGCGCGTCCCTACTCCATGACCAGCACGATCTTGCCGGTGGTCGAGCCGGCCTCGACCAAGCGGTGCGCCTCGGCGGCCTGGGCCAGCGGAATTTGGTGGCTGACCTGGATCTTGAGAGTGCCTTCGTCGAACATGCGGGCGCCGTTCTCCAGGATACTGGTCTGGTGCAGGCGTGCCTCGGGCAGATCGTCGTACATGGGGGTGAGCATCAGCTCGAGGCTGATGCGCAGATTGCGGATCCGCGCCACCTTCCAGTCGGTGTCGGCGGGGGGCTGGAGGATGGTGACCAGATCGCCATAGTGGCGTACGGCGCCGAAGGTCGCCAGAAACGTGCTGCCACCTACGGTGTCGAAGGCGATGTCCACGCCCCTGCCCTCGGTCCAGGCAAGCGCGGCGTCACAGAAGTCGGTCTCCCGGTACCGTATCACCTCGTCGGCTCCCAATCCGCTCACGAAGGCGGCCTTGTCATCGGTGCTCACCGTGGTACACACGCGGCAGCCCGCCTCCTTGGCAAGCTGGATTGCCAGGTGTCCGACCCCGCCGGCCCCGGCGTGGATGAGCAGGTGCTGGCCGACCTGCATGCGGCCCCGGTCGTACAGGGATTCCCAGGCGGTAATCAGCGCCAGCGGAGCGGCGGCGGCTTCGGCGAAGGACGAGGTGGCCGGCTTGCGTGCAGCATGGGCCTCATCCACCAGGGTGTACTCGGCATAGCTGCCCGGTGCCCCGCCGATGCCGCCGTTGCAGAAGTACACTTCGTCTCCGGCCTGAAAGCGGCGCACCTTGCTGCCGATCGCCTCCACCACCCCGGCCCCATCGCAGCCCAGCACGCACGGCAGGCGGTCGGGGTAGAAGGTGCCCCGGCTGCGCAGCTTGGTGTCCACCGGATTCACCCCCGCGGCGGCGAGTCTGACCAGCATCTCCGTCGGGGCGTCAATCCCGGGTACCGGAATGTCCGCGGGCTGAAGCGCCTGCGGACCGCCGGTGGTGGTCATCAACATGGCCTTCATGGCTTCGCCAGGCTTCTCACGGCGATATTGGCCAGTCCCATGTCCTTGATGTGCTTGATCCCCTTCTCGTCCAGAGCCTGCGCAACGTGGGGGCCGAAATCGCCTGCGATCATCAGACGCACGTTGTGCTCGGCCAGCAAATCCGCGACCTTGTGGGCAGCGTCTTCGTGAAGGTCCATATAAGGATTGGGAATGACCCGGCGCAGGTGCCCTTCATCGTCGAACAGCAGAAAATTGGGCGCGTGACCGGCATGTACGCTGATCTCCGAGGCCTCGTCCAGGCTCAGAGCGCCTACCGCGATGAACGAGTCGGAGCCGCCTGCCGTAATCTCGGCAAAGGACACGATTGGGAAGAAAAGCTCCAGCAGACGAGAGCGTAGCACGGAAGATCTCCTTCGCGAGCGGAATGTATGGTGGTGAACGTTTGCCGGACACGGTGTGTGTTCAGCGACATCTTAACAGGTGTATAAGCTACCAAGTTACCCTCTCCGGTGAAAGAGCAGACGCTTGTCGTCGCCGGATTGCGCTATCCTTGGGGCACTGGTCTTTGCCATCAGGATCCCGCGTGCTCATTGCAAGCCTGCCGACCCGCGTTATCACCGGCCTGCTGCTGGGATTGTGCTTGTACTGGCCGCAGCGTGCCCAACCGGGGCCGGTCCCACCGGTCATCGTGTTGGAGGTCAAAGGAGCCATCGGTCCGGCGGTGGCCGACTATCTGGTGCGAGGAATCGACCTGGCCCAGGTGCAGGACGCGCCGGCCGTGATAATCCGCATGGATACGCCGGGAGGTCTGGACTCATCCATGCGCGAGATCATCCGCGCCATCCTCGCGTCCTCGGTTCCCGTGGCGACCTACGTGGCTCCCGGCGGCGCCCGCGCCGCCAGTGCCGGAACCTACATCCTGTATGCCAGTCATGCCGCCGCCATGGCACCGGGCACCAACCTGGGGGCAGCCACCCCGGTACGGGTGGGGGGCGGATTGCTGCCTGAAAAGACTCCCGCCAAGGGCGCCAAGCAAGGACAGGAAGCAGGCGGCGATACCATGGAGCACAAGATCGTCAATGACGCCGCGGCCTACATCCGCGGCCTCGCCCGTATGCGCGGCCGTAATGCCCAGTGGGCGGAGCAAGCGGTACGGGAGGCCGCCAGCCTCAATGCCGAGGAGGCCCTCAAGCAGGGCGTCATCGATCTGATCGCCGACGACCTGCCCGGACTCCTGCGGGCACTGGACGGGCGCAGCGTCAGCGTGCAGGGCAAGATGCGTACCTTGCACACTGCGGGTGCCGGGGTAAGGGTGCTGCGGCCGGACTGGCGATCCCGCCTGCTGGCGGTCATTACCGATCCCAACGTGGCCTACATACTGATGCTCCTGGGGATTTACGGTCTGTTCTTTGAGATGGCCAATCCCGGACACGTAGTGCCCGGCGTGGCCGGGGCCATCGCCTTGCTGCTGGCGCTGTATGCGTTCCAGGTGCTGCCGGTGAACTATGCGGGGCTCGCCCTCATGGGCCTGGGCGTGGCCTTCATGATTGCGGAGGTCTTCGTGCCGAGCTTCGGTGCCCTGGGCATCGGCGGCATCATTGCCTTCGTGGTGGGATCGCTGATGCTCATGGACACCGACGTGGAGGGCTACACGCTGTCCGTGCCCATGGTGGTGGGATTCGGCCTCGCCAGCGCGGCGTTCTTCATGCTGGTGGTGACGATGGTGGCCCGGCTCCGACGCCGGCCGGTGGTCAGCGGCCGGGAGGAGATGCTGGACAGCGTGGGCGTGGTCGTGGACGGCCGCGAGGGGCGGGGCCGCGTCTGGGTCCACAGCGAGCTGTGGGAGGCCAGGTCCGCCCAGCCGCTGGCGCAGGGGCAGAGGGTACGGATCAAGTCGGTGGACGGCCTGGTCCTGGAAGTGGAGCCACTGAACGAGGAGAGCTGATATGGCATTCGTCTACGCACTGGTCATCATCCTGTTTCTGCTGTTCATCTCCTTCCGCATCCTGCGTGAGTATGAGCGTGGCGTGGTCTTCATGCTGGGGCGCTTCTGGAAAGTGAAGGGGCCGGGCCTGGTCGTAATCATTCCGGTGATTCAGCAGATGGTGCGGGTGGACCTGCGCACCGTGGTGATGGATGTGCCGTCCCAGGACGTGATCTCCCGGGACAACGTCTCGGTGAAGGTCAACGCCGTCCTCTACTTCCGGGTCATCGATCCGGAGCGGGCCATCATTCAGGTCGAGAACTTCCACATGGCGACCAGCCAGCTCGCCCAGACCACGCTGCGCTCGGTGCTGGGCCAGCACGAGCTGGATGAGATGCTGGCCGACCGGGAGAAGCTCAATGCCGACATTCAGGAGATCCTGGACCGGCAGACGGACACCTGGGGCATCAAGGTGGCCAACGTGGAGATCAAGCACGTGGACCTGGACGAGAGCATGATCCGCGCCATCGCCAAGCAGGCCGAGGCTGAGCGGAT
>CAYWTP010000012.1:8478-31543 GCA_964461215.1 uncultured Ectothiorhodospiraceae bacterium | reverse complement strand
TCGTCTGCGAGAAGCCGCTGGCGAACACGCTCGCCGAAGCCCGCGAGATGGCCGACCATGGGGTGGAATTCGGCGCGCCACGGCTCGATCTGGACAAGCTGCGCGCCTGGAAGGAAAGCGTGGTGGGCCGCCTCACCGGCGGTCTGGCCCAGCTCGCCAAGCAGCGCAAGGTGCAGGTGGTGCAGGGCGAGGCCCGCTTCTACTCGGCCAACAAGATCCTCGTCGACACGCCCGAGGGCCAGCGCAGCGTATCTTTCGACCACGCGATTATCGCCGCCGGCTCCCAGGTCACCCGTGTTCCCGGCATTCCCTACGACGACCCCCGCGTCATGGACTCCACCGACGCACTCGCCCTGGCGGAGATCCCCGGGCGACTGCTGGTCATCGGCGGCGGCATCATCGGCCTGGAGATGGCCACCGTGTACGATGCACTGGGCTCCCAAGTCACGGTGGTGGAGCTCACCGACGGCCTGCTGCCGGGGTGTGATCCGGATCTGGTCCGCCCCCTGCAACGGCGCATCGCCAAGCGCTACCAGGCCATCCACCTCGGCACCCGGGTCACCCGCGTGGAGCCGCGCAAGGAAGGCCTCGAAGCATTCTTCGAGGGTAAGAGTGCGCCGGCATCGGACATTTTCGACCGCATCCTGGTCGCCGTGGGCCGCCAGCCCAACGGCAAGCGCGTCGGCGCGGAGAACGCCGGCGTGTTCGTGGATGAGCGCGGCTTCATTCCGGTGGACCGCCAGCAGCGCACCAACGTAGCCAACATCTTCGCCATCGGCGACGTCGTGGGTCAGCCCATGCTGGCCCACAAAGCCACTCATGAAGGCAAGGTGGCGGCCGAAGTCATCGGCGGCCAGCGTTCGGCCTTCGACGCCCGCGCCATTCCTTCGGTGGCCTACACGGATCCGGAGATCGCCTGGATGGGCCTGACCGAGACCGAGGCCAAGGCCCAGGGCATCGCCGTACACAAGGCCACCTTCCCCTGGGCCGCCAGCGGCCGCTCCCTGGGCATGGGCCGCGACGAAGGGCTGACCAAGCTGCTCTTCGATCGGGAGAACGGCCGCCTGCTCGGCGCCGGGATGGCGGGTCCCCACGCGGGGGATCTCATCGCCGAGACCGTGCTGGCCCTGGAGATGGGCGCCGACGCCCAAGACATCAGCCTGTCCATCCACCCCCACCCCACCCTGTCCGAGACCGTAGCCATGGCCGCCGAGGCCGCCGAAGGCACGATTACCGATCTCTATCTGCCGAAGAAGAAGGCTTGAGGCGTAAGGCCTGGGGCTTGCTACAAATGGGGTGAGGTCAGGCCCCCTCTGTAGTGGCGAGCCTTCTACTGCGTCACGTGCTACCGATCCAGACCCTGCATGACTCTACACTGCTTCGAACCGATCCCTGAGGCTGAGCACCCCGTGCCCACCGCCCTGCAACACGTGCGTGCAAATGCCGGGAAATTGGCTAGAATCGAGCCCATAGGAGACGGATTGGGGGCGAGGGAGCCGGGCCGTCAGCCACTCGCAGCGCGCCCGGGCACGCCGCCACGGGCTGAAGCGCCTCGCCACACCCATCGTCCGACAATACAATCCCCTCAAGCATAAGGAGTCCGCACCAAGATTCGGGGCGGCTTAGTCCAACACACATTTATCCCTCATGCTGCGCACGACGGATAAATGCTAAGTAGTTATGCGCTGAATCGACTCCGAGGCGAATGAACGAATGCCAACGGTACTGAGAAGCGGCCCATATCGGTTCTACTTCTATAGCAATGAGAAGGGCGAGCCACCTCATATACATGTGCAGCGCGAACGATTCCTCGCGAAGTTCTGGCTGCACCCAGTTACTCTCGCAAGCTCGCACAGATTTCACTCCCATGAACTCCCGGCGATTCAGCGAATCGTAGAAGATCATCAGACTGAGCTACTGGAGGCCTGGAATGAGCACGCAACCCGTTGAGGTCCACCCGCTGGCTGAGCAGGTTCACTTCACGGACGACGATTTGGTTGTCTCCCTAGTCGACGGGCGGACGGTATCTGTGCCACTTGTATGGTTCCCGCGACTCGCAGCTGCGACTCGCCAGCAACTAGAAAACTATGAACTCTTAGGGGATGGAGAGGGGATCCACTGGCCGGACGTTGACGAGGATCTTAGTATCGATGGCCTACTTAAAGGCACCCATTGATGATCTCGCACAACATCCGTATGGACTCCGCGCCCCTATGGGGCGCCGGACCTCGCTGTGGTCACGATGCCGATCATTCTGCTGGCCCTCGTGCCGGTAGTATCCTCGAACTCCTGATTGCGGTACCTACGTATGTTGTTGCGCGTTACCGGGACTATTGCTGCGGCGGCTTTATCACGTTTGTGGGTCTGGCGATGGGAGCGGCGGTAATGCTGTTCGCGTACGGACCTGCGGTGTTTTACCTGTTTGCCGAGCGCTGGAAGAGGCTGCACCCGAATCCGCGACATACAAAGTAAGCCTTGGGAGTGGGGACCGGCGGCACGCTGGCCGGCAATGCGACGAGCACTAACCGGCACGGGCGAGGTGATCACCAGCGACAGCGCCGCGAAGGCCGTTGCCGCCTGCGAGCGGACCTTGATCATGTGGAACAGCCCTTATGAGCGTTACGTCGGAAAAGTTTACACTTTTGCCGCGCTGCGAGTTGTGAGGTGCGGAAGGTGTCACGCTAACCCATTACAAAATCGGGAGATTCATCGGACTGCGGGGTGCTCGGCACAAATACTGCCTCATTAATTGTGTGTTTCTTTAGGTCGGGCCGCTTTGCACGCGGACCGATGGAGGCAGACCGACATGAGTATCCGAAATCTTGGCGTAGCACTTGCATTGGCCGCTGGACTGGGGCTCGCCACCTCGACAGCCGGCGCCCTGGTCATGACCGTGACCATCGACGGCAGCGATGCGATATTCCTCGCCGGCCGCACGGACATCACCATACCGGCGGCTTCCGCTCCCTGGACCTATCCCACGGGACTTCAGCGCCATGGCGGCCCGACACCGGAAGAGATACAGGAGACCTTCCCACCACTCATCAGCGTGGCGGCCGGCGACGTGTTGCGGGTCCTTGATCCCGCCTCGGGTGGGATCAGCTTCTTCAACGGGTTCGGACCACCCCTGTATGGCCCTGACGGCAACCACGCCGACTGTACGGGCGGCGCCTGTAGCATTCTCTACTCGTTCGGCGGCATCAGCGGTTATTTCGGCCCCGAAGGCGCCCTGGTGGGGGTATTCCTTGACGACAGCATTCCCTCGGGCAGTCCCCCCGCAACGCTGGACTTCAGCACGGGAGGGCTGGGACGGGACTTCCCGACGTTGACGCCGGGACTCGGTCAGGTCTTCTATATCGGCAATGGGGTTACCACCGGCGGCACCTTCCAGGAGTTCACTGCGCCGACCGGGGCCACACGGTTGTTCCTCGGCATTCCCGACGGCTTCGGATTCGACAACGCGCCTGGGGCCTATGACGACAACGATGGCGCCTACCGCGTCCGGATCGGCATCAATGAGGTCCCGGTGCCTGAGCCTGCCACCGCCGCCCTGTTCGGCCTCGGACTGGCCGCCATCGGAGTGGCGCGCAGGCGCAGATCGTCTCAGCCCGCTGCGCATCGACCCGCCCGCGGCTGAGAGTGGCGAACAGGGCGTGCAGCGCACCCTACGCTAACGGAAATCACGGGAACGGGCCTGCAGATCGCCGATGAGGTTGCTCAGATCCTGAAGGCTGCCGGCCATCACATGGACCACCTCGCCCTCCCGCTCGATTACGCCTCTCACCCCCAGCAGGCGGGCACCCAGCAGGGCCTGCCGGCTCCTCTGGGCGACGTTGTGCCACACCACCAGGTTGACGTAGCCGGTCTCGTCCTCCAGGGTGACGAAGGTCACCCCGCTGGCCGTGGCCGGACGCTGGCGGTTCACCACCAAGCCGGCGGCCCGCACCCGCTCATTCTGGTCACGCTCCCGGATCTGGGCCGCCGTCAGCATGCCCCGGCGCCGCAGGTGCCCCCGCAGCAGGGCCAGGGGATGGCGGCCCAGGGAAAGCCCCAGGGTCTGATAGTCCGCCACCAGATCCTGGGCCTCGCCTGGCGGTGGCAGGACCGGAGGCGGCTCCTGGATCACGGCTCCGGCGAGCAGGCCGGGCATGGCCTCCACCCCCCGTACCGCCCAGCGGGCGCGATGCCGGTCTCCGGCAATCCCGGCCAGGGCTCCCGCCGCAGCCAGCCGCTCCAGCTCGCTGCGCTTCAGCCCGGTCCGCCGCGCCAGATCCTCCACACCGGCGAACGGCCCCTGCGCCCGTGCCGCCACCAGCCGCTCGGCTCCGGCCCGGGACAGCCCTTTGACCAGGCGCAGACCCAGGCGCAGGGATAAGGCCTGAGGCTTGAGGCTTGAGGTCTGAAGACCCGTGATTCGTGATTCGTGATTCGATCTGGGCCCGAGGCCTGAAGCCTGAAGCCTCACACCTAATAGCTGGCCGCTGGCCGCTGGCCGCTCCAAATCACAATCCCAGCCGCTGAAGCACACATCCACGGGGAGCACCTCCACGCCGTGGTGGCGTGCGTCCTGCACTAGCTGGGAGGGAGCGTAAAAGCCCATGGGCTGGCTGTTGAGCAGCGCGCAGGCGAAGGCTGCGGGCTCGTGGTGCTTGAGCCACGCCGAAACGTACACCAGCAGGGCAAAGCTGGCGGCGTGGGACTCCGGAAACCCATACTCGCCGAAGCCCTGGATCTGGCGGTAGATCTGGCGGGCGAAGTCCTCGGCGTAGCCGCGCTCGCGCATGCCCTGAATGAGCCGGTGCTCGAAGTGTTCCAGGCCACCACGGCGGCGCCAGGCGGCCATGGAGCGGCGAAGCTGGTCCGCCTCCCCCGGACTGAAGCCGGCGGCCACCACCGCCAGCTTCATCACCTGCTCCTGGAAGATGGGCACGCCCAGGGTGCGCTCCAGCACCTGGCGCACCGCGGCGCTGGGATAGCCGACGGGCTCGTCCCCCTGGCGGCGGCGCAGGTAAGGATGCACCATGCCGCCCTGGATGGGACCGGGACGCACGATGGCCACCTCGATCACCAGGTCATAGAAGGTACGGGGCAACAAGCGGGGCAGCATGGCCATCTGGGCCCGGGACTCGATCTGGAACACGCCGACGGTGTCGGCGGCCTGGATCATGCGGTAGACCTCAGGATCTTCGGGGGGGATGGATTGCAGTGTCAGAACGTGACTCGTGACTGGAGCCGGGGCTTCGGGCCGGCCAAGCGGTGAATCGACCGCAGAGGCACACCCGTCTGGCGCTTCGCGAGCAAGCTCGCTCCTACCACCGGTGCGCCGGGCGTTCACCAGGGCCAGGGCCTTGCGGATGGCTGTGAGCATGCCCAGGGCCAGCACGTCCACCTTGAGCAGATTCAGGGCATCCAGGTCGTCCTTGTCCCACTGGATGACGGTGCGCTGCGCCATGGCCGCGTTCTCGATGGGCACCAGCCGGCACAGGGGACCCCGGGAGATGACGAAGCCGCCCACGTGCTGCGACAGATGGCGGGGAAAGCCGAGCAACCGGTTGACCAAGGCGAGCAGCCGCACCAGCACCGGGCCGTGGGGATCCAGCCCGGCTTCGGCCAGGCGCGCGGCTTGCACCCGGTGCCCGTCGGTCCAGACCAAGGATCCGGCCAGACGGTCCACCTGGGCGGGCTCCAGCCCCAATACCTTGCCCACGTCCCGCACCGCGCTCTTGGGCCGGTAGGTGATCACGGTCGCTGCCAGGGCGGCCCGATCCCGGCCGTACTTGCCGTAGATGTACTGGATCACCTCCTCGCGCCGCTCGTGCTCGAAGTCCACGTCGATGTCCGGGGGCTCATTGCGCTCCCTGGAAATGAACCGCTCGAACAGCATCTGCATGCGTGCCGGATCCACCTCGGTGATCCCCAGGCAGAAGCACACCGCCGAGTTGGCCGCCGAGCCCCGGCCCTGGCACAGGATCCCGCGCTCCCGGGCAAAGCGCACGATGTCGTACACGGTCAGAAAATACGGCTCGTAGGCCAGCTCCCGGATCAGGGCCAGCTCGTGATCCACCAGCTTGCGCACCCGCTCCGGAGCGCCTTCCGGCCAGCGCCGGCCCATACCCTCGTAGCTCAGCCGGCGCAGGTAATCGGCCGGGTTTTCTCCGTCCGGCACCAGCTCCTCGGGGTACTCGTAACGCAGGCAGTCCAGGGAGAAACCGCAGCGTTCGGCCACGGCCAGCGCCTGCTCCAGCAGTGCCTGCGGATAGATCCGGGCCAGGCGCTCCCGAGGCCGCAGATGACGCTCGCCGTTGGGGTAGAGCGCCTCTCCGGCCTGAGCCAGGGTGCAGCCCAGACGGATGGCGGTGAGGGTGTCCTGGAGCTTGCGCCGGGACCGCACGTGCATGTGCACATCCCCGGCCGCCACCAGCGGCAGCCCCAGCTCACACCCCAGCCGCGACAGATCGTCCAGCCGGCGCCGGTCATCCGCTGCACGCAGCAGCTCCACCACCAGCCAGGCACGGCCGGAGAAACGCCCGGCGATGCTCCCCAGGGGCGCAGCCTCGGGCTCTTCCCCCGGTACCAGCAGGGCCAGGCAGCCGGGCAGGCCGTCGTCGAGATCCTCCGGGGCCAGCCGGTAGGTCCCCTTGACCGCCGCCCGCCGGGCGCGGGTGATGAGGGCGCACAGATTGCCGTAGCCTTCCCGGTCGGCTACCAGCAGAAGCAGGCGCAAGCCCGCATCGAGCCTAAGCTCGCTGCCCACGATGAGCTTGATCCCGTGGGTCTTGGCGGCAAGGTGGGCACGCACGGCGCCGGCCAGGGAGCACTCGTCGGTCAGGGCCAGGGCCGAATATCCCAGCGCGGCAGCGCGGGCCACCAGCTCCTCCGGGTGGGAAGCCCCCCGCAGGAAGGTGAAGTTGCTAATGCAGTGCAGCTCGGCGTAATCGGGCGGCATGGGATTGGCGTCATTGGATACTGTATTTATATACAGTTATTAGGGGAAAGCCAATTGATCGTGAGGCGTGAGGAGTTAAGAGCCAGGAATTCACCACAAGGGCACAACGACTGGCCAAGAGCCAAAAATGGCCACGGAATCCATGGAAGATGGTAGGCGTCAAAGGAAAGCCCGGCGCCTCACCCTTCATCCTTCACTCCTCACGCCAATCCCATATAGCGGCAGGAGAATTCCTCGGCGGGAACGGGGGGGCTGAACAGGTAGCCCTGGTAGAAGTCGCAGCCTTGCTCGCGCAGGAAGTCCAGCTGGGCCTCGGTCTCCACCCCTTCGGCCAGCACCTCCAGGCCCAGGCTCCGGGCCATCGCGATGATCGTGGCGGCTATGGCCATGTCGTTGGGATCACCGGGGATGTCCCGTACGAAGCTGCGGTCGATCTTCAGCTTGTCCAGCGGCAGACGCTTGAGGTAGGCCAGCGAAGAGTAGCCCGTACCGAAGTCGTCTACCGCCAGGTGCAGGCCCGAGCCCTTGAGCGTGTGCAGGACATCCGTGGCCCAGCGGCCCTGCTCCATGAGCCCGCTCTCGGTGATCTCCAGCTCCAGGATGGTGGCCGGAAGACCTGTGTCCGCCAGCACTCTGCGCACGCAATCGCCGATGTCACCACGGCGGAACTGCTGCGCCGATATGTTCACCGCCAGAGTCCGCAGTGACGGGCAGGCATCCACCCAAGCCCTGGCCTGGCTACAGGCCTGGTGCAGAACCCACTCGCCGAGCGGAACGATAAGCCCTGTCTCCTCGGCCACCGGGATGAAACGGTCCGGCGGTATCAATTCCTCCCCCGGCGGCTGCCAGCGCAGCAGCGCCTCGGCCCCGATCACGGACCCGTCCGAGACCGACAGCAGGGGCTGGTAGTGCAGAACAAATTCTTCCTGCTCCAGGGCGTGGCGCAGGCGGGTCTCCATCTCCAGGCGCTCGCTGGCGGCCCGGGTGAGGTCCGCAGTGTAGAACCCGTAGGTATTGCGCCCCTGGTCCTTGGCCCGATACATCGCGGCGTCCGCATTGCGGACCAGATCATGGGCATCGGCACCGTCCTCGGGATACACGCTGATGCCGATGCTCGCGTGGATGTAGAACTCGACACCGGTTGAAAGCGTAAAAGGCTTGCCGAGGCTCCGCAGGATATCCCGCGCCACCACCGCCGCGTCCTCCGGACGCACGATACGCTCGAGCAGCACCAGGAACTCATCGCCGCCCAGGCGCCCCAGAGTGTCCTCTTCACGCAACCGGTCCCCCACGCGCCTGGCCACGGCGCGCAGCAGCTCGTCGCCGGCCGGATGACCCAGACTGTCGTTGACGGTCTTGAAATGGTCCAGGTCGATGAACAATACGCCGGTACGGCTGCCGTGGCGGCGGGCCGCGTCCAGGGCATGCTCCAGTCGGGAGTGGATCAGCAGCCGGTTCGGCAGATCGGTCAACGGATCATAGTGGGCCAGATGCCGCAGCCGCTCCTCGCTCTCCATGAGCTGGCTGATGTCGGTGGCCACGCTCACGTAATGGGTCGGCCGCTCCTCGCTCTTGTGCACGGTACTGATGCTGAGCCATTCCGGGAAGATCTCTCCGTTCTTGCGCCGATTCCATATCTGTCCCTGCCAGTGGCCGGAGACGGTGAGATCCCGCCACAGCGCCTGATAGAACTCCGGCCCGTGTCTCCCGGAACGCAGAAGGCTGGGATTTTGTCCCAGAGACTCTGCCTCGCTGTAGCCAGTGGTGCGGGCAAAAGCCGGGTTGACCGCCACGATACGGCCATGCCGATCGGTGACCATGACGCTGTCGTGAGTACTAGCGACCACCGCTGCGTGGAGCCGCAGCCGTTCCTCGGCCTGCTGGCGATTCTCGATCAGCAGCATGAGCATGCCGAACAGGACCGTGGCCAACGGCAGCACGCTCAAATAAGGCAACGCGATCCCGTCGACAACCTGCCAGCGGATGTCCGGCGGAAGCAGCGCGGCGCAGGCAAGGCAGCAGGCGTGGACCCCCAAACCGAAGATCAGCAGGGATACCGGGCCCAGACGCAGCAATCCCCGGCGGCGCAGGTGGAGACCGGCAACGCCCAGGGCCGCCGATGTCGCTATGACAGCAAGGCCCATGTATGTCCCCGCCCCGCCCAGCCAGATCCGACAGGCCGCGGCCATCAGCGCCGCGATGCCAGCCACTATCGAGCCGCCGAAAAGACCGCCCAGGCTCAGCACCACGGAGCGTCCGTCGAACATCACGCCGGGAAGGAGATGGACAGACAGCAGGATGCCGGTGACTGCTACGGCCCCGAACAACAGCCCGATCCAGATCTGTGTGTATTTGGCCTCCTGCTCCACACGCCCGATGAACAAGCTGTACACGACAGCCAGCGCAAGGAGCAGGGTGGCATTGTTGGTCAGCTCGCTTAACAGATTCATGGTTACGGCATCTGGCGCAACGACATCGTTTGCCTTGGGGTATATTCGAGGTGGCAGGGGCTGCCCACCGCTGGTGCCATCCGCACCAACTCTTGCGGCACAGCCGCGGGAAGTCTTAACCGGCCGAGAATCGGCCCTGGGCGTGTACGTGGGGCAAGCTCGCCGTGACTCACCCGAACAAGCCGTGGAGAAACCACCGCCCCGGGTCCCCGCGCTCCCGGAATACCCACAGGATCTGCCCCGCACGGCTGCGGGCCACGAAGTAGTCCCGGGCCACCTCGTGGCCGTCCCACCAGCCGCTCTCGATGCGTTCCGGTCCCTGCGCCAGATCCAGGGGGCCGTTCAGACAGGGGCGGTCCCCCGACACCGCCAGCACCCGGGGGGCCGCCAGCAACCACAGGGGACGCTGGACACGCCCCGCCCCCGGGCTCTGCTCTCCCGGCCGGGCACGGCGCCAGGCCCGCTCCGGGCGCCAGTCCCCCACCACCGCCAGGCCCTGCACGGCCCGCGCGCCCAGGCGCGCCTCCAGACGATCCATCAGGCGGCCCCATTCCTCGGTGGTCTCGACGGCTCCGGGAAACAGGTCCGGGGTGCCGGGAGCCAGGGGCAGGAACCGATCGGCGGCGATCCCCACCTGGATCACGGGTGCGGGCAGCAGCGTGTGTTCCAGGCGCTCACGGATCAGATCCAGCAGGTGGGACGCCTCCCGGGAGGGGGTCACGAGTCCCAGCGCGAGGCGCGTCTCCGGATGCCCGGAATGCTGAAATATGATGCCCATCTCCTGCACACCGGCATCGATTGCCGCCAGATAGCCGGTCAGCTCCAGAATCAGACGGCGCAACGGAAACAGCAGGGCCTCGGTCTGCGTGACCTCCACCGGCAAGGCCAGCCGGCCGCTGAAGCTAGGGGGAGGGACGAAGGGAAGGCGGAGGTCCGGGCTCCGGCCCAGGACCCGATCCAGGGTCGCGGGAAGCTGCGGCCCGAAGCGCCGGGCCAGACCCGGGCGCGGCTGACGGACCAGATCGCCCAGGCGGTGCAGGCCCATGCCCCGCAAGCTCTCCTGGATGGTGTCCTCCAGCCCCATGCAGTCCAGGGGAAGCACGGCCAGCTTCTCAGGAAATTCCTCCAGCCCCTGGATGGTCTCCTGGCATCCGGCCCGCGCCATGCACAGCGCCCCCAGCGGCGTGGGCGCCACCGCGAGAGATGCCACGTAGCCCAGGTCGGCAAGCTCCTGCTGGACCCGCCCGCGCAGCACCTCCGGATCGCCGAGAAGGGCCCGGCTGCCGCCAATCTCCAGCAGCAGCTCCTGAGGCGGCTCCAGGCTCACCAAGGAGCTGAAACGCCCGGCCCAGGCGGCCAGATTGGCGAGCGCCGCCGCCTCCGCCAACCTATCCCGCCGCAGCACCCGTAGCACCGGCACCAGCGCCCAGGCAGCCGCCAGCCCCATGCCGTGGCGCACTCCCCGGCCCTGCGCCCGCTGGTTGCAGGCCACTATCCGCGGCCGCCCCCGGCCCTCGACCACCGCCAGGGGCTCACCGGTGCCGCCGCCGCGGGCCGCCACGTCCAGGGCGAAGGCGGGAAAATGGGCCGCCAACCACAGCATATTGCCTGGGACCCGTGATTCGTGACTCGTGATTCGGGATTGGGTGGATGCCCTTCGCTGAGCCGCGCTCACCGCCCAGGCTCCGCGGCCATCTCCCCCATGGAGCTCAGAACAATAGGGCCGGAAGGACTCCGGCCCCGGCACTTGAGGATCCGCACCATCGGCCCCCGGGAGGAGGGCTCCAGCAGCAGGCGCAGCACCGCCGGTGAAGATTGGCGTGCATGCTCCGGGCTGCGGAACACCAGACCCCAGGACCGCCCCGCCTCGGCGGCCAGCTGCAAGCGGCGCAGCCCTCGCTCATCCACCTCCGCAGGCCAGAGCAACACGGCACTGCCCGCCCGCAGCGCCTGCTCCGCCGACCACAGGCAATCAGCCGGGCTTCGCGCATCTACCAGCAGCATGCGGGACAAGCATACATCCTGTCTGGCCAGAGCCGGGGCGTAGGGCAGGTAAGGAGGAGCCACCCACACCAGCCACCGGCCCGTCCGTCCCAGGCGGGCCAGGGCCGGAATCGTCAGGCCCAGCTCTCCGATCCCATGGCGGGAATGGAGGATCTCCGTCAACGCCCCCAGCGGCCAGCCCCTTCCGGGCAGGGCCTGGTCCAGGGCCGCAAAGCCGGTGGACACGGTGCCGTAGGGCGCAACACCGCCACGGGCACCTTGCCAGATCCCGGGATAGCGCAGCAGATTGTCCAGCGGATGCTCCACTTCGTTGCAATCTCCTGCCCCCATCTTCGGCGCCTGCCGTCCGGCAACGGGGGGCATGACAAAGCAGAGGCAATTCTCACCTTCTTAACTTGGCCCTTGGCGGTTAAGAATCTTCATCGGGACTCACAGCACTTTGTCCTTGCGGATAAGGCCCACCGCGACTCCCTCTATAACCAGCGCCTGCCGCCGCAGATCCACCTCGATAGGGGAAAACTCCGGATTCTCCGGCAGCAGATGGACGATATGCTTGCTGCGGCGCCGCAGACGTTTCACGGTTACCTCGTCATCCAGTCGCGCCACGACGATGCCTCCGTTCTCGGCCTCCGGCGTGCGGTGCACCGCCAGTAGATCGCCGTTCAGGATACCTGCGTCCCGCATGCTCATACCCTGCACCCGCAGCAGATAATCGGCCCGGGGACGGAACAGTCGCGGATCGATGCTGTAGTGATCTTCGATATGCTCCTGCGCCAATATGGGGCTACCGGCCGCCACTCTCCCCACCACGGGTAACCCTGAGCTCTGCGCACCCGCCAGCAAACGGATCCCCCGTGAGGCACCAGGCAGCATCTGCAGCACGCCTTTGCGCGCCAGCGCCCTCAGGTGTTCTTCGGCAGCATTGAGCGAGCGGAACCCCAGGGCCCGGGAAATCTCCGCCCGGGTCGGAGGCATGCCGTTGTTCTGCATGAATTCCCGAACGAACCGGAAGACCTCCGCCTGACGGGGGGTAAGCTCTGCCATAGCACCTCCAATACTGTAAATATATACAGGCATGCAGAAAACGCAACCTCTGCCCGCCGACACGCTCCTGTAACGAACCCTACCTATGCTCAGCCTGAACCGAATCGACAGGAGCAACGGCAATGAACCATGACCACCACCGCCTCGACGGCAGCCCCGGCACTGCCCTGATTGGACAGCGCAATTTAGAGGACGCGGACGTAAGAGCGCTGATCGACTACTTCGAGCAACGGCTGGACGTGATGGGCGAGCAGGGAGACTGTGCCTACGAGCGCGCCATGGGCACCGTCTACCAGCAACTGCTCAGTCAACTCCGGCAGCGCCTGCCCGCCCCGGAAGGGTGCGCTTGAACACATTTGCCTGAATTGCCGCCCGGCCGAATCTGCCGGCGCGGCCCATCCTGTTGCTCCGCGCCGGTGCGCTATCCCGGGGTCTGGGGACGGCGGCCCCGCCCTGTTTCGGGCTCTCTCCGCGGCACGCCACCCGCCAATGCACCCGAAGCGCCAATACGTCAAATTATTGACGATTTTACGCTCCCAATAACCCTCAAAGCCATTCCCCTCGCACCAGAAGAGGACGCCTTGGAGGGCCACCCCCTGCCCCTTGAACCACGCGGGCACATTCCGCTCCCAGCAAGCAAGCCCGCAAATAAACATCAAATTTACCAATATATTACAAATTGTTTCCAGAAATTAATCCAGATCGGAGGCAGGCCTCACTACAAGAAAAACAAGTCTGTGATCCCTGTCACATCAATGTAACGGGAACTTGTCATATTGGGCGCAGTCAATTAGGGTATGCTTATATTTCCGACTATTACATCGGATGTGAGGTGGTCACGATGATGTATGTACTGATGGGGTTTATCTCCGCCACGGCCTTCGGCATCGGGGCCTTTTCCGTCTATGGCTACCAAGGCCTGATGGACAATGCCTGGGTCGACTACGTGTTCTGGTGGCTGATCGGTACCGGTATGGCCCTGGGCCTGCTGGACAGCACGGCGAGCCTGCGCTGCCGCCTGTGCCGGCGCGCTGCGCTGATGCCGGCGCTGTGCCCCGAAGGGCCTTGTCCCTAGCCCGGGGCGGCCCGACCAATGAGGTCCCGGCGGCTGCCAGCAGGACTTCCCGGGCACAGGACACGACAGCCGTGCCGTGGTAGCCATCGCGCCTTGACGCGGGCGGACGGACGGGTACCTGACCGATCGCGTAGCCCCGGGGCCGGCCGGTTCCGGGCAATGATTTAGGGAAACGGCAGCAAGCAGCCCGGGAAAGGATGCCCAAGTTAGCTTGGGGAGGCCAACGGCCTCCCCCTTTTTTTAGGAAGCGGCTGCGGCACCCAGGCCGAGATGCTCTTCGATCGGCTCACGGACCGTGTGTACCGGTTTGTAGCCTGCGAAGTGGCTTACCGGCTCACCGTCGCGGAAGAACATGACGGTGGGAAATCCACGCAGCTTGTAATGCCCTGCAAGCCTCATGTTCTCGTCCACCTCCACCTTCGCCAGCAGAAAGCGGCCCTGAAACTCAAGGGCCAGCTTTTCCAGCACCGGTGTCAGCGCCCGGCAGGGTGGGCACCACTCGGCCCAGAAGTCGACCAGCACCAGATCCGAACGGGATCTCTCCACCACCCGCTCGGTAAAATCCCCTTCGTCCACGTCGAAGATGTAAGAAGGCACTGACTTGTTCACCGTAGGCCCCTGACTGCGGATGGGGCGGGTCGCCCCTGCACCCCCGGCCTCTTTCTCGACCGGGACATCTCGTGTAGCCATATTCTCGCACAAGCGAGAGCCTCCCCCGTGCTTTTCGCCGCAGATCCCTAGCCCGGAGGCTGGGTCTGCTTGATGTGCTCCACGTACCTGGGATCGCCGGCCATGCTCAGCACCGCATCCTCGCCGGTGACCAACACCGGGCCGGCGCCGGCAGTGAAGGACAGCTTGAGCTGTGCAAAGCCCGAGCCCGCCAGGGGCACCGGCATCATGTCCACGTATTTGTAGCCACCGCATTCCATGCTGCCGCTTGCGGGGACTGCGGGGAGTGTTCCCGGCTCTCCGTCAAGCTCGGCCTCGGTGATTCGAAGCTCCCCGCCCTGGATCCAGCGGGTGCTGGCGTCGACGCCGGGTATGCCCTGGGACTTGATCAGTATGGCAGGGGCGAAGCGCACCAACACGACGTCACCCGGACCCCGGGAAATGGACTCGATGGTAGACTCGTTGAGCTGAAGTATGGTGCTCATGGATGACCCCCAAGATTGTCGGAGCGCTGTGCACAGTCTATTCTGACCCATCTGAATGTCGCGGCCCCACGGGTGCAGACGGGTTCCCCGGGCAGGACATTCTCGTGCAGGCACACGCCCGATCATACCTACACATCACCGAGCTTTGGCAGTCGCCCCGATGCTGGACTGGACGGACCGGCACGAGCGGTACTTTCTGCGCCTGATCTCGCAGCGGGCCCTGCTGTATACCGAGATGGTGACGACGGGAGCGCTGCTGCACGGTGACAGCGAGCGCCTCCTGGCCTTCAATGCGGCCGAGCATCCGCTGGCTGTGCAACTCGGCGGCAGCGAGCCCGCGGCCATGGCCGCGTGTGCCCGGATGGCCGAGGAACGCGGCTACGACGAGGTGAACATGAATGTGGGCTGCCCTAGCGAGCGGGTCAGCTCCGGGGCCTTCGGCGCCTGCCTGATGGCCGAGCCGCGCACGGTGGCTGCCTGTGTCGAGGCCATGCAGACGGCGGTCTTTATTCCAGTTACCGTGAAGACGCGAATCGGCGTGGATGAGCGCGACTCCTATGCCCACCTCGCGCACTTCGTAGACACCGTAGCGGCCGCCGGGTGCCGCACCTTCATCGTTCACGCCCGCAAGGCCTGGCTCAAGGGCCTGAGCCCCAAAGAGAACCGCTCGGTGCCATCCCTGCGCTACGAAGTGGTCTACCGCCTGAAGCACGACTTTCCCGACCTGCAGATCGTCCTAAACGGGGGCGTCACCACGCTGGAGCAGGCACGACTGCACCTGGCGCAGGTGGACGGAGTCATGATGGGACGGGAGATCTACCACAACCCGTTCATCCTGGCCGAGGCCGACCGCCTGCTCTTTGGCGATGACACTCCACGACCGACCCGCCACGCGGTCCTGAAGCGCTACCTGGAGTACATGGACCGCCAGCTCGCGCAGGGCGTCCGGCTCCAACAGATGACGCGGCACATACTGGGCCTGTTCCAGGGCCTACCGGGCGCCAGGGCCTGGCGCCGACACCTCAGCGAGCACGCCACCCGCCCAGGTGCTGATACCGCGGTCGTCGTCGAGGCCGCCGCCAGGATGGAGCAGGTTCGCCACCGGGATACCCGCCGTAGTGCATCCACGATGCGAGCATTCCCGATCCTCTGAGCCCTCGGTCTCCTGCACCATCTTGGCGCTCACCCACCCGAAGCGCGAGCCCTGGCGGCGCAGCCATAGCCTGACGGCAGGCGCCTCGAATGCTCCATTAGCTTTATAACTATTTGTATATCTAGGTTATTCCCAGAAGAACCCCGACTTGCACGGGTCTTGCTTAACAAATGCTAATCCGCCAACCGGACAGCGACCGTCCCAGCGGAGTGTGCGCCGCAAGCCGATACTCCAATCGCTGGCACGCGTCCACAGCGGGCTCGAAGGGAGGCTGAACCGATGATAGAGACGACGCCGGAATCCGCCGGGGAAGCAGCAACCGCGGGAGATGGTCGGTCGTTGCCTACAACATCCCACGTCTATGAGGCGCTGGCCGCATCCATAGTCCTGTTCGAGCACATGGCCCGGCCCCGCCGGCACCGCCTCGTCTATGTCCTGGTCGCCGGCATCGCGGTGCTGTTCGTCAGCGCCGAGGTCGTCATTAGGACCCACGCGCTGGGGTGTACCTAAGATGTGCTGGCTAGCCGACCACATTGCGCGGCGCGCCGGAAAGGTACGCGTCGATATTGCTTGCTATCTCGTCCACCAGCCGCTGCCGGGCCTCCCGGCTGGCCCACGCGGAGTGCGGCGTCACGATGAGGTTCGGGATCTCCGGCGCCAGCAGTGGATTGCCTTCCACGGGCGGCTCCCGGGAGAGCACATCGATGCCCGCGCCGCCGAGCCGGCCGTCCCGTAACGCCACCGCCAGTGCCCCCTCGTCCACGATCCCACCGCGGGCGGTGTTGATCAGCAGAGCATCGGAGCGCATCAGGGCCAGCTCGCGCTCACCGATCAGGCCCCGCGTCTGCGGTGTCAGCGGACAGTGCAGACTGAGCACGTCCACCCGCGGCAGCAATTCGGTCAGCGGTATCCGGTCCGGCGTCGGGCTGGAGCCCGGGCGCCGGGCGACCAACACCTCCATACCGAAGGCTCCGGCGATCCGCGCCACTCCCCTGCCCAGCTCGCCGTAGCCCACGATGCCCAGAGTCTTGCCGGCGATCTCACGGATGGGGAAATCCAGCAAGCAGAACTGGCGGCTGAGGTGCCAGCGCCCGGCGCGCACCGCCTCCCGGTAATCCAGCAGACGGGTGGACAGGGCCAGAATCAGCGCGAATACATGCTGCACCACCGCCGGGGTCGCGTAGCCGCGCACGTTGCTCACCACGATCCCCAGACGCCGGGCCGCCTCCAGGTCCACGTTGTTGGTGCCGGTGGCGGCAACGCATACCAGGCGCAGTCCCGAGGCCGCCTCCAGTCTCGCGGAATCGAGCAGGACCTTGTTGGTCACCACCACCGTGGCGCCGGCCAGGCGCCCGTCGATCGGCACGGCATCCTCCACGTCGAACAGACGCCATGCGGGCATGGCGGCCCGCAATCGGCTCAGGTCCAGATCACCCGTGTCTACGGTGTCCCGGTCAAGAAACACACCCAGCATCGGCGTCTTGCGGTCGGACATACGGCACACTCTCGGCGCGGGCCGGAGGGTTACAGGTATACTGTCCCGCAGTTGCCCGCTGTGGAGGTTGGAGAGCAGATTATGGCATACCGCGGAGAGCCGGATTTTGCACACGGCAGCCCCGAAGGCATCGGCGTGCTCATGGTTAACCTGGGCACGCCAGACGCTCCCACCACGGCGGCGGTGCGCCGCTACCTGGCGGAGTTCCTGTGGGACCCGCGGGTCATCGAGTCTCCCCGCCCGCTGTGGTGGCTGATCCTGCACGCGGTGATCCTGAGGATCCGGCCTGCCCGTTCGGCGGCCCTGTACCGCAAGGTCTGGACCGAGGAAGGCTCGCCCCTGCTGACATTCTCCAGGCGCCAGGCCGCCGCACTGGAGCAGGCACTGAGCAACCGCCTCAAGGGGCCCCTCAAGGTCGCCCTGGCCATGCGCTACGGCAAGCCCTCCATGCGCGAGGGTCTGGAGGCCCTCCAGGCCACCGGCGTCCGGCGCCTGCTGGTGCTACCCATGTATCCCCAGTATTCGGCCACCACTACGGCCTCCACCTTCGACGCCATCGCCGACGTACTCAGGACCTGGCGCTGGCTACCGGAGCTGCGCTTCATCAACCACTATCACGACGACTCAGGCTATATAGAGACGCTCGCCGCCAGCGTTCGCGAAGCCTGGCAGGGCAAGGCCCCGGCCGAGCGCCTGCTCATGTCCTTCCACGGCGTACCCAAACGCTACCTCCTGGCCGGCGATCCCTACCACTGCGAGTGCCAGAAGACGGCTCGCCTGCTGGCAGAAGCCCTGGATCTTCCGCCAGAGCGCTGGGCCATCTCGTTCCAGTCGCGGGTAGGGCGCGAGGAGTGGCTCAAGCCCTACACGGACCATACCCTGATGGCATGGGGAGCCGCGGGTCTGAAGTCCGTGGACGTCGTGTGCCCGGGCTTCCCCGCCGACTGCCTGGAGACCCTGGAGGAGATTGCCCAGCAAAACCGGGAGTTCTTCCACCAGTCAGGCGGCGGGGAATACCGCTACATCCCCGCCCTGAACGATCGGCCGGACCACATCGCGGCCCTGGCCGACCTGGTACTGTGCCATGCCCAGGGCTGGCCCGAAGCCGACCCCGCCTGGAACGCCGAGCAAGTGCAGTCGGAAGGCGAAGCGAGCCGGGAGCGCGCGAAAGCCATGGGGGCGGCCCGTTAGCCCCATAGGATTACACATACGCAGGATCTTTAGGCCGTGCCGTCCATGTGAGGCCCGCAGGACACGCCGTGAACACGTCCGTGTGGGCTCGGTCGCAGCATCCCTGCTGCTCACGGTCCTGCAAACCTCACATGGACACCGCGTACTTGGCTTAAGAACTAACCTATGTAGGATTACAACACTGCCAGACAACGACTGGCTTGGCCTTGTCGCTTTCCCTGGGTTATGGAGATGGGTTCCGCCGTGGGTAATCAGGAAGCCGTGGAACGGGCCCTGAGCACGTCCGCCGGGATGTGCTCCAGGCGCCGGCGGCGCACCAGGGAGATGAGCTGCGCCAACTTGCCCTCCAGGCCCTTCTTGCCCCAGTCCAGCAGCATGCAGCCGATCGCCGCGTCGGTGCGGATTGCCGGCTCGGCATCTTCCGCATGACAAGTGACAAAATCGCAGTCCCAGTAGGAAGGGGCCGTCAGACCTCTTCTCGACAGCCTTGCGTGCCTTCACTAAGCATGGCGGCAACGGAACAGGCCTACCAAGCCAAGCAGTGTAGAGCCAGACAACCAAATCGCGCCGGGCACTGGCACTGCCCTGATGGAGGTGACGGTCAGACTGTTGCCGCTGCCGATATCGAGCAGTACCTGGATACCTGGAAAGGGCGTGCTCGGACCAAGTCCCTCAGACGCCCCGGTCGCCGCCAAGGGAGCGGGGCCCTGGGCTACGAAATTGAGGTACTCATCATAGCTCAGAGAATCGGAGTATGGCGTGGCGCTACCCAGGCTGGAAACGATCTGGGTGTCGGCAACGCCGTCGTTGTCGGTGTCCCTCCACATGGTGTCGCCGCTGATCCTGTCGCCTACCTGCAGGCCGACCTGCACCGCGCTGGCCAATCCGGTTGCGTCCCATTCCACTTGTACCGGCATGTCGACATTGTTGCCCCAGTCAGCGAGGAAATTGCCGATTACGGTGGCGTTACCCCCATAGCTGAGACTCACATCATGGATAGTAACGGGACTGCCAAAGAAGACGGATTCTACATCCACATTCAGCGTGCTCGTGCCGAGAAAGGCGCCTGGCTCGAAGCTGCCGCCGCTGACAAAGGCGGTGTTCACTGTCAGGAATGCGGAGATGGGCAGAAATGCTCCCGCGCTGCCGGGGATGACCTGACCATCGTACGCGTTCACCACCGTGAGCCGGCCGGTAAAGTGAAAGCCAACGATGTCGGCCTGCACGTTCGCCGCGAGCACGCCCGTGCTCAAGAGCAGTATGGCGCCGAACAGAGATTGGTAAGGTCGAAACATCATGTCTTCTCCTCGTTCCGTGTGAGCCTACTGGGGGGTTCATTCGGTAATCCGTCGAGCCTACGCTCTGCATAGCCCCGTCGAGATTTCTGGTCGTTCTCCAGCCCTGCCCATCGCTCCAACCCTCTCGTGGGCCGGGGCACCATGCGGCTGGACCATAGCGGTGGAATGCGTACCGCCCCGTGGCCGGGCTCCCCCCCGCAGCGCCGAACCGGTAACATGGCTTGTCCTTGTCGCCGCTGACGCCACGGCACCATGTTCCACCTCTTCTGTTCCAAGCCTTCGCCGCGACGGGTCATTCTCGTCTGCCTCCTGATGGCCGCGCCGGTCCAGGCTCAGGAGCCAGTTCCGATCACAGTCAAGCCTCTGGCCGCGGTGGCAGTGTACCCGGAGCGCGATGCGCCGGCCACCGCGGTCAGCCTCAACGACGCCGTGATCGCGGCGGAGGTGGCCGGGAGAATCGACGCCATTCCGGTGCGGGTGGGCGACGTGGTCGAGGCTGGAGCGCTGCTGGCCCAGCAGGACTGCCGGGACTACGCGCTTGAGCACATGCGCCTGGAGGCCGGGCTCAAGGCCCTGGAGGCCCAAAGCCGGTTTGCCGTCTACCAGCTTCAGCGCGCGCAGGCGCTGGCCAGGCAGAAGAACGTCTCGCAGGAGCTTCTCAATCAGCGCCAGTCGGAGAAGGCCGTGCTGGACGCCCGGCTCCAGGAGCAGTCGGCGGCGGTGTCCGCCGCCCGGCGCAACGTGGACAAGTGCCGGATCACCGCCCCGTTCAGGGCCCTGGTCTACGAGCGAAGGGCCAGCATCGGGGAGCGGCGTAATCCAGGCGAGCCCATTGTACGGCTCATCGACCTGGGCTCGGTGGAGGTCTCCGCCCAGGTGCCCGCCGCCCAGGTAGCGGGTCTGCGCACGGGGGGAACCCTGAGCTTCGAGGCCGACGAGGCCAGCTATCCGCTCACCCTGCGCGCGGCCCTGGCGGCGGTGGATTCGCGCACCGGCACGCGGGAGCTGCGTCTGGACTTCACCGGCAAGCGCGCCCTGCCCGGCGCTGCCGGCCGCCTGGTATGGCGGGCCAGCCAGCCCCACGTGCCGCCGGATCTGCTGGTGCGCCGAGGCAATGATCTCGGCGTCTTCTCCGCCGGCGGCGGCCGCGCCGTCTACCACCCCCTGCGCGGCGCCCTGGAGGGACGCCCCGCGCCGGCCGTCCTGCCCGGCGACACACTCATTGTCATCGACGGCCGCCACGGCCTGAAGGACGGCGAACCGGTCAAGATCACCGAGTAGCTCCCGCCGCCGTGCTCCAGCACTTGATCCGCCACCACGTCCTGGCCAACCTGACCTTCGCCCTGGTGCTGGTCATGGGGTTGGTCTCCTACGCCGAACTACCGCGCCAGCAGGATCCCGAGATCAATTTCAACTGGATCCAGGTGACCACCATCCTGCCGGGCGCCTCGGCCGAGGACGTGGAGAAGCGGGTGACCGATCCGCTGGAGGAGGCCATCCGCAACGTCTCGGACATCCGCTTCGTGTCCAGCGTCAGCCGCGAGAACGTGTCCAACATTTTGATTCGCTTCGACGAGGTGGATGAAGCCACCTTCGACAAGCGCCTCACGGACCTGCGCCGGGAGGTACAGAACAAGGCCGACGAAGAGCTGCCCCCGGAGGTCGACAACCCCCTGGTGTTCGAGATCACCACGGGCAACGCCTTCCCGACCGCCATGGTCATGGTCACCGGCCAGGCCGACGACGAGAACCTGCGCCGTCAGGCCCGCAACATGCAGAAGGATCTGGAGCGGCTCAAGGGGGTGGACAAGGTCCTGCCCATCGGCTTGTACGATCCAGAGCTCCAGGTGCTGTTCCGGCGCGACCGGCTGCAGGCCTTGCAGGTCAATGCGGTGGATCTGGCCGACACCGTGGCAGCCTACTTCCGGGACATCTCGGCCGGCACTTTGCAGCTCGGAGAGCGCAAGTGGCTGGTGCGGCTCATCGGCACCGACACCGATCCCGGCACTCTCGCCAATCTGCCCGTGCTGCACGCACCCGGCGAGGTGCGCCTGAAGGACGTGGCCGAGGTGGTGCGCGGGCGCGAGAAGCCCAAGGACCTGGTGCGCTTCCAGGGCCGGCCGGCGGTGCTGCTGACCATCACCAAGAAGGCCCGCGCCGGCACCCTGGACATCATGGCGCGGGTCAATGAGTACATGGCCAAGCGCAACGCGCTGGCGGCCAGCACCGGCGTGAGCCTGGTGCTGCTGGACGACAGCACCGTGCCCACCCGCCAGGCCATCTCGGTGATGCAGCGCAACGCCCTCATCGGCCTGGTGCTGGTGCTGCTGGTGACCTGGGCTTTTCTGGGATCGCGCATCGCCTTGCTCACCAGCATCGGCATTCCCTTCACCCTGGCCGGCACCTTCTGGCTGCTGCTGGCGATCGGCCAGACCCTGAACAACTCGGTGCTGCTGGGTGTGGTCATCGTGCTGGGCATGCTGGTGGACGACGCCGTGGTGGTAGTGGAGTCCATCTACCACCGCCTGCTGACCGGCATGGACGCGGTGCAGGCGTCCGTCGAGGCCCTGCGGGAGGTGGCCACCCCGGTGGCCACGGCGGTGCTCACCACCATGGCGGCATTCCTGCCGCTGATGCTGCTGCCGGGGATCCTGGGGGACTTCATGCTGGTGATTCCCCTGGTGGTCACGGTCTCCCTGGCCGTCAGCCTGACCGAGGCCTTCTGGATGCTGCCTGCCCACATCATCGCCCTGAAGGTGGGCTTCTCGCGCCCCTCCCGGCTGCAGCGCCACCGGGTGCGGCTGACCCACCTGATTCAGGTGCGCTATACGCGCCTGCTGGTCAAGGTGCTGCGCCGGCCGCGCCGGTCCCTGGGCGTGGTCATCGGGCTGTTCCTGCTCTCCATGGGCGCAGTGGCAGCGGGGCTGATCCGCATGGAGTTCTTCGCCTTCGACACCCTGCGCCTGTTCTACGTGAACGTGGAGATGCCCCCGGGCACGGCCCTGAACAAGACCATGGACACGGTGCTGGCAGTGGAGTCGCGCATCCGCAAACACGTGCGGCCGGGGGAGGTGCGGGCCATGGCCGCCTACGCCGGCCAGATGTTCACCGAGACCGAGCCGCGCAACGGCGACCACCTGGGCCAGATCTTCATCGGCCTCCAGCCCCAGGACGGCAGCCTGCGGGACGTGGACGAGATGATCGAGTCCATGCGCGCCGACGCCGCCAGCATCCCGGGCGCCCGCAACATCTCGT
>CAYWTP010000012.1:0-8468 GCA_964461215.1 uncultured Ectothiorhodospiraceae bacterium | reverse complement strand
TGTCCAAGCCGATCAAGGTCAAGGTCCGCGGCGACGACTTCGGACCCATCGCCGAGGTGGCCGAGCGGCTCAAGGGCTACCTGCATGAGATCCCGGGAGTCAAGGACATCAGCGACGACGCCCAGCCCGGCGCCATGGAGCTGGACCTGCGCCTGGACCGCGACGCGGTGCGCCGCTCGGGCCTGAGCCCGGTCACGGTGGCGCGCACCGTGGCACTGCTCGGCGACGGCGAGGAGGTGGCCAGCGTGCAGGAGGAAGGCGAGGAGGTAAAGATCAGGGTCCGCGCCCGGCCCCGGAGCCTGGACGACGTGGAGTCGGTGCTGCGCCAGACGCTGCTCACCGCCAACGCCGAGCGGATCCCGCTGGGCACCCTGGTGCACCACGAGACCCGTCAGGGCCGCGACAATATCCGCCACTACAACTACCGCCGCGCCATCACGGTGGAGGCGGATCTGGACAAATCAGTGATCGACACGGTGACCGCCAACAAGGCCCTGCTGGCGCGCTGGCAGCAGATCGCGCCGCGCTACCCGAACATCGATCTGGACTTCTCCGGCGAGCTGGACGACATTCAGGAGAGCATCGACGCGATGCCCATGCTGTTCCTGTTCGGGGTGGGGCTGATCTATCTGATCCTGGGCACCCAGTTCCGCAGCTACTTCCAGCCGCTGCTGATCCTGACCACCGTCCCCATGGCCTTCATCGGCGTGGTGCTGGGGCTGCTCATCACGCGCAATCCCCTGAGCTTGTATACCTTGTACGGCGTGGTGGCCCTGGCGGGCATCGCGGTCAATGCCGCCATCGTGCTGATCACGGCCGCCAACCAGCGCCTGGCGCAGGGCATGAGCCTGCTGCACGCCACCCTCTACGCGGCACGCCGGCGGGTGATCCCCATACTCATCACTACCTTCACCACGATCGCGGGCCTGATGTCCTTGGCTACCGGGCTGGGCGGGCGGTCGCTCATCTGGGGCCCGGTGGCCACCGCCATCGTCTGGGGCCTGGGCTTCTCCACCCTGCTAACCTTGTTCGTGATCCCGCTGCTGTACCGCATGTTCATGGGTAGCCGGCGCCGCGACGACGCCTGAGGCTATGGCCATCCGATACGGCCAGTGGTTCGGGAGGGGCCGGGGCTCCTTCGGGGTAGGAGCGGGCGCGAGCCCGCGAAAGGGTCGGGTTGCGTACGGCCGGTGTATGTTCGCGGCCTGACGGCCGCTCCCACGGTCGATTCGTTCCAGGAGCCTGCATCAGGCCGGTGCCGGCGCAGATTGGAGAGAGGCGTGCTACGCCCTGGCCAGCAGCTTGTTGGCGCGGGTCAGGCGATCGGCCAGGGTGCTGGCGATGTTGCGCATGATGACGTAGCTCGCCCGCGGCGCACGCCCCACCAGTGCGTCCAGGCCGTCCCAGCCTATCGCCAGCAGCGCCGTCTCGCCCCGGGCCGTGGCGGTGGCGGTACGCCGGCACCGGTTGACCACGGCGATCTCACCCAGCACCTCGCCCGGATGCAGGACGTGAAGCGGACCGGCCGCAGCCGCGCTGATCTGGACCTCGCCTGCGAGCAGTACGAACAGCTCGGTCCCTGCGTCCCCCTCGCTGAAAACCAGCTCGTCGGAGTCGAGCTGACGCACTCGGCACACGGACACCACGGCCTCGTACTCGGCCTCGTCCAGGCCGGAGAACAATGGGATCTTCTTCAGGATCTTGACGACGTGAGCGTGGGATACCGGCGTCATGCGTCCCTCCCCCTATTCAGGTGGGTCTCAGCGAGCAGCGCGCAGGCGCCGGGTGTCCAGCCGTTGCACGAACTCCTCCACGATGCCGTGATAGAGCGCATCGCCCAGCACGGCGTCCTCCACGTGAGAGTCCACATTGGGATTATCGTTCACCTCGATGACCACGATACCCTTGGCGGTCTGCTTGATGTCCACCCCGTAGAGCCCGTCACCGATGAGGTTGGCGGCCTTCAGCCCGGCCTTGACGACCTCCGCGGGCGCGTCCTCCACGCTCCAGGTCTTGTAGCCACCCTGCTTGGGGCGGCCGCTTGTGGCATGGTCCACGATCTGCCAATGCTGCTTGGACATGAAATACTGGCAGACGAACAGCGGCTTGCGGTTGAGCACGCCCACGCGCCAGTCGAACTCGGTGTACAAGAACTCCTGGGCCAGGATGAGCTCGGAGTCCTTGAACAAGCGCCCGGCGATGCGCTGCAGGTCGGCCCCGCTCTCGGCCTTGAACACGCCGCGGGAGAAGGAGCCGTCCGGGATCTTCAGCACCACGGGATACGGGATCTTCTCCTCGATCTCCGCCAGATTCTCCTTGCGCACGATCAAGGTCGTCGGTGTGCCCACCTTGTTGGCTTGCAGCAGCTCGGCCAGATACACCTTGTTGGTGCACTTGAGGATGGAGTCCGGGTCGTCGATCACGACCATGCCTTCACTATCGGCCTTCTTGGCGAAGCGGTAGGTGTGGTGGTTGATCTGGGTGGTCTCGCGAATGAACAGTGCGTCGTACTCGGCCAGGCGCGCAAAGTCCTTGCGCTGCACCAGCTCCACGTTCACTCCGCAGGCCTTGCCGGCACGGATGAACTTGTTCAAGGCCCCCTTGTCGGATGGCGGCAAGGTCTCCTCCGGGTCGTGCAGGATCGCCAGGTCGTACTTGTAAGACTGGGGCGCCCTGGGCTGGGTCCAGCGCCGGCTCAGATAGTTCTCCAGCGCCCCGAAGAATCCCTGCTGCTGCTCGGGCGAAAGTGCCGTGATGGGCGGGGCCTTGATCTCGTCGATCCGCCAGCTCCCCTGATGAAGCCGGAACTCCACCTTCAGCAGGGGGCAGCGAAACGCCTCGAAGATCTGGCGGGCCACCTCACGCAGCTCCTTCACCTCGCACTGGCCGAAGCAGATCACCACCTCGTAGGCGGTGGGCTGAAGCGCGGCCTTGCGCCGGCCCAGGGTCTTCTGCACCAGCTCGTCGATATCCTCGGTGGCCAGACTGTAGATGGAGCGGCTGGACAAATCCTGGATGGTACGTACCGTGGGGATCGCCTTGTGGCTGCGGGCCTCGGCCAGCAGCGAGCAATAGTAGCCCACGCTCAGGTAGCGGTAGCTGCGGCACAGATTGATCACCCGCAGCTGCTTCCTGCCGGAGTACTCCGGCGCCATCAGGTAGTCGGTCGCGGAGACCACCGGCAGGTGCGGAAAGTGGGCCTTCCAGTCGGAAGCCTGCTCCACCAGCAGGATGTGCTCAGCCATGGACAAGCTCCTCCCGGTCTTGGGGTCCGGCGACTGTAACGATGCGCTGTCCCGGACGGTACACCACTACCACGGCCTGCAGACCGACGCGGCCGTAGCGGGCCATCCGGGCGAACTCGCGCCGCAGAATCGGCATGTTGATGGAATCCATGGGGGTTTCACCCATCTCGTAGTCCACATAGGGGTCGTGCACGTAGACGAAGGTGTCGTCAAAGCCCGTCACCACCACCCAGTGCGGAAATTTCTCGGCGTAGATACGATAGGAGCTGATCAGCACCAGGGGAATCCCCCCGCCCGCAAATTTGGCCTGAAGCTCGTCCAGGCTCAAGCTGCCGTAAACAATGGGGATACCCACCTCCGTCGCCTCGGCCAGCATCTCCTCATGCACCAGGCGCATGACTTCCTTCTTCTCCGGGCTGCGTACCGAGTCAATCAGGGGCACTCCCTCCTCGGTCACGAACATCTCCACCTGGAACCCACGACGCCGGGCCGCCAGGGCCAGCCCGAAGGGACCACAGCCACCGTGGCCCGAGGTCATGAAGATGGTGGTGGCCTCCCGCCAGATCCGCAGCTCCAGGGTCCGGTCCAGGGTCAGGTCAGGGTCGAGGGTCTTCATGGCCATCATCAGGGATGAGGAGCCGCAGGTGAAATCCAGAGTCTGCTCATAGTAGGGCACCTGCGCCAGATCCGGCGGCGGGCGCACGCCCAGCGGCTTCTCGAAGCGCAGCGCCTGCATGTGGTCTTCGTAGTAGTCGTCCAGCACGCCGAACTGCCGGTAGCCCAGGCTCTCGAAGAGCTTGCGCGAGGCGGCGTTGTCCCGCCGCACCTCCAGCCGCATGTATACCCGGTCCTCCTCCCGGGCCGCCTCTTCGGCAGCCTGTGCCAGGGACCGGCCCACGCCGTGGCCGCGCGCCTCCCCGGCCACCGCGATCGAGTAAAGCCGGGCCGTGGCGGTCCCTCGGCTGTAGAGGACCAGCACGTAGCCCCGAATCCGTCCATCGCGCTCCTCAAGCAGGGTGGCGGCATGCGCTTTGGTCAGCATGTACCGGAACTGGCGCCTGGATAGACGGTCGGTCTCGAAGCAGAGGTTCTCCAGCTCGACGAGATTGTCCACGTCGGCGAGAGTGGCGGGGCGGATCATGGAAACATCGGGATCTGGTACCGGTCTTGATAGGGGTATACGCTGGCGCAGTTTACCCGAAATCTCGGGCCGCACCATCTTCCTCGGCGATGCTCGGCTATCCGTCATGCGCCCCCTGTTCGAGGTGACATTGTGCCCACACGAGCTGCCCCGAGCCTGAGCGAGATGCTCCAGCGGCTCATCGCTACGCCTTCCGTGAGCAGCGTGAGCCCCGCCTTCGATCAAGGCAATGAGCAGGTCATCGGCCTCCTGGCACAATGGCTCTCCGGCCTCGGCTTCGCGGTGGAGGTACAGTCCATCGCCGGCTTCACCGGCAAGGCCAACCTGATCGCTACCCTGGGCAGCGGCCCGGGCGGCTTGGTGCTGGCCGGACACACCGACACGGTTCCCTACGACGAGAGCGCCTGGCACCACGATCCTTTCCGGCTCACCGAAGCCGGCGGACGCTTGTATGGACTGGGCACTTCCGACATGAAGTCCTTCCTGGCGCTGGCCATCGAGGCGACCCGGGAGCTGCAGGCTGCGGATCTCAAGCACCCCCTGGTAATCCTCGCCACCGCCGATGAGGAGTCCTCCATGTGCGGCGCCATCGCCCTGGCCGAGGCCGGCCGCCCCCTTGGCCGCTACGCGGTCATTGGCGAGCCCACGGGACTCAAGCCCGTGCGCCTGCATAAAGGGATCATGATGGAATCCATCCGGGTCCTGGGTCGGTCGGGACACTCCAGCGATCCGGCCCTGGGCAACAGCGCCCTGGAAGGCATGGTCAAGGTCCTGGGCGAGATCCTGGACTGGCGGGCGGAGCTGCAGCAGTACCACCGGGAGCCGGCCTTCGGCGTGCCGGTGCCTACCCTGAACCTGGGACACATCCACGGCGGCGACAACCCTAACCGGATCTGCCCGAGCTGCGAGCTGCACATCGACCTGCGCCCCCTGCCGGGCATGGACCTGGAGGCACTGCGCCGAGACTTGCGCACGCGGCTCGAGCGCGTGCTCGCCGGCACCGGCCTGCGCTGCGAGACCGCGCCCCTGTTTCCCGGCATTCCCGCCATGGAGACGCCGGCCAATTCGGCCATCGTTCAAGCCGGCGAGACGCTCACCGGCCACGTTGCCGAAGCCGTCGCCTTCGCCACCGAGGGGCCGTATCTGACCAGGCTGGGCATCGAGACCCTGATCCTCGGCCCCGGCGACATCGCCCAGGCCCACCAGCCCGACGAGTACCTGGCCCAGGAGCGCATCCCGCCGATGCTGGAGGTGCTCAAGGGGCTGATAGGGAAATTCTGTCTATCGGCCAAGTGACGCGCCGGAAGCCGGCATCGGTGTGCGGCCCCGCGCTGACTCATCAGGACGGGGAACCGGCAAAGGGCGTCACGAAGTCTTGACATTCTTGCAGGGATGCGCAATTGCCCCGGGCGAGCCACTTTGGTAAGGTGCCGCCTCTGTCACGCCCGCCGCCCCGCGCGGCTACCGCCGTCAACCGAGCTCGCGAATCAACGGTGCCTTCGTTCGTCACACTGCTCACGCCGTGGGAGTTCTCGCCCACCGTCCTACTCGCTTGTGCAGCCGCGGGTGGTCTGTTCTGGCGCGGGCTCCGCCAGCGCCGCCTGGCTGGCCTGGCGACGGGTGTGGGCCGCGCCCTGAGCTTTTACGTCGGCCTGGTGCTGGTTTACGGCGTGCTCCAGACTTACGTCGATTACCTCTCCCAGCACATGTTCTGGGTGCATCGGGCCCAGCACCTGGTGCTGCATCACCTGGGACCGTTCCTTATGATGCTCGCCGTCCCCCACGAGGTGCTGGGATGGGGACTGCCGGGGCGCTTGCGCGACGACGTGCTGCTGCCCCTGTGGCGAAGCCGGCCGGTACGGCTCGTGTACCGCTTCGTCCAGAACCCGCTCGTGTCTCCGCTGCTGTTCGTCGGCTTGATCTACTTCTGGCTGATACCGTCGGTCCACTTCGATGCCATGCTCAGCGCCTCGCGCTACAAGCTGATGAACTGGAGCATGCTGGTCGACGGCCTGCTGTTCTGGTGGCTGGTGCTGGACCCGCGCTCGCCTCGCGCGCACGGTACGCTGGCCTATCCGGCCCGCATCGTCATGCTGTGGGCGATCATGCTGCCTCAGATCGGGATCGGCGCGCATATCACCCTCAGCAAGTCGGTGCTGTACGACGTGTACAGCGTGTGCGGCCGAGCCTGGCCCGTGAGTCCCCTGGTCGATCAGGTAACGGGGGGGGTCATCACCTGGATCCCCGCGGCGATGATGAGCGTGCTCGCCATCCTGCTCGTGCTGCGCATGTGGATGCACCACAGCGCACGCGAGGAGGGCGTTTCCGGCGCACCCGCGCCGGCGGCCGGCGAGCCGCGACTTTCGAGGAGCACATCATGAGGCGAGTGCTGGGGTTTATTGCTCTTGTATTGGGAATGGTCATGGCCGCCCACGCCGGGCAGCCGCTGGCATCGGTGAGTGACGCGCGCGTTCGCTGGCTGCCGGGCGACCTGCCCCTGGCCGGGTACTTCGTGATCACCAGCCATGCCCCAGCCCCCTTGCGCCTGGTGGGCGCGACCAGCCCGGCTTTTGGCGGTGTGATGCTGCATCGCAGCGTTCACGAGGGCGGCATGGAACGCATGGTGCACGTGGTAGGGGTGGATCTAGCACCGGGTCAGGCGGTCGCGTTTGCGCCCGGCGGCTACCATTTAATGCTGATGGATCGCAAGCAGCCCTTGCACGCTGGGGATGAGGTGCCGGTGACCCTGCGCTTCAGCGGTGGTCAGACCCTCGAGGTCCAGTTCCGGGTGGAAGGGGCGCAGGCTCAATAATGGCCCGGCAGACTACAGACGCCGGCGGCCGGGCCTCACGCCTCCCGGTGATGCTTCTGATAGGCCTGCTCGCCGCCTGCGGGCACGAGGCCGTACCGTGGGGACTCAGAGACATCTCCGGGCTCATGCCGACGCTCGACTTCACCCTCACTGAGGCGGACGACGGCGCCGTGGTGCACGCCAAGGACTTCCGCGGTCACGTGGTGCTGCTCTACTTCGGCTACACCCATTGCCCGGACGTGTGTCCCACCACCTTGTCCCGCCTGAGCCATGCCGTGGCCGCCCTGGGCACGCTTGCGCAGCAGGTGCGGATCCTGTTCGTGAGTGTCGATCCGGCGCGCGATACGGCGGCGCAGCTGAAAGCGTATGCCGCCGCGTTCGGTCCGCAGGTGGTCGGGCTGCACGGTACCCAGGCGGAGCTGAAGGCCCTCACCAAGCGCTACCGGGTCAGCTACGGCTACGGAAAGCCCGATGCCCACGGCAACTATGAGGTCTCGCACAGCAGCGCTGTCTATGTGTTCGATCGCCAGGGCGAGATCCGCCTGCTGGCCGGAGCCACCGATAAGGCCTCAGTCATCACCGGCGACTTGCGGCGGCTGCTGGCGGAGAAGCCAGCCGCTTCGGCATAGTCGGCGGTCGCGGGAAGGCATCCACGATGCCGAGTTCCCATGCACCCGAACGGCTCACGGGATGGCGCTGTGCTCAGGCCTTCATGACACGGTTTCTACCGGATTTCTTGGCCGCATAGAGGGCGTGGTCCGCGCGTTTCAATACCTGCTCGATGTTCAGATCTTCGGCAACGCCGGCCACGCCGATGCTGATGGAAACGCCGGTATCCCCGCCATCGCCGGAAGCCGATAGACGAAGCGCTCCCACGGCCCGGCGCAAGCGCTCGGCGGTTTCCCACGCCGCCTGAATAATCGAGTCGGGCAGGACGACGGCAAACTCGTCACCGCCGTATCGTCCGATAATGTCGATGCGCCGGAGCTGCCCTTTTATCGCCTTTACCACATCGTGCAGCACCCGGTCGCCGAATCCGTGACCGAATGCGTCGTTGAACTGCTTGAAGTCGTCCACGTCGATCATCATGACCGCAACAGGGTGGTGGTAACGCCTCCAGCGTTCGAACTCGTGCTCTGCCAGCTCGAAGAAGCGGCTGCGGCTGAGCGCGCCGGTCAGGCTGTCGACGGACGCCGCCTGACGGGCCCGGGCCTCGGCCTGTTTGAACTCCGTCACGTCCAGAACCGTACCCAGGATTCGCCGCGGCCGG
>CAYWTP010000011.1:0-31811 GCA_964461215.1 uncultured Ectothiorhodospiraceae bacterium | reverse complement strand
CGGATGGCCTCGATGCATCCAGCGACACACCGACTGTGACCTGAACGCGCAGACAGTATATCAGACATGCAAGCACATTGCCGGTGCACCTCGAAGAATTATCTTGCGTTTTCCGTACATCCTGCCACACTATAAAAACAGTTCGTAACCTATCTCCCTTGCTTCTTCCTCTCCTGGCATACGCCTGACCTCGAGGCTCCGCGGGACTCGATAACAAGACGGCTAGATAACGGACAGGGCAGCAGATGTTGTCCCGGAATGGTCCTTTGCCATCTTGCGTCGGTCGGTTCTTCTCCTGACTAACCCATCGCCTGCTGGCGGCAAAGGGCCGGTATAACGCCTCGGCGTTAAATCAACATGCAGGAACCTCGACTATGAACATCATTGGTAAGATTAGCCTTGCTGCCGCCATCGCATTGCCGGCCTTGTTCTCCATGCAGCCCGCGCAGGCTTGGTGGGGTGGACCCGGTGCGTCCGGCGGTGGACCCTGGAGCGGCATGACCGACATGTTCGGCGACGTGGACGCCAACTTCTCCAGCCGTGGCTGGGGCCGTGGCTCCGGCTCCGGCTACCCCAGCTATGGCTACGGGTATCCCGGCTATGGCGGGTACCCCGGCGGTGGCGGGTACCCCGGCATGGGCGGCTATCCGGGTATGTACGGTGCCCCGCCTGCCGCGTATGCTCCATACGCCGGCCATCGGTAAGACGCCGCATGACCGGCCTTAGAGTCGGTCGGAGCGAGCGAACAGAAACCCCCGCCTCGGCGGGGGTTTTTTTTGGCGTCCCATACTGTCGTATCATCCACGGTTGAGGTGCCGGGATTTCCCCTCCCTGCTCCGCCCTTCAGTCTCTGGCCCCGGCACCAGGAGGATGGCATGAGCAAACGTGCTGCGTTGCGCAACAGCGCGGATTCGACCACCCGCATGGGGCCTGAGCCCCTGGCGGCGCTGACGGAGCGGTACCGCGAGGTGCGTGGCTTCACGGAGTACCTGTGCCGGCCCCTCCGGACCGAAGACTACGTCATCCAGAGCATGCCGGATGCGAGTCCTACGCGCTGGCACCTGGCCCACGTCTCCTGGTTCTTCGAGACCTTCGTCCTGCACAAGGCGGTGCCGGGCTATCAGCCCGCGGACGAGCGTTACCAATACCTCTTCAACTCCTATTACAACAGTGTGGGCGAGCAGTGGCCACGCCCCCGCCGCGGGCTGCTGTCCCGGCCCACCGTGGAGGAGGTCTACGCCTACCGCGCGCACGTGGACCGGCGCATGCTGCAGCTGCTCCATGCCCTCGACGAGAGCAAGGCGGCTCTGGTGGCTCCGGTCATCACCCTGGGGCTGAACCACGAGCAGCAGCACCAGGAGCTGATTCTCACCGACATCAAGCACGTGCTGGCCCAGAATCCCCTGTTCCCGGTGTATCGCAGGACTGACGTGGCCAAGAGAGAGGGGACCCTGCCCCTGGAGTGGATTGGCTACAGCGAGGGCCTTAGGGAGATTGGCTATGAAGGCGAGGGCTTCGCCTTCGACAACGAGCTGCCCAGACACCGGGTGTTCGTGGAGGCTTTCGAGCTGGCCTCGCGTCCGGTCACGAACCGCGAGTATCTGGAGTTCATGGCAGACGGTGGCTACCAGCGTCCCGAGCTGTGGCTGTCAGATGCCTGGATGGTGGTCAATCGCGAGGGCTGGCGTGCCCCCTTGTACTGGCACGAGATCGAGGGCCGGTGGCACGTGTTCACGCTGTCGGGCCTGCGGGAGCTGGACCCGGACGAGCCGGTATGTCACGTCAGCTATTACGAGGCCGACGCTTTCGCCCGTTGGGCCGGCGCCCGTCTGCCTACCGAGGCCGAGTGGGAGATAGCCTCGATTGAGGTTCCCCCGGTGGGCAATTTCGCGGAGTCGGGACATTACCATCCGTTGGCCGCCTCCAGTGGGGGTGGGGGTCCCGTGCAGATGTTCGGAGACGTATGGGAGTGGACGGCCAGCCCTTATGTCCCGTACCCCGGCTACGTGCAGGCAACCGGCGCCTTCGGCGAGTACAACGGCAAGTTCATGTGCGACCAGCTCGTGTTGCGGGGCGGCTCCTGCGCGACTTCGATCACCCACATTCGCCCAAGCTACCGCAACTTCTTTCCCGCATGCGCACGCTGGCAGCTTAGCGGAATAAGGCTTGCCTCAAACGGCTAGTCTGTACCCGCGCTTGGTCATGAGGCAGCGGATTCGCCGACGCTCCTTATTCTACTTTTTCACATTAAGCTTTGCCCCGGCTTGAGAGGAGGTCCGGAGAGTCTTTCCGGGACCGTCGCCGGCAGGATGCCGGCGATCGAGCCTACAGGGGCGAACCGGGACCGAAGGGCCGGTGGCCCTTCGCCGCCCGGTGAGCGCCCATGCCGGGATGACATGGGCTGGTCCCACAAGCCCAGCACGGATTGCGCAGCGCCGTGGGTATTCACGGTGTGTCCCGGAAAGACTCTCCGGACCGCCAGCCCCGAATGTGACATAGCAGAATTCATGAGCTGGAGGCTATCCCCACCGGATCGCTGGTCGCCGGTCCCGAGCCGGCCGTCCTGCCGCTTTGTTTGCGGACCGGCGCCTTCTCGGGCGGAGCCGTCAAGGCCATGATCAGCGCCCCGGCGAAGCAGGCCACGCCGGCGATGATGAAGGGCGCCATCCAGTAAACGGGCTCGGTGGCCCCATGGGCCATGTCCTTGAAGAGCCCGGCAAGCTGAGGTCCGGCGATTCCAGCCACCCCGTAGGCGGTGAACACCCAGCCGTAGTTGCTGCCCACGTTCTTGTTGCCGAAGAAGTCCGCGGTCGCGGCGGGGAAGAGCGCAAAGTTGCCGCCGAAATTGAAGCCGATGAGCGCGGCCGCCACGATGAACCCCAGGGAAAGCCCGAAGACGATGAAGCCGTGATACAGCAGCAGCATGATCGCTCCCTGGCTTGCGGCCATCAGGACGATGGCGCGCCGGCGCCCGATGCGGTCGGAGACTGAGCCCCAGGCGATTCTACCCAGGCCATTGAAGATGGCGTACCAGGCCATGGCGGTGCCCGTAATGGCTCCTGCTCCGGCCACGCCGTTGTAGGTCAGGGCGTCGATGCCGAAGAGCTTGATGCTGTATATGACCATCAGTCCGGCCAGTGCGGAGAACATGAACACGCTCCAGAGGGCGTAGAACTGGGGGCGGCGCAGCATCTCGCCGTGGGAATACTCGACCGAACCGGAAGCATTGCCCTTGGTCGGGGCCGGCGGCGTCCAGCCGGCCGGAGCATACCCCTCGGGTGGGTTCACCATGACCAGGCTTCCCAGCACCACCAGCGTGAGGAAAGTGACTCCGTAGATGACGAACACACTCTGCACCCCCGGTAGCCCGAACACGTGGGTGGTGTTGAGCAGTCCGCCGAACCACGATCCCGCCAGCTTCACCCAGATGGTTGCACCGAAGCCGAAGCCCGCTACGGCTAAGCCGGTGATCAAGCCTTTCTTGTCCGGGAACCACTTGACGCCGACCGCGATGGGTACCACGTAGGCCAGGCCGATCCCGGCGCCGCCCATGATTCCGATGAACAGTAGCTGGGCCCAGAATGAGCTGCCGAACAAGCCGCCCAGAACATAGCCCAGACCCAGCGCGATACCGCCGAGCAGAGACACCGGCCTGGGTCCGAACCTTGCCTGCCAGCGGCCGGCGAAGACCATGACCACCGCAAACACAGCGAGGCTGGCGGAGAACACCCAGGCCGCCTGGGAGGCCGAGAAACGGTAGGCCCCATCCGGCTCGGTCAGCAGCTTGGTGAAGACGGACCAAGCATAGATTGCGCCGAGGGCCAGCTGGATCATCACGGCCCCGAACACGATCACCCACCGGTTCAATACTGCACGCTTCGTGCTCATGGAATCCTCTCGATAGCTCGTTGCTGGGAAGCACGCACCCGATGGGTACAGAATCACAGCTCCCGCGCATCACTGGCGCGCGCGCGCAGGGTCTGCCCAACAGCCACCCTTCGGTCCGGGCGCGTCCACGGATTTGTCCGACACAGTCTATATCGGCAAGCTCGCGGCGAAGTTGACGCGGCGCAGCATAAGTGGGCAGGAAGGGGGCGGTGGGGTAGGGAACGGGGTTAGTGCGGCTCCAGCCCGTAAAGGATGCAGCTCTAGTCGATGAGAGTCAGCTCGTTCGGGAGCTCGTTGCGGTCGCCGGGCTGGATGGGGAAATGCCTGGTCAGCAGCTCGCCGGTCTTGCGCACTGCTTGCACTAGGGCCTTGGTGGGATCGCCGGACTTCATACCATCAACCACCAGAGCACAGATCGTATCCCAGTCCTGCTGGGTCACCTTGGCGGCGATGGCGTCATCACCCACCACGCGCACCATGCGTTCATACAAGGACACGTAGATCAGCACGCCGGTGGCGCCTGCGGTGGCGCGCACGCGGCGGCGCTGGAACGCCTCCAGAGCACGCCGCTCCACCTCATCGAGCATCTCGCTGCGGGGAATGAATAGCAGGCGCAGCAGTGGAACACGGGTGGCCAGGGCTGCTCCGCCGACGAAGCCCACCGCCACCACCAGCACCACGGTGAGAAGGCCCAGGGTGGGGATGCCTTCACCGATCCAATCGGCCTGAGTGGTACCCTGGAACAGGGTCCAAACCACCACCAGTGCTACCAGACCCACCAGCAGACCGAAAAGATCCTCGGCCCGGTCATAGCGCCCTGAAACCGACGCCACCACGGGAACGATTTCCCCGGCGGTGCTTCTCTCGGCCTCGGCCACGGCCGCCGCCACCGCTTGGCGGTCCTGATCGCTGAACAGGGCGCTTGCGCTCTTCATGACCTTGCACCTACCACGAGCCGGTGGCGCCGCCACCGCCCGATGAGCCACCGCCGAAGCCGCCGGCCGAGCCGCCGCTGCTGGCCGCCGCCCGCAGCACGAAGAAGACAATCACCGCCAGGGCCGCGATCAGGGCCCAGGCCCAGCCCGATCGGCCGCTCTTGAACAAGTTGTAGATGAGCACCCCCGCCAGGACCACGCCGCCGATCAATGCCGGCCAGAACCACCACGGGGCGGTGGGCTTGGGTAGTTGCAGCCCCCTGGCCATGGCGTCCAGGCCGCGCACGCCATCGCGGATCCCGGTGGAGAAGTCCCCGCGCTTGAAGGCCGGAATGATCAGCGATTGCATGATGTCGCTGGCCTGGGCGTCATAGCGGTGCTCAAAGCCGGCGCCCAGCTCGATGCGTGCCTTGCGGTCTCCCACCGAGACCAGCAACAGGATACCGTAGTTGCGGTCGGGGGAGCCGATTCCCCAGGTGTCGAAGAGCTTGGTGGCGTACTGCTCAATTCCCAGTCCCGTCGCCTCCTGTGCCGACAAGGAGCTGATGGTGACCACGAACAGTGGGATCCGCTCGTCCTTGAGCAGGGCTTGTGCGGTCTGGTCGATGGCCTTCTGGTCTTCGGGACTCAGAAGATGGGCTTGATCAACGAAGAAATCCTGCTTGGGCGGCTTTGCGGGAAAGGTCATGGCCCAGCAGGACGACGCCGCCAGCAGCAGCGCTGGCAGAGCCAGACAGGCGAGGACTCTTTTGCCCACGGTGCGAGCCATAGCCCAATGGTGGGCGGACGGGCGGTCGAAGTCAACGCCAGGGCGTGCTCGCGGACGGCCGCGGTGCTTGGCGCGAACCGGGGACGACAGGACTACGCGCCGGCCCGGACGGCGTCTGCCGACAGTCGCGGTGCGGGCTCAGTCGTCCAGCCGCTGGGCGCCCGTGAAGAATGCCAGCACCAGGAGCAATGCCGTGAGCCAGGCAAGCAGCAGGGTCATCATGATCGCGCCCTCTCAAGCAGTGGTTGCAATGCAATCGGGTCGGTTCTGATCGCCTTATGCGGCTTTGCCGCATCCGCGCCACGGGGTGGTAGCAGTACACTGAAACATCATACAAATTGTATGCCGCGTCACAGAAAACGCCACGGGAACGGTGCGGGGCTTGCTTCACGCGGCTTTCCGCTGTCTGCGCGCTGGTACCGGGCCCCCGCAATGGGGCGCTTACCCAGCGTGGGCACCCAAAGTGGTGCGTGCATCAGCATTCTCGTTCGGTCGGCGGTACTTGGGGCTCATACCGGTCTGGCCTAAACCGAACACCGATCGGAGTGTCTGGGCGGTGGAGGAATCCCTCTCGATAGAGCACTGCGAAGATTGATGCCCGGCCGGCCCTGGGGCAGACTGCCGGCACGAGGGGGCCGAGGGCTGCCACCGCGGTGTGCCGGTACCGCGGCGCCACTTGCCATGAAGAGCCTTGAGCGATGAGCGATGCAACGACACCCCGCCTGGTGCTGGCGGCCATCGATGGTTCCCGCAACTCGGTGCTGGCCGCCGGCATCGCCGCGCGCCTGAGCCGGCGCCTGGAGGCTCGGCTTGGCCTCATCCACGTGCTTGACGTGCCGCCGCTGAATTTCTGGGTCGGGGTGGAGACGCGCATGAAGGAGGACATCCGGGCCCACGCGGAGGCGACGCTTCTTCACATCTCGGAGCAGATAAAGGCAATGTGCAACGTGCTGCCTGAATACCATATCGTGGAGGGGCTACCGGAGGCGGAGATCCGGCGGGTGGTCGCCGCGGAGCCGCGGGTGGTTATGGTCGTCGCCGGCCGCCACGGCGTCGGAACCGAGCGGCGTGCCGCCTTGGCGCTGGGCCGTAGTCTGGGGCGTCTGAGCGAGAAGCTGGCATCGGACCTGCCGGTGCCGGTGCTCATCGTGCCGCCGGAGTTCATACCCTCTGACCTGTGCCCCACCATTCAGGGTCTGGATCTGCCCGACGGGTCGGACACGCCTTAGGACCTCAGTCACCAAAGATCCGGCCAGCCGTGGACATTTTCCTGCCCATCGCCCACATGGACGTGAACGTCCTGCTGATCCTATGCTACGGCGCCGTCGTCGGCTTCTTGTCGGGGATGGTGGGGGTGGGCGGGGGGTTCTTGATCACCCCGCTGCTGATCTTCACCGGCGTCACGCCCATCGTCGCCGTGGCTACGGCCTCCGCCCACATCGCCGGCACGGCATCGAGTGGGTCCTACGTTCATTGGCGCCTGGGCAACGTCGACTTCCGGATGGGGTTCATCATGATCATCGGGAGCTCGGCGGGGGGAGGCATCGGCGTCTACGTGGCCCGGTTGCTCCAACAAAGCGGCCAGTTCGGTAACATCGTCACCTTCTTGTACGTAGCCCTGCTGGGGTTTGTGGGGCTGTCGATGCTCTACGAATCGGCCGGCAGCATTCTGCGCCGCAGCGCCGCCGGAGCGGGCCGGACCGGCGCAGGCACAGGAACGGGCGAGAGGCTCGCCGCCCTTGCCGCCCGCCTGCCGTGGGTAATGGAGTTTCCCGCCTCTAGCCTGCGCATCTCGATCCTGGTCCCCCTCGTCCTGGGTCTGCTCGTGGGGATCCTCACCGCCTTAATGGGAGTCGGTGGTTTCGTGAAGATCCCGGTCATGATCTACCTGCTGCGCATGCCCGCGCGGGTGGTGGTGGGCACCTCCTTGTTTCACATCCTGTTCACGACTGCCGCCGTCTGCGTGATGCAGGCCGGAGTCAACCACGCGGTGGATCCGTTACTCGCTCTGCTGCTCATCTTCGGCTCGGCCTTCGGAACGCAGTGGGGGGCGCGGCTGGGCATGGGCCTGCCCGCCAACAAGCTGCGGCTGGTGCTGGCGTTGCTGGTGTTGGCGGTAGCGTTAAAGATGCTGTCCACCCTGCTGCTGGTGCCGGAGGAGGTCTACACCATGGCCCGGGTGCTGCGGTGATCCGCAGAGTTCTCTGCACCCTGGTGCTGGGCCTCGGCACCAGTTTCGCTTGCCAGGCGCTGGCCGCCGGGAAGGGGTTGGTGACGCGCCTGGAGGCTGGGCATGTCGACATCAGCATTCAGTTCAAGGGCGAAAAGCTTCTGCTCTTCGGCGCCCTGCCCGACGGTGGGAACGTAATCGTCAAGGTAGTCTCGCCCGTGCAGGAAGTGGTCCTGAATCGGAAGGTCAAGCGGGGCTTCGTGTGGCTCGACGGTGGGCGGATGGTGGTCAAGAGTACACCGGGTTTGCTCTATCTGCTGTCCTCCCGGCCCGTCGGCGAGCTGCTGAATGCCGAGGAGCAGGCGCGCTACCGCCTGCGGCTGGGCGATGCACTGGACCAGGCGGGGGCGGTCTCTGGTCCGGCAGGTATGGAAGGCTGGCGCACCGCCTTTCTGCGCCTGAAGCGGCGCGAAGGGTACTACATGCAGGACGAGGCGGCGGTGACCGTGGAGGACGATCGGCTCTTCTACACCAGCCTGAGCCTGCCGGCCAAGTCGCCCCTGGGCCAGTATGATTTGTCCATCTTCCTGGTTCGCGGGGGCATGGTCGTGGCCCGGGACCACGAGTCACTGGAGGTGCGGGAGGTCAGTGTCGAGCGCTGGGTAAGCCGCCTTGCCCGCGAGCGCGGCTGGGTGTTCGGCGGCACGATTACCCTCGGTGCCGTGGCGTTGGGCTTGGCGCTGGGCATCGCTCTGCGCCGCAAGCGCGAGGTCTGAGTGGGCATGGTCCCCAGGGAACCCCTTTTCCCACCCCGGGAGCGAGCTTGCTCGCGAAAGGCCCTGGGGCCTTGCCATTCGCCAGCAAGCTGGCGCATACGCTGGTTGGCCCCGGGGTGGGGGCGGGCGTTGGCCCGCGAACGATTGTCGCACATCTGCGAATAGCCATTTACAATCGGCGACCATGAGCACTACCGCCCGCAGCGTTGCGCCGGCCTCCCGGCCCGAGGACCTGGGAGCACATTTTCTGCCGGCCATGCGCCGGCGCTTCAAATCCGAAGTGAACCGCATGACCAGCGGCGCGATGGCGGCGCTCGTGAATGCTGAGCCTGACGCCGGAGACCTGAGCTTCCTGCTGAGCTATGTCTATGCTTTCCACTGGCTGCGCCAGAACGTCCACGCCGACTACCGCGCTGCCGTGCTCTCGGCGTTCCGGGGACCCTCGCGGGCTTTTCTCATGGATCTGCTGGAGCGGTCGGCGGACACGTCCGACTTCGTGCACGGGTATGTCCGATACTGGCTGGACACTCATTCTCACTCTCCCGTTCAGCGGGAGCAGATGCTGCGCCTGCTGGCGCGCAGCGGCGGCGACCCCCAGAAGCTGACGCAGCGGATCGTCGATCTCTGGGAGGGGCTGAGGCTATTCTCCCGGACCCATGCCGAGGCCTACCGCGATCTGGGCCGTCAGGAGCGGGAGCGCTACGCAGGGATGTTGAGTCCGGAGGACCACGAACGCCTGGCGCTGGTGGACGGGCTTCCCGAGCAGGGCGTTGCCCCCGTGCGGTTTGCCAAGCTGGGGCTGATCCCGGCCATGGGCTGTCCCCAGACCTGCCGCCACTGCATGTTCATCTGGCGCCCACCCATGAGGAACGTCCCCGACCCGGAGCCGCTGTATGCCCTGGTGGATCAGCACACGGACAGCGTCTTGTTCACCGGCGGCGACCTGACCCGTCACTTGCATCACTTCACCCGCGCCATCGGCTCGATGCCGCACGTGCGCACCTTCGCCATTCTGCTCAACGGGGATTTTGCCGATGATTTGCAGGTCACCGATCAGGCCCTGAAGACCATGGCCGAGGCCGTACAGATTCGTCCTCGGCACTGGCCGGCGGCACGGGTGCTGCTGCAGATCAGCTTCGACGAGTTCCACCAAGAGGTGCTGGTGGACAAGCACGGCGTGCTCAAGGAGCGGATCCCCGTGGCCAAGATCGCCCACATCGTCGAGTCCGCGCCGCGCTACGCGGAGATTCAGCTCTGCCTGGTACACAAGCAGACAGCCCTGAATTTCTCGATGGATCTGTTCGGCAAGGGTGTGTTCGGCCGTCTGGTCCGGGAGCTGGGCCGGCGCGGCCACCAAGTGCAGGTTCTGGACGCGGGTCCGTCACCGCGCCTGAAGCGCGATCCCCTCGATCCCGATAAGCTGAGGCCGGTGCTGAAGGACGCCAGCTTCGTCCTGGCCCGCTATCCGGATCGGCCCATATTGCTCACCAGCTCCACCATCGACGCCTATGGCAGAGCGGTGCTTCTGGACGAGGTGGAGACGGTCAAGGAACGGGACCTGCTGCACGAGGTGTTGCGGGACGGGCCGCCGCCAGGCGAAGCCTTCGATACCGATCTGATGTTCTGGTTCAACGGCTGGGTTACGCTGTTCTCGGCGGTGCATATCTGTCTGGGCGATGTCTACCGGGAAGGCGCGGAGGTGGTCCTGGCCCGCCACCGCAACGATCCGCTGACGGCTGCCTTGCGCTCTTTCGACCGTCGTCTGCTGGAATTCTATGGCGAAGTCCGCGGCGATCTGGATGCACGCATCGCCGCAGCCACCGGTCCCCATCACCTGTTTCACTCCCTCACCGAAGATGCCGCAGTGCGCTTGCACATGACCCGCCGCCTGCTGCAATGCCGCGGAGCGGAGATGCAAGGATGAATCTGCGCAGCATTTTCGTGAAGGCCGGTGGCACCGCCTGGCTATTGCTGGTGGGACTGTCTGCGATTGTCTTTGGACTACAGCAGCTGGGGCTGGTGGATGGCAGCCGCTTCCCGTGGACGGTCACGATTGCCGTGCTGGGCATCGGCGGGCTGGGGTGCTTTCTAATCGCCGCTGCCATGGCGATGTGGCAGCGGGGCTAGCACTCACGCATAGGTTGGATCTTTAGGCCGTGGCGTCCATGTGAGGCCTGCGGGACACGCCGTGAACACTTCCCTGTGGGCTCGATCGCAGCATTCCTGCTGCCGACGGTCCTGCAAACCTTACATGGACACCGTGAACTGGGCTTAAGAGCTAACCTATGAGCACTCACGGGCCTGGGTGGGGCTACGGCTCGCCGATCGACAGCGGGGGGCGGACCCGCAGGGGCTCGATATAGAGCGGGTCATACGGGGTGTCCGACGACCTTCTCCGCACAGCGCCGCGCGTTGGCCACGCAGTCGTTGAGGCCGATCCCGTAGTAGGCGTTGGAGCTTAAATACAGCCCGGGGTGACGCTCGAGCATGCGGAAGATGCCGTCCACCCTGGCCAAGTGCCCGAGGCTGTAATTGGGGATCCCGCGTTCCCAGCGCTTGACGAAGGTCACGCTCGGCTGCTCCGTTACCCCCATCGTCTCGCGTACTCCCCGCACGGCGATGTCCACCAGCTCCGGATCGTCCTTGAGGGCGAGGGAAGGGTTGCGCTGCCCGCCGATCATGACGCGCACGGCCTTCTTTCCCGGCGGCGCCCGGTCCGGAAAGATCGAGCTGTCCCACAGCACTCCCAGGATCTGCTTGCCGGCCGATGAGGTGGTGAGCAGCCCGAAGCCGTCCAACGGGTGGGACAGATCGTCATAGCCCAGGCCGATCACGGCCACGGGGGAGTATTCAATCTGTTCGAGCTGATGAGCGAGGTCGGCGTCGACGTCGCGCAGCAGGCGTGCGCTGACATAGGCGGGGGTTGCCAAAATCACCGTGTCGACGGTCGTGCTGTGGGCGCCGGCGCTGAGGGCGTAGCCCGCACCGTCGCGCGAAACAGCGGTGACCTGCGTCGAGGTGTATAGCGGTGCGTCGAGGCGGGCGGCCAGAAAGTCCACGAAGGTGCCGACACCACCCTTGAAGCTCATGAGCACGCCGCCGGGGCCAGCCTCTTTCCGGCGCTTCTTGAGCATGCCCTTGAACAGGCCCCCGTACTCCCGCTCCAGGCGCACCACCGCCGGGAACGCGGCGTTGACGGAGATGACGGCCGGCGTGGAGGCGTAAATGCCAGCGGACATGGCATCCAGGAAGATGTCGGTGAACGCCTTGCCTACGCGGCGGTAGCCGAAGCTTTGCAGGGTCTCGTCATCCTCGTTCCGTTTGCGCGGGACGAGGATCTCGCCGGCGACCCGCAGCTTTGCTCCCAGGCTCAGGAGCTTGGAGGTGATGAAGGCCGGCGGGCTCTCCGGCAAGCGGTGCAGGCGATCGGTAAAGATGTAGCGGATGCGGGCGGTGTCGTTGCTGCGCAGGAGCAGATGGTCCGCGCCCGCGGCTTTCACCAGCTCCAGGGTGTCCGGCTTGTTGGACAGGAAGCCGTTGCTGCCGATCTCGAACCGGTACCCGCCGACGTTGCGAGTGTACATGGTGCCGCCCGGCTCGGGCTCGCGCTCGAACAGGCTGAGATCGGCCTCCGGACGAAGCTGCCGGATGTAGAAAGCGGTAGCCAGCCCGCTGATGCCGCCGCCGATGATTGCAATCTTCATGCTCGCCGCCCTTGCGCGGGCGCCTACCAGCTCTTGTAAGGCAGGAACTTGCCGTTCATGGTGACCACGACCCGATCACCCTTGGGATCTTCCTGCTTGTCTACGCTCAAGGTGAAGTCGATGGCGCTCATGATGCCGTCGCCGAACTTCTCGTGAATCAGCTCTTTCATGGAGTACCCGTAGACGCCCATGACCTCGTAGAAGCGGTAGATCAGCGGGTCCGTCGGCACGATCTGATCCCATTTCTTCTCCGGGCAGACCTGCAGCGCCGCGGCCACGTCGGCCGACAAGCCCAGGGTGGTGCACAGGGCCGCGGCCTTGTCGGCGCCCATGCTGTTCATGCCCAGACAGACCGACGTCGTCCACACGGGAGACATGCCGATGCTGGCGGCGATCTTCTCCCAGGTGAGGCCTCTCTCCGTCTTGGCGGCGATGATAGTGGCTGTCATCTCTTGCTTGTTCATAGACACCTCCAGCAGCAATAGGGATACGGAAGCCGCCGTTCAGCGCCCGGCCTTCGGGCGTGGACCGGCGGCAGCCTGCGGGTCATCCCGACGCATGCGATCCGCGCTGGGAGCGCCAGGAACGGCCCCGGCCGTGAGCTGCTCCGTGCCGTCGTCCCGCCGGCTCCCCGCGATCGCCTGTTCCAGCAGCTTCAACGCTTCCTCCAGCCCTTCGCGGACTTCACGGACGACATCGCCGAGCGGCGGAACCTCGGCTTGCGCCGCCCGTGCCTCGTCCGGGTCCTCCGCCTCGTCGTCGTCGGCGCACAGATCGGACTCCAGCAGATCGAGCAGCCCGGGATCGTCCGCGCTGAGTTGCTTGAGCCTGATTCCGCGCCTTTTCACCGTGACCACCCGTTTGCTCACCGTGTCCAGAATTCTGGCACGAAGAGCATCAGGAAGGGAAAGATCTCGAGCCGGCCTAGCAGCATCGCGGTGCTGAGGACCCACTTTTCGGGAACGCTCAGAAGGCCGAAGCCGGCCGCCGTCCCGCCCAGCCCAACGCCCATGTTGTTGAGGCAGCCGGCCACCGAGCCCAGGGCCGTCACGATATCCGCACCTAGCGCAACCAGGGCGAGCGAGAGTACGCAATAAGTGAAGATGTATAGAAAGAAGAATCCCCAGACGGCGGTGATGACCTTCTCGGGTACGGTCGTGCTGCCCAGCTTCACCGTGAAGTACGCACGCGGGTGGAGCAGCAGCTTGATCTCACGCACGCTCTGCCGGTAGAGCAGCAGAAAGCGAACGGCTTTGATCCCGCCGCAGGTGGAGCCCGCGCTGCCGCCGAAGAAGCTGGCCATGGCCAGCAGCAGAGTCGGGAACAGGGGCCAGCTACCCGGATAGCCGGTCGTCACCAGACCATTGTCGGCGGTGATGGAGCTGGCCTGAAACACACCGTGATAGATGGACGGCCACAAGGCGAAGGTTCCGCTGAGGTAAAGATAGCCACACGTGGTGAGTATGATCAGTCCCAGGATCTTGATGTACAGGCGGAACTCGGGGTCGTTAAGGTAGGCGCGCATGTTCAGGGAGCGCCAGGCGACGAAGTGCAGAGCGAAGTTGACTCCGGCCAGTATCGTGAAGATCCCCCCCACCATCTCGACGCCTGCGCTGTGAAAGTAGCCGATGCTCTGGTCATGGGTGGAGAAGCCCCCGAGGGACAGCGTGGCAAAGCTGTGAGCGACGGCGTCAAACCAGTCCATGCCGGCGATCCAGAATGCCACCGCGCAGGCGCCGGTCAGCGCCACGTACACGTACCACAGGCGCTTGGCGGTCTCGGTGATTCGGGGCGTGAGCTTCTCCTGCTTCATCGGTCCCGGTGTTTCGGCGACATATAGCTGCATGCCACCGATGCCGAGCATGGGCAGCAGCGCCACGGCCAGCACGACGATACCCATGCCGCCGAGAAAGTTCAGCTCCGCTCTATAGAAGCGGATGGCGTGCGGCAGGTCGTCCAGCCCCGAGAGCACCGTAGCGCCGGTGGTGGTGAGGCCGGAGACTGACTCGAATACCGAGTCCGCAAGGTGCATGTGCGGGTGCAGGGACAGAGCGAACGGTACCGCCCCCAGCGCCGACACCGCGAGCCAGAAGGCGATAACCACAAGGAAGGCGTCGTCGTTGTGCAATTCGGCCTTTTCATTGCGTACCGGCAGCCAGCACACGAGCCCGGCTGCCAGCACCAGCAGGAAGGCGTAGGCGAAGGTTTGGCGCTCGCCGTCCCCATACCATTCGGCCACCACGAACGGCGGCAGCATGGCGAGGCTGAACAGCATGGTGAGCATCCCCAGCATGCGCAGGACCACCGCGGAGCGCCCGCCCATCACCAAAGCCTGCGGCCAGCGGCTCGCGCGCCGTCCGGGTCCATCCGCGGCGGACAGGCGCCTGGTGGATCATGGTGCTCGGAAAGCGGCCCGTTCGGGCCGAATAGCAGGACCAGGCTGGGACGTGCCAAGGGCTCAGGCTGGGCCACGGCAGAACTCGACGTGAGGGAGCTGTGAATCGGCCGTAGCCCGCGGCGGAGCGGCTCCTCACGCGGCGGGTCCGGGACTGGGCCGGATTATACGAACCGCCGCCGCGAGTCGTCCACAAGCGAAGAAACCCGGCCCGGGCAATGCTTGCCCGGGCCGGGACCAGCCCTCAGAAACGTCCGGAGCGACAATATTCCCGTGGTCAACGGGGAGGAGGAAGCAGCAGAGCCGGCGGGATTTGCCGGCGCCCCGGCCTTGGGAGCATACGAGCCAGGACAGCCCGGAGGCACCCGAACAGCCGGCTGCATGCCGGCGATGCCGAGGCGTCCAGCGCTCCCAGTAGCAGGCCGGAGCCGATTAACCACAGGAACACGTAATCCAGATCGAGAAGGGCCTGGGTTCCATGAAGGTTGTTCACGATGAAGCCATACAGAGCTGCCAGAGCGAGGTTGAGGCATAGATAACGCATTGTCGTTTCCCCAAAGCCGGCAGACCGGGTCTGCCGTTCGTGTGACCACCGGTTCCGGGCCACAGAAGGACTTTCGGAACCACAGGAGCGCCGAATTCCGCCCCGTATGTAGACTTGAGGCAACCTGCGTGCCAGTCAACATCACAGCTCAACTGCCAACCTCTGTGGCCGGCCATCGGCATCCAAGTACCTGAAAACCTACCAATCGCGAGACGCCGTCTCACCCGAAATGGGGCCGGTTGCAGGCTCGTGGTTGGCACGCGGCTGCCACAAGTCGCATACTGCATGCTCAGGTACTGACATTCCTGGCAGTCACCATGGCCACCGAGCTTACAGAGTTTGCTTTGGAACCCCTCCCGGCGGAGGCCGCTGCTCTGCTTGGCTATTTCGATGGGCCGACCGTGGTGCTGAGCCGGGATTACCACATACTGGCCGCCAACGAGGCCTACCGCCGCGACTACGGCGGTGGCGACACACTGTGCGGGCGCTTGTGTTACGCCGTTTCGCACCACTACGACATTCCCTGCGATCTGGCCGGGGAGACGTGTCCGCTGCGCAACAGCGTGGATACGGGTCAGCGGCAACGGGTCTTGCACGTGCACCATACCCCCAGGGGCGCCGAGCACGTAGACGTGGAGACGGTGCCCATCCGGGGGCCGGATGGGGGGGTGCTGTTTCTGGTAGAGCACCTGCGTCCGGCCCACGCCGCCAGCATCCTCCCCGGGATCACGGGTATGGTCGGGCGCTCCACTGCCTTCAATCGGATGTTGGAGCTTATCCAGAGGGTCGCACCCAGCCGCACCGCCGTTCTGTTGCAAGGTGAGTCCGGCACCGGCAAGGAGCTGGCGGCTCAGGCGATCCATGATCAAAGCCTCAATGCCGATGGCCCATTCGTGCCGGTGGAGTGCTCCGGGCTGTCGGAGACCCTGTTCGAGAGCGAACTTTTCGGCCACGAGAAGGGGGCGTTCACGGGGGCGGTAGCGCGCAAGCCCGGGCTGGTCGAGGCGGCACGCGGAGGGACCTTGCTCCTGGACGAGGTCGGAGACATTCCCCTGACCCAGCAGGTCAAGCTGCTGCGGCTGCTCGAGACCGGCACCTACAGGCCCGTGGGCAGCGTCTCGCCCCACAAGGCGGATTTCCGCCTGGTCTGCGCGACCCATCGGGATCTCAAGGCCATGATCCAGGAGGGCGCTTTCCGCCAGGATCTGTACTATCGCATCAGCACTTTCCCCGTGGCACTGCCACCGCTGCGCGAGCGGACCGAAGACCTGCCCTTGCTGGTCGAGGCCCTGCTACGGCGCATCGCCGGGGATCGGCGGATCACCGTGGACCCGTGGGCCATGGCCTGTCTGGAGGCGTATACGTTTCCGGGAAACGTGCGCGAGCTGCGCAACATACTCGAGCACGGTGCTCTGCTTGCCGACGGCGACGTCATCTACGCCGCGCATCTTCCCGGTGACTGCGGCTGCGTCGAGACCGCGACCTCGCGCGTGGCCAGCCCCGGGGGCGCGATCGTGACCCTGGAGGCCGTGGAGCAGCGCTATCTTCAGCAGGTGGTCGCGCGTCATCACGGCGACCGGCGGTCCCTGGCACGCAAGCTGGGAGTCAGCGAGCGCACGCTGTATCGCAAGCTCGAAGCGCTCAAGCGCCTGCACCGGTCGGGGCCGAGTCACCGTAGGTGAGCCACGGGCCGGTACCGGGGCGAGGCGTTTCTGCGCCCTGGGGTGGCAGCGCCGGATCTGTTCCGGCTTCAGAAACGGTCCTTGGCAGATAGCCAACAGACTTGCTGCACAGAGATGGTCGGGTGTAATTCCCACCCATTACCTTGCCGCTACACTGTGGGGTAAAGTAGCGGCCCGATGCAGGCAACGGCCTGGAGATTCCGCGCAGGACACGGCTACTGGAGTTCCCATGACGGACGATCAGGACAGACGGCAATTTCCCCGTGTGCACTCCCAGATTGCCGCTGAGGTAAGCACGCCGGCCGGCCAGACGGTTCCAGTGACCGTCCTCAACCTGTCCCGGGTCGGACTGCAGCTCGGCTGCGATGCCAATACCGCCGCTTCCATAGTGCCCCCTGGGCATCGGCCATATCCCGAGCAGGCCATCTCAATTGAGGTCGGTCTGACGTTGCCCTTCACCTCCCGTCGCCCGGTGCGCGTGGTCATGAAGAGCCGGGCGGTTTACTGCCAGGCAAGCGGCGAAGGCAATCAGCTTATCGGGGTGGAGTTCGTGGATTTCGACGCCGATGGCTACCAGCTTCTGGAGGGGTTCATCGTCGAATGCATGCGTCACGCTTAGCCGCCATCGTCGGTAGGCTGGCTGCTGTTGTGCTGGCCACCGTCCTCGGGTCTGTCGCTTTCGCGGCTCCGTCCACGATCCTGTATGGCAAGGTGGTTTACGTGGCCGATGGTGACACATTCTCCATTCTTCTCAGAGGGCGGGAGATCTTCGTCAGCCTCGCGGGAGCCGATGCACCGGAGCTGGACCAGCCGGGCGGCGCCCAGTCCCGCAAGCAGCTTGGGAGCTTGGTCTTTGATCGGCACGTGGAGGTGGTAGAGGTGGGTGCCGGAAGTACCCCTAAGGAAGTTCTTGCCAGGGTGTATCTGGGTGGCTTCGACAGCGGCCTGGATGTCAACGCCGAGATGGTGCGCCGCGGCTATGCCTGGGCCAGCCCCGAATTCGGGGCTGAGCACCTGTACAGGCTGGAGAGCGAGGCCCGTACCGCCCGCCGGGGACTGTGGAAGAGCACGGCCCACGTGCCGCCTTGGCAGTGGCGGGCGGGAGTACGCGCGGCCCGGCGGTAACCTTCCGGAGCCGGGTGTCCGTGCTGAATCACGGCGCAGTCCGCGTGGTGGCGGTCCACTGGCCTGGGCCACAGGCCGCTTAGCAGCCCGCGATCATCTGCCGCCAGGCCGCAGTGTCTTCCTGCTCGACGGGATAGATCTCGACGCCCACCAGATACGCTCCGCCGTCTTCGTCGGGCCTGAACCAGCGGCTCTTGCCGGTCATCAGGAAGGTGCCCGGTCGGGCTCCCACCTTTACCCAGAGGCTCAGAAGGCATCCGGGCTCGATGGGACGTTCGGCTTGCAGACATAGCCCGTTCTCGGAGGCATCACGAGTCCTGCACCGGGTCGTGGTATTGGTCAGGGAGGGGTCCGCGTCGCAGGCCAGGACCTGGATGAACAGCCTCTCGTCCAGCCCCAGCCGGGGGCGGCGCCTGCGCTCGGCGAGCTGGGTCACGGGAGACTCCTGATCCTGGCGTTGCACTTCGGTGGTTCGCACTCAGCCCTGCCCGGTCACCAGGGCGGCGGTTTCCAGGAACTCCAGCCCGGCCTCGCCGATGATCTGCTCGCGGTCGAAATCCTCCGGGGTCAGGCCGAGGGCCTCCCAGGCGGCCGGGTCTACGCCGGCAGGCTGCTCCGGAAATTCGCAGAAGGCGCCCAGCCCCGACTCGTTGGCGAGGATGTCGGCCACATGGACGATGGAGGCTTCGATTCGTCCGCCGCTGGCCAGCGCGGGCTCATGGTGGTAGGCCACCGCTTCGCGCAATCCCTCGGGAAGCATCCACATCTGCAGCAGCAGGCCGCCCAGGTGGGCATGGCTGGTACCCAGCTCGTCCAGCTCGGCACGATACAGGCCCAGCTCGTCGCCGTTGGCCCGCAGCAGCAGGTCACGGGAGATCTCCGGAAGCTGCTTGTACAGGACCAGGCTGCCGATGTCGTGAAGCAGTCCGCCCACGAACAGGCGCTCGGGATGCAGGACGCCACAGCGTCTGGCGAGGGTCCTGGCGATGGCCGCGCAGTAGACGCTGTGGCGCCAGAAGGTGTCCATGTTGACCAGGGTGGTCGCGATGTTCGAGAAGGACGTCACCGCCGAGACGGCGACCACCAGGCTCTCCAGCTCTTTGAGTCCGATCAGACTGATGGCCCGGGAGACCGTATCGACTTTGATGGGGACACTATAGAAGGAGCTGTTTACCAGCCTGAGCAGGCGGGCGGTGAGATTGGGATCGGTGGAGATCACCTCGGCGACCTTGCTTGCCGAGGCCTTCGGCGAGCGGATCCGCTCCAGTGCCCGCAGATAGATTCCCGGCGGCGAGACCAGGCCTGCCACTTCATGGACCAGCTCCGAGGAGCTTATCAGCTTGCCCTTCACGTCCCAGGAGTCTTCGCGCCCTGCCTGTGTTGCGCTGCTGTGCGACATCGCTCTGACCGCGATCTGCCTGTGTAAGATTAAAGGGCTCCGAGCGGAGGTAGGTCTGTTTCCCGGATAGCGGCCGCGCCGCCGGTGACTTTAGCGCCCCCCGGCCGTCTGCTGCAGACGTGCCCCGCGTCACGTTTCTCGCACCTGCCCGCCAATACCCTGACGTTTCTGTGGGTGAGTTCGCGGTTCGCGCAATCCTGCACTTAAAGGTCCAGAGGCCAGCGGCCGTTACAGGTAACGCCGAGAATTGCCCAAAGCCACAGGGAGGGAGGCGTGGACGGGGCTGACTGACTGGATCCAGGGACAAGCAGGAGCGGCCCGCTGGCCCCGTCGCGGGCAACTTCGCGGCGATATTCGCTGCGGTTGGGCCGTAGCGCGGTGTTCCCGTCACGGGTGAATCAAACCTGAAGCGTTTGCGCAGAGCCGATGAAGACCGAGCAGATAGGAGAGAACGGTTCCATCTCGACGGAAGTGACCGGCCTTTTGGCCGAATGCCGGACCATGGTCGCAAGCCGTCTGGTGGCTGCCGTGCGGGTCATGATGGACAAGGTGGACGACACCTTGTTCGAGCTTGCCGACAGGGCGGAGAACAATACCATTCAGACCCGCTACTTCGATGCCATGCGGGAGGTGCGCCTGCAACGGGCAAGCGTGGAGTCGGCGTTCGAGAAGGGAGTCCGGGAAACGCCGGCAAGACGGCCCACGGCGCCTTCACCACACGTTCAGGAGGTGCTGGGCCTGGCTCCCACCCTGGAACTCTCCCTGGTGGAAGACGACGAGCTGGAGCAGTCTCTGGCCGTCAAGACCATGGTCGACAAGCTCGAGAGCGTCTGCGGCAACGAGCTCTTCGTCCTGGACAAACGCATCGGCTTCCTGGTCGGCGACCGGAATCTGGAGGGCGCGGGCAATCCCCTGGGACCGGACGCGATCTGCAATGCCTTCGGCCATGCCTGCGAGTCCATCGAGGCCGACATCGAGATCCGGCTCATCGTGCTCAAGCTGTTCGACAAGTATGTCGTGGCGACCATGCCTGAGCTGTACCAGGACCTGAACAGGACGCTTGCCGCCAAGGGCGTGCTGCCACAGCTTCGCTACGGCATGCAGACCCCGGTCGCCCGGCCGGCGGCTCCCCGGCGCGCGAGTACCGAAGGTGATCATCAGGTGGAGCGGGCCCCCGGGGCGGTGCCCGCCGCGGTCTTCGGTGGGTCCTCCGGCGGCGGCGTGACGGGGATGCCGGTAGGGGAGAACGTCTTCGCGACCTTGCAGCAGCTGCTGGCGGCAAGCGCGTCCCAGCCCGGCGGCGAGCACGCCTACGCAGGCGGTGGTCCCGCACCTGCCGTGGTGCAGGGGCTGACCCTGCTGCAGCGCGGTGGTGCCGCGGCGATTGCAGGCGCCGGGCTTGCGCTTGACGCCGAGGCCCTGGCCGGCGGCACCGCCAACGTGGTGCGCGATCTCAGAGCCAGCGACATGGCCCGCAACATGCGCCCGCTGGAGCAGGCGACGATCGACATCGTGGCCATGATGTTCGATTACATTTTGGACGACAAGCACTTGCCCGATGCCATGAAGGCACTCATCGGCCGCCTCCAGATCCCGGTGCTCAAGGTCGCCATTCTCGATCAGGACTTCTTCTCCAAACGCTCGCATCCGGCCCGCCGGCTGCTGGATACGCTGGCTGCCGCCGCCGTCGGCGCCGGCGAGGAGAACCGGGACGATGCCGCGCTGTACGAAGAGGCGGAGCGGGTCGTGCACCGCATCCTCAACGAGTTCGAGGACGACGTCGGGATCTTCGCCGGCATGCTGGCGGAGCTGGACGAATTTCTGGCCCGGGAGCAGGCCCTGGCGAGCGAGTCCGCGGCAGAGTCCGCGGACGCCATTCAGGCCCGGGAGGGCCTGCGCCTGGCCACTGCCGCCGCCCAGGAGGCGGTGTCGCAACGCCTGCAAGAGCGGGAGGTACCGGCCGTGCTGCGGGAGGTCTTCCTGGATCCCTGGAGGGAGCTGCTGATCCTGCATTACGTCAAGGACGGTGGCGAGAGCGAGCCCTGGCACGATGCGCTGAAGGCCATGGATGACCTGCTCTGGAGCGTCATACCCAAACGCACCTCCGAGGAGCGCAGCCGGCTGCTGGAGTCCCTGCCCGGCCTCTTGAAGCGGATCAACGAAGGCTTGATCCTGCTGAATATTGACAAGCCCGACAGAGATCGCTTCTTCTCGGAGCTTGCCAGCCTGCACGCCGCGGCAGTGCGGCCGCCTGCCCCCCAGGGGGACGGCCAGGCCGCGCCTGCGCTGCAGCCTGCCGAGACGGTCGAGGTCCCCGCGGAGGACGTGTCGGCCTACGCGGAGATGCTGCGCGAGGCAGCGGCCAAGGCCAACCGCCACATCTTTTACACCGCCGAGAGCAAGCCCCAGTGCAAAGGCATGGGCACCACCCTGGTGGCCGTGGTGTTCCACGACGACCAGGCGACGGTTGCCCACGTGGGCGACTCGCGGCTGTACCGATTGCGCGGGGACGAGCTGACCCAGATAACCAAGGATCACTCCCTGGTCCAAGAGCTGGTGGACAAGGGCTTCTACACGCCCGACGAGGCCAAGGCCTCGGTACGCAAGAACATCGTGACTCGCGCGATGGGCGTGGAAGAGGCGGTGCGCGCCGACGTGCAGCAGCAGCCGGTAACCCCCGGTGATCTCTACCTGCTGTGCTCCGACGGCCTGAGCGATCTGGTGGACGATGCCAGCGTGCAGGCCACGCTGATTGCGCAGCGCGACGACCTGGATGCAGCCGGTCGGGCCCTGGTCGATATGGCCAACGAGAACGGCGGCAAGGACAACATATCGGTCATCCTGATTGGCGTGCGCGAGCCGTTTCCGGCCGCCGGCGAAGGGATCCAGCCCACTGCGCTGGAGGAGGCGCTGCAGATCAGCTTGATGACCGACGTAGGCCGTAAGCGCTCCCATAACGAGGACGCCATTGGTGCCGATGTCCATGCCGGCATCGTGGTGCTCGCCGACGGCATGGGCGGAGCCAATGCCGGCGAGGTGGCCAGCAACCTGGCCGTCTCCACGCTGCTCGAGGAGCTGCGCAGCGCGCTGACGCCGAACACGGGCTTCCTGGACGAGTTCGACCTGCCCGATGCCTGGGGCGACCTGGAAAAAGGCGGCCAGATTGAAGAAATCATCGTCACCGACGTGGGGGAGATGGCGGACGCGCCGGCGGTGGAAGACGAGCACGTGGCCCTGGTCAAGCAGCTCCGCATCGGGGACTGGATCGAGTTCCGGCCCCCGGAGGGGACTCCGGCGCGGGCAAGGCTCACCTGGGTCAGCCCGGTGACCGGCACCTACTTGTTCACCAACCGCCGCGGCCTGAAGGTGGCCGATGCCACCTTGCACGGGCTGGCCATCGAGTTTCGGCGCGGCACGGCCGCCGTGATCGAGGACGTGCCCCTGCTCGACCGCGCCGTCAGCAGCCTCACGGAACGCCTGCGCAAGGACGCCGCGCGCGAGTGAGGCGACGCACGCGGGCACGGCGGGGGCAGGCTTCGTATCCTCGCCCGTAGCTGCCCCACCCAACTTCCCGACTACCCGCCGCATCTCCGGGGCTAGGGCTCGCTGCGGGTCTTGCAGCCCGGTCGGTGCCGTGGAGGTGCGCAGACACTCACCCTTCTCCAACGTTGCACTTGTCGTCTCGATCTGTGGGCATGCTCACACAATCGGATTTTCGCCCACGACTGACATTAGGTAGACTACCGGCACGGTGTCTCGAACAGACCCCGGCATGCGCTTGCGCGAACCCGTGTGGACCTGAAGGGGAGGAATAGGATATGGCCGCGTATGGTCGTGTGCTGCTTGCTTGCGTCTGGCTCGTCGCAGCATCGGCGGTCCATGCCGCTACCCTCAGCTTGTGGGATCCCCGTGAGGTTCAGGTTCTGGACCTGGTGAATCTACAGCGAAGCCTCCATGGACTGTCGGCTCTGGCGCCCGATGATCGGCTCAGGGACGCGGCGGTCGTACAGGTGCAGGACATGTCGGCCAACGACTTTTTCTCCCACACCGGCTCGGATGGCAGCACGCCGGGCGACCGGGTCCTGGCCGCCGGCTATAACTGGAACCAGCCCGGCGGTGCGGTAGGCGAGAACATCGCCGCCGGCTCAGGCCGTATCTACGACTCCGGGTCGGGTACCTTCGTGGAGACCGGTGCGGTCGATGCGGCCCGCGACGTCATGTACGGGACCTTCGATCTCTCGGAGCTCAGCGCCTTCGACCAATCAATGGGCGGCAGCGGCTTCGGCACCTGGGACCAGGTTGGCGCCGGCTGGGGCGATGCCGAATGGGATGAATGGTACACGGCCCGGCAGAGCAACGGTCTGGGTGTCGGCTGGATGGGCAGTGCCGGTCACCGCGAGAACATTCTGTCGAGCGCCTTCGCGGATATCGGCGTCGCGTATCTGTTCGAGCCGGATGACGTCTTCCCCAGCCCTTTTCCCAATAACTATCAGACCTATTGGGCCCAGGATTTCGCGGCGGGTGACTCGTTGGCTGCCGTCCCGCTCCCGCCAGCGATGTTGCTCTTTGCATCGGCCGCGGGGATTCTGGGCATCCAACGCCGCCGAGACGCGAAGAGAGACAAGGCCTGTACTTAAGGCCCATTACTTAAGGAAAGGGCGCCTCCGGGCGCCGTTTCCTGCTACAGGTTGAGGATTTCAACCGGCTCGATGCAGTCGGCCGGCGCGAAGCCGAAGACCTTGCCGTAGAAGTACAGCTCCGCCTCCAGCGCGCGCTTGATGTTGGCAGCCTGGCGGAATCCGTGCTGCTCGCCGGGGAACGGAATGTAGGCTACCGGCAGGCCCTTGGCCTTCAGGGCCGCCACCATCCTCTGCGCCTGGTCGGGTGGCACCACCGCGTCTTCCAGACCCTGGAAGAAGATGACCGGGGCCGACAAGCGCTCCGTGTGATAAATCGGTGAGCGTTCCCGATACAGATCCTGGCAGGGGGGATAGGGGCCGATCAGCCGATCCAGGTACCGCGCCTCGAACTTGTGGGTCTCCCGGACCAAGGACTCCAGCTCGCCAACGCCGTAGTGGCTGGCGCCGGCCTTGAAGGTGTCCCGGAAGGTCAGGGCCGCCAGAGTCGTATAGCCTCCGGCGCTACCGCCCCGGATGGCCAGACGTTCCGGATCGGCCTCTCCCCGGCCCACCAGGTAAAGGGCGGCGTTCACGCAATCGTTCACGTCAACAATGCCCCAGCTGCCGTTCAGGCGCTCCCGATATGCCCGGCCGTAGCCGGTGCTGCCGCCGTAGTTTACGTCCACCAGCCCGAAGCCCCGGCTGGTCCAGAACTGGTTGACCAGCTTCAGCGTGGTGTTGGTGGCCGCGGTGGGCCCGCCGTGGCTGCGCACCAGCAGGGGCGGGCGTTCGCCCGCCGGTGCCTGGACGTCGCGATTTGTCGGGGGGTAGTACAGCGCGTGGGCCGCCAGGCCTTCGCCGGTGGGAAACTCAATGGTCTCCGGCAGTGACAGAAATCCCGGCTCGACGTCGAGAAGACTCGCGCGGCGCAGCTCCTCGAACCTGCCGCTTGTCAGGTCGAAACGCACGATGGTGGTGTCCTGACGGGCCGAGCCGCCGCAGAATACGATCCCGGCCGGCCCGGCCCGCAGATCGCCGATGGTGGTGTAAGCGCATTGCACCTCCGTGAGCCGCCCCGTTCCCGGGTCCAGCCGCGCCAGATACCACAGCCCGCCCCGGGTGTAGGTGCACACGATGGTCCCGTCCTCGGCGAACGCATAGGTGGACATGCCGAAGACCCATTGCGGTAGTCCGAACTCGGCCTCCATCTCACACAAGCAGTGGATCCCGCTCTCGCTCCGGCGGTACAGATTCCACCAGCCGCTGCGATCCGAGCAGAAGACCAGGTTTCCGTCGGGGCCCCACTCCGGCTGAAAGATCGACTCGTTGCGCCCCCCCGCTACGAGCTGGGCGTGTCCCAGGGAGCCGTCACTCTGGAAACCGGCCACCCACAGCTCGGTGCCGTCCCAGGGCATGTCCGGGTGGTCCCAGGACAGCCAGGCCAGGCGCGTTCCGTCCGGGCTCACGCGCGGCGAGGCATAGAAGTCGTGGCCAGCGGCCAGCACCGTGCCGGGATCCTCCTGTGCGGCGGCCAGGTTCAGGGCCACCAGGCAGTTCTCAGGCTCCGCGCCGGCCCCGCCTCTGTCTTCCCGCACCCAGATGAGGCGGCCCCGGGCCACATCCACGATGCCGTCCGCATAGCACAGGTCGCCCGCCGGGGTGACGGGTGCCGGCGCCTGCCCCGGTGCCTGTCTATAGACTCGTTGATCATCGAAGTGGGAGAAGTACGCGGTCCCCTTGTGCACCGTGTAGGCGCCGCCGCCATACTCGTGCACCCGGGTGCGGGCGTTGAATCCCGGTGGGGTGAGGTCGCCGATACGGCCATCGGCCGAGCGGCGGACGATGACCTGACGTCCGCCTTCGGTAGGGCGGCTCTCCGTCCAATAGATGTCGTGACCGTCCACCTGGGTCGCACCCAGACCTATGGTTTCCGACACGATCAGATCGGCGGTGATGGGTGAGCGCCAGGTGCCGCAGGGTGCGGTCCGTTTGCCGGTCATGGGAGATTCACCATGGGGACACGGGGATCACTGAGAATGGGCTTGAATTGTCGCGGACGTTGCGGGCATTGTCACGACCTGCAATGCCGTCCATGTACCATCATGGGAAATTCATCACGGGGGTGAGCTACGACCGATGGAAACGCACATTCGTTGCCCCAATTGCGGGACCCGCATCGAGGTCTCCGAGGCTCTGGCGGCCCAGGTGCGCGAGGAGCTTGGCGCGAGCATGCAGGCCGAGCTGGAGCGCCGGTTCCCGCACGACCACATCGAGCCGGTGCCCAAGGGCATGCGCGGTGCGGACATCGTGCAGCGGGTCGCCGATGGCCGCGGCCAGGACTGCGGGTCCATCGTATGGGAGACCAAGAATACCAAGCACCGGAGCCCGGCGTGGCTGGACAAGCTCAAGGAAGACCAGCGCGCCGTGGGCGCCGCAGTGGCCGTGCTGGTCTCCGTGCCTGCCCGAAGCCGTGGACGGCTTCGGCCGCCTCGACGGCGTCTGGGTGAGTGATCTGAAGAGCTGGCCAGCCCTGGCCCTGGCCCTGCGCGAGCAGCTTATCCAGGTGGCCTTGGCCCATGCCGCCTCCGAAGGCAAGAACGAGAAGATGGAGCTGCTTTACCGCTATCTGGCCGGCGATCAGTTCCGCGCGCGGGTGCAGGGTATCGTCGAGGCCTTCACCGCTACGCAGGCGCAGCTCGCCCGCGAGCGCCGCGCCATGGAGAAGCTGTGGCGCGAGCGCGAGAAGCAGATCGAGCGCGTGGTCACCAACACCGTCGGCATGTACGGTGAGATGCAGGGCCTCATCGGCAGCTCCATGCCCCAGATCCCCGCCCTGGGGCTGGACGCCGGGCTTGCGGAAGGCCCGGATGATTAGAAGAGCGAGACCAATGGGTCAGACTCGATCGATCCGTCGCGCAAGCGAATTCTATTCATTCGATGCGGCCTTGTCCTTGGCCGCCTTATCCAACAGAGGTCGTAGATCCAGGTATCGGATGGCTTGAACGGCAAGTTCCCAGCGTCCATCCCCGCATAGCCCGCTGATTCCCGCACTTTCATAGGCATCCAAGGCCACCTCAAGGCAGGCCTGCCGAACCGCTTCCGCGAGTTCTCGTTCGTTTGGCATCGTGTCCCCTGGGTGTTCCAGTCGCTATGTGAGATCGTTTCTTGAGCCCATGTGACCTGCTGGCAGGAAGTCGGACGGAAGCCAAGAAGTCACGTAGCCGCCCATTGTGTATCGAAATAGGCGATATCAACGCATGAAAAAATTCGCTTTATAGAAGTACTCCGTGCGCATATATTGATAAAGTATAAAAGTAGGGCTTCTGGTCTGGGAGTCAGCTCCGACTTTCGACGCAGATTTAAGGCAGACCCGGTCGAGAAGGTTGCGCTCAATTTGGTTCGCATTTCTCGCCCCGAGTATCGGGCGAGAACCATGTGGTTTCGGACCGGGCTCGACGAGGCAAACGAATTGGAGAGAAGACAATGATCGCTGTACGCGTGGCCATGAAATTCACGAATGAACCATTGAAGCGCACCCCTGTCGTGCTGCAAATGGATGCCGATGATCAAGTCGTGGGGCCGGTTATGACTGATCGTTCGGGCGTTGCCTTTTTCGACCTGCCGCCAGGCAGCGGCAAGGTCCTGGTGTCCGGGGTGGAGCGTTTCCATGGTCGTCTGGACGGTGAGATATTGGTCGATCTTTGGTCGATCACGCAAGCCGCAAACGATTCGACCGGCACCCCTGGGTTATTTCCTGCCGGGAGCAATGCGTACCCTGGTATGACCACCCAGTCTGTGGATGTGAACGGCCGAGAGGTTCTGACCGACAGCGAAGGCTACCTGGTTGAGCCTGCTGACTGGTCTGAAGCGTTCGCCAAGGCGCTGGCGGCGCGCGAAGGTTTGGTCCTCAACGCCGAGCATTGGGAAGTGATTCGGTTTCTGCGTGAGTACTACGCTGGTCACGGGTCCCAGGCGAGCGTCCGTGACATGATTCGCCACTTCCGCAAGGTATGGGGTGCGGACCTCGGTTCGAATGGCTACCTGCATCGGCTGTTCCCTCTCGGGGGACCGCAAAAGCAAGGCAATCGATTAGCGGGACTGCTTCGCACCAAGGGCGAGCACTGACGCGATCCTGGTGGTCATGGCTCAAGCGGCGTCGAAATCCGGCCAGCTTCTTTTCGAGCTGACACGGGTCGTGCGCGAGGTCGATTCGGCGCCGGACCTGGAGAGCGCATTGAGCGTATTGGTCGGTCGAACACGCGAGGTCATGGGCGTCGATGTTTGCACGGTATACTTCACAGACGAAGATGATCGGCGCCACGTAATAGCGGCCTCCGATGGCCTGTCGTCTCGGGTCGTCGGAAACGTCCACTGCAAGTTCGGTCAGGGCTTGATCGGCCGGATCGCCGAGAGCCGTCGCCTACTGAATCTCGAACAAGTACCCCTAGAACTCGATCGGCAGTTCCTGCTGCAGGCCGGAGATGGGCGCTACAAAGGATTTCTTGGCGTGCCGGTGGTACACAAGACACGTGTCCAAGGGATATTGCTGGTGCGACAGCGCGAGGCACGCCGCTTCGACGACGCCGATGAAGCGCTGCTTACCACGCTTGCGGCACAGCTTGGCGGCGCCATCGCGTATGCGAAAGCCAGCGGTGAGTGGTGCCGGGTATGCCGCCCGCAGGGGACCGCACCACGTCGGATCGAGGGACTGGCCGGTGCCCCGGGCTTGGCCATCGGCCGCGGTGTCGTGGTGATAGAGTCCGGCCCGCTCGGCAGTATCCCCGATCGCCTGGTGTCGGATAAGCAGGCTGAAGAAACGCGGCTGCGTGACGCCGTCCGCACCGTGCGCGAGGAAACGGCCGCCCTCAACAAAGATTTGGCCGGACGGCTTTCCGAGGCGGACCTCGCCCTGTTCGGCGCCTATGAGTTGCTGTTGGACAGTCCCGAGATTTTGGAGACGGCATTGACCGAGATAGGGCAGGGCAACTGGGCGCCTGGCGCAGTCTCCCGGGCCATTGAATCCTACGCCATTCGCTTCGACGCGATGCCCGACCTCTATCTACGTGAGCGCGCGGCGGATATCCGCGCACTCGGGGGACGTATCCTGAGCCACCTGCTGGGCGAAGCCAATGTGGTTGAGATCGGTCAGGTGCCCACGGTACTCATCGGTCAGCGTCTGAGCGCCCTCGATATCGGTCAGGCGCAGGGCGGAAATCTGGTCGGAATCGTGTCCGGTGACGGCTCGTCCCTGTCACATTCTGCCATCTTGGCGCGCGCCTTGAACATACCAGCGGTGGTGGGCGTATCCGGTTTGCCTTTGGCCCACCTCAATGGCCAAGAACTCGCCATAGACGGTACCGTTGGTCACGTGCATCTGCGGTTGAGTGCGTCGCTACGTGACGAGTTCGAGCGTTCGATCGAGAGTCAGCGGCGTGCGAGCGAGTGTCTCGAGCCGTTGAGAAAGCTTGATGCCGTGACCGCCGAGGGCGAGAGCGTCGGGTTGTTCATCAATGCGGGCCTCAGCGCGGACCTCGAGGTGGCGGCAGCCGCCGGTTCAGCGGGAATCGGTCTGTACCGATCTGAGTTGCCTTTCATGTTGTTCGATCGCCTACCCAGCGAACTGGAACAGCAGCAGCTCTATCGAAAAGCCTTGCAAGCCATGAGTCCGTTTCCCGTGACCCTTCGCACTCTCGATGTAGGGGGAGACAAGCCACTGCCTTACCTCCGCGACCTAGGGATCAGTGGCGCGTATGGTCAGCGGGGGATCCGTTTCATGCTGGATCGGCCCGACATATTTCTGACCCAGCTGCGGGCGGCTTTGCGTGCAGACCTCGGTTTGGGCAATCTGCGCTTGTTGTTTCCCATGATCAGTGGGCTCGATGAGTTGGAGCAGGCCCTGCAGTTGCTCGAGCAGGCCAGAGACCAGTTGCTGGATGAAGGGCTTTCCGTTTCACGGCCTAGCGTTGGGGTCATGATCGAGGTCCCGGCGGCAGTCTACCAAGTCGACGCGTTGGCCCGTCGGATCGACTTCCTGTCGGTCGGAACCAACGATTTGGCGCAGTTCCTGTTGGCCACAGACCGTAACAATCCGCAGGTGTCGGCGCGTCTCGACCCTGTTCATCCGGCACTGCTGCGGGCGCTCAAAGAGATAGCCGACTCGGCGCATCGTTTGGGCAAGCCGGTAACGGTATGCGGTGAGATCGCTGGTGATCCTGCCATTGCGCTGCTTGTGCTGGGAATGGGTTTCGATGGACTCAGCATGAGCCCGGCAGCACTGCTCAAGGTGAAGTGGGCGGTGCGCAGCGTCACGATGGCCACCATGCGCATTATGGCCGCCGAGGCTCTGCGATGTGAAAGCCCGGACGGGATCCAACGGCTATTGGGTGCCATCCGCGGCGACTTCGGACTTGAGGCCTTGTCATCGGGTCATGCCGATGATGCGACTCAGGGTCATCGCAGTTATCCAGCCATCTGTAGGGCGAGCTGAAGCCTCATGCAAAGGCCCCCCGCGCTAGGCCACCTGTCCAGTGGTCACCAGATTGGCTTGGTGCGGGTACGCAAGGCCCGTCAGGCAGCCGACGGGAGCCGTCACGATCAGCAGTATGCCTGGACAATTCTGGTAGCCTGCTTCCGGGCCGAATTGGAGCTGCGCTTCCAACTCGAAGACAAAGAGGTCTTCGAGGGGGCCCAGCTCGTCACGTGGCTGTCCCTGACGCTGTTCGCGATTCCCGTTGTGGGAATGCTGGACTGCTACACACGCGGCATCTGGAAGGCGCCCCTGCTGTGGTCACTGTAAAGCGGGTTTACGAGCCGCCCGGGCCGAAGGATGGACGACGTATACTGGTGGAACGCCTTTGGCCGAGGGGCATTCGCAAAGATTCCCTGGAGTTGGATCTCTGGGCGAAGGAGTTGGGCGCAAGTGACGCGCTACGGCGTTGGTTCGGCCACGTCCCGGAGCATTGGCCGGAATTCCAACGACGCTATCGAGCCGAGCTCTTGCAGCACCCGGAGCACTGGCGAGGCCTGGTGGAAGCTGCGCGCGACGGACCCATAACACTCCTGTTTAGCGCACGCGACGAGTCACACAACAATGCTGTCGCGTTGCAAGCGTTCTTGCTGGAACAATTGAATAGCCCTGACGAGTAACGGGAGCCGACGGAAGTAACGCGCGACGATCCGCCTCTGCGGGGCGCGGACATCGTCACGTGCAGCTATATCACTATGCTGGATCGCATTGGGAGCGGCAGTACGCTGTGGTGCGGGGGCTGTTTCAACCATGCTTCGCAGTGGCCAGGCCGCATGCCCCGCCACGGCGACCATATTGGAACGACATCAGACGCTGAATCGCTGCTTTGCCTGACGCGCCGCCTGTGCATCCGCCGGATTAAGGCAAGGCCGACAGTGTGGAAGTTGCGCATCCTCGGTCGGCCGCTTCACGATTGCTCCTGCTCCTCGTGTGCGAGGTCACGCAAACCCTGTACGGCCTGTTGCAGAACCTCGGTGTCCGCCTTACGCGGAAAGACCATGTAGGCCGGGTGGGGAAACTCAGGTGCCGAAGTGACCTGAAAGAGGCGACCCGCATGGATCAGCGACCGGGCCATGCGGATGGGCAGGAAACAGGAGCCGCCGTTGGCCAGTATCAGTTGAATACCGAGCCAGCCAATGTTGACGACTTGCGGAGGCCGCTCGAGGTCCGGGTAGCTTTCCTGGTGTCTTGCATAGAAGCCGGGGCCCCACTCGACGTAGACATAGTCGTCCCCGGGCCACCGCGTGTCAGGGTTTGTGCTGACCATGACCAACGTCTC
>CAYWTP010000010.1:0-32987 GCA_964461215.1 uncultured Ectothiorhodospiraceae bacterium | reverse complement strand
CCCCCGGCTGGAGTCCATTCTCGTGGAGCTTCCGCACACGGGAGAGCGCTTAGATGAGGTGCGCGAGAGGCTCACGGGCGCTGGGTTCGAGCTTATCCCCCCGCGTACCACCTACAAGGGGCGGGGCAACTTCGTGTTTCGCCGCAAGCCGCAGCGGGTCGGCCGCAGACAGTGAGCCCCGTGAAAGACATGGTCCGCCGGCTGTTGGCGGCAATCTGCGCCCGCTACCTGAGACTGGATCACGGCGCCGAGTTCTCGGCCAAGATGCAGTCGGTGGAGCGCACGCTGGCCCGGCGAACGGCCCGCGCCACAGTCCTTGACGCTTTGCTGGACGGGCCCCTTTACTGCCTGGACGTTGGCGCCCGGGGCGGGCCGCTTCCGGAGCTGGAGCCCTATCTGCGGCACTTCCGCTTCTATCTCGTGGAGCCCGAGCCCCAGGAGGCCGCCCGCCTGCGTACCCAGGGTCACGCGGTAGTGGAGAGCCTGCTGGGTAGTGCGCCCGACCGGGCCGCGCTCAAGGTGTTGCGCAACCCCGGCGGCTCCAGCACCCTCAGCCCGGACGGGCCGTTCATGTCATTCTATGCTGGACCCACCGATCGCTTCGACGTCATGTCGGTGGCCGATCTTCCCGTTACCACGATCGAGCAGGTGTGCCGGGACGAGGATGTGGTCTTCGATCTGCTCAAGCTCGATACCCAGGGCTCCGAGCTGGAGATTGTCAGGGGTCTGGGTGATAGCAAACCGCTGTTCATCCAGAGCGAGATCGCATTCGTGCCCCTGTATCGCGAGCAGTGCACCCTCTACGATCTGGGCGCGCACCTGGCCGGCGAGGGCTACGTCCTGTTCGACCTCACTTACCGCCGCTCCCGGCCGCTGCCTGTCGAGCGCTACCGTACCCCGCGACTGCGCACCTTGCACGGCATCCCTACCCACGGCGATGGGTTTTTCATGCCGGACTGGACCAGTGCCCGTGGTCGGACGCTGATCCAGGGCCGGGACCTGAAGTTCGCGGCCTTGATGCTGGTGTTCGGCATGCAGGATCTCCTGCGTTATGTGCTAGACCAGGTGCCCACGCCCAATCATCACCGCATTCTCGATGCGGTGTGGGGAGCCGCTCCGTGAACGGCGGACCGCGCGACTGGGCCGATCCGGCCCGGCTGGGCTATCGCCGCCGAAGCGTCGCTCTGCTGCTCCTGCTGGGCCTGCTCACCGGGGTGGCGGAGTTCAACGGCCTAGCGCTGGCGCTGCCGGTGCTCATGCTTGCCGAGTCCAATGCCGCGCCCGCGACGCTGGCTGGTCAGTCGCCCTTGTTCGAGTTCGTGTTCCGGGCATTCACCTTCGCCGGACTGCCGGTCAGCCTGTTGAGTCTCATCCTGGTGGTGTGCGCAATCACGCTTGTGCTGCAGGGACTGCAATATGCGCAGGCTGTGTACCGGGCACAGGTCCTGTATACCGCGGTCCAGCGGCTGCGGAGCCGGACGTTCCGCACCCTGGTCGATGCGGAGCTGGGCTTCACGGAGCGGCTGCGCAGCGGGACCCTGGTCAACATCCTGTTCACCGAGTCCAAGCGGGCCGCTGCTCTGGTGCTGCTGTTCGTCAATCTGGCTGTCGGTGCGGTCAAGATTGCCCTCTATGTGGGCCTGACGCTGATGATCTCCTGGAAATCCACCGTGGTGGCCGCGGCGCTTGCCGCCTTCGTCACCTATGTCAGCGCTCGCTCGCCCTACCGGCACTCCACCGTGGCTGGCCTGACCCTCACCGAGGTCAACGACCGGTTGTCGCGCCACGCCGCCGAGCGGGCGGGGCTGCTGCGCCTGATCAAGCTCTCAGGGACCGAAGGCCTGGAGACCGGCACGTTCTCGGATCTGAATGCCCACTACGCCCGGCTTCAGACCAAGCTGGCCGCATACGGCGCGCGGCTAGAGGCTGTTCTGCTCACGGTCTCAGTGTTTCTTGCCCTGGGCGGGCTGTACGTTACCGTCGCGGTGTTGGAGACACGCCTGGCCGAGCTGGGGGTGCTGGTGCTGATCCTGTTCCGCTTGGTGCCGGTTGCCCAGCAGATGGCCACTAGCCTGCAGCAGGTGGCGTCCAACGTGGCGGCGGCGAAGTACATCCACCGCATTTCCGCCGAAGGAGAGGCCGAGCGTCAGGCCGATAGGGGCACCCGGGCGTTTCCGGATCTCGAGACGGGGATCTGCTTCGAGAAGGTGTCCTTTGGCTACCGCGACGAGTCTGGAGCGGCGGTCGATGCCCTGAAGGACATCGATCTGCTCATCCCGGCCCGCAAGACGACTGCCTTCGTGGGTGCTTCCGGGGCGGGCAAGTCCACCCTGCTGGATCTGATCCCGCGGCTACGCGAGCCCTCCGCGGGCACGGTCCGCTTCGACGCCACGCCGGCCTCGGAGATCGGCCTGTCCGAGCTGCGCCGGCACATCGCCGTGGTCTCCCAGGAGACCCTGATGGTGGACGGCAGCGTGGCCGACAACCTGCGCTACGGCGTCCCGGGCGCGTCGGAGGAGGCCATCCGGGAGGCGGCGCGCATGGCCTCGGCTGACGCCTTCATTGCCGAACTGCCGGCGGGATACGACACGGTGCTGGGTGAGCGCGGGGTGCGCCTGTCCGGCGGACAGCGTCAGCGCATTGCTCTGGCCCGGGCTCTGCTGCGGCGCGTCCCTGTGCTCCTATTGGACGAGCCCACTAGCGCCCTGGACGCACAGTCCGAGCAGGCCATACACGAGGCGCTGGACCGCCTTCGCCGGGAGCGGCGCATGACCATCGTGATCATCGCCCACCGGCTGTCCACGATACGGGGCGCCGATCTAACGGTTGTCCTGGAGGGGGGCAGAGTCCTGGGCACGGGGACCCACGCCCAGCTCATGGACAGCGCGCCCTGGTACCGCAGGATTGTAGAGCTGCAGACCGCGAACTCTCCGGTGGAGGCGGCGCAGCGGCCGATGATTGCACGGGAGATGACATGAGCGACGCGACGGTTGATTTCGCCCTGGTGGGCTGCGGACGGGTAGGGCACCGTTATCTGGAGGTCTTCGACGGTGAGGTGAGGGGCGGCCGCCTGGCGGAAGTCTGCGACGTGGTGCCGGAGCGCGCCGAGGAGTTCGCGTCACGCTCGGGTGCGCGGGCCTGGACAGACATGGAGCGGCTGCTGGCCGAGAGCGGGGCCCACTGCGTGTGCTTCGCAACGCCTTCCGGGGCCCACGCCGACCACATCGAGAAGGCCCTCATGCAGGGCCGGCACGTGGTGGTGGAGAAGCCCTTCACCATGCGCATGGAGGATGCGCGGCGCCTGACCGCGCTGGCTGCCGAGCAGGGCCGGATGCTGGCGGTGATGATGCAGAACCGCTACAACCCGGCCATGCGCAAGGTCAAGGAGACCATGGACTCGGGGCGTTTCGGGCGGCCGGTGCTGGGCACCGTGCGGGTGCGCTGGTCCCGGGACATGAGCTACTACAGCGCCGACGACTGGCGGGGCAAGTGGCTCTCTGACGGTGGGGTGATCACCAACCAGGCTGTCCACCATATCGACGCTCTGCGCTGGATCCTGGGCCCGGTCGAGGCGGTGTGCGCCGCCGGTACGGCCCGCCTGAACGCCATTGAGGTGGACGACACCACCGTTGGGGTGGTGCGCTTCGCCTCCGGGGCCTTGGGGGTGGTGGAGGCCACTACGGGGACCCGGCCCGAGGACATTGAGGCCAGCCTGTCGGTGCTCGGCGAGGGCGGCACGGTGGTGGTGGGGGATCTGGCGCTGAACGAGATCCAGACGTGGCAGTTCGTGTCGCCCCAGCCCGGCGACGATGAGGCGGCCCAACGGTTCTCCCAGGCCGTGCCCAACGCCTACGGCTTCGGCCACGCGCCCTTGCTCCAGGACGTCATCGACGCCCTGAGCGAGGGCCGCATCGATCACCCGGTGGACGGCCACGAGGCCCAGCAGGGCTTGGCGGTGGTGCACGCCCTGTACCGCAGCATGGAGGTTGGCGGCTGGGTCAGCATGGCCGACGATCCCCTGTCAGAGCGCCTCGGGATCGGCGCCTAGCCCGCCACGGTGACCCTGACGGCCGCCATCGTCCAGGCCCGTACGGGATCCACCCGGCTGCCTGGCAAGGTAATGAAGACCCTGGCCGGGCGCAGCGTGCTGGAGCACGTGCTGCGGCGCTGCGAGGCCGTGGCCGGCGTGGATACGGTGTGTTGCGCAACGACGACCGATGAGGCGGACGACGCCGTGGCCGATCTGGCTGCCGGACTGGGCGTGCAGGTGGTGCGTGGCTCGCAGACCGATGTGCTGGATCGCTACCACCGAGCGGCCATTGCGACCGGGGCCGAGGTGGTGCTGCGGATCACCAGCGACTGCCCCCTCATCGACCCTGTGGTGTGCGCCGACCTGCTATGGCTGCGGCGCGAGGCCGGCGCCGACTTCGCCGCCATGAACGTGCCGCTGCACGTCCCACGCACCTGGCCCCACGGCCTAGAGTGCGAGGCGTTCACCCGGGACCTGCTGGCCCGTGCGGCGGCCACGGCCACGGACCCCGAGGCCCGCGAGCACGTCTCGCCCTGGATGCGTGAGCAGACGGACGTGGCGGCGGTGAACCTGGCCGGGCCGGGGGGCGAGGCCGCGGACATGTGCTGGACCCTGGACTACCCGGAGGACTTCGCCTTCCTCGAAGCGCTGTTCGCCCGTCTGCCGCCGCCGCCGGCGCTTCCGGGCTGGCGCGAGGTCCTGGCCGTGGTCCGTGCCCACCCGGCCCTGGTGGCCATGAACAGGAGGCGGATCTGATGGCCCGGGCTGGGGAGCACGCGGCCCGTCCGGCGCTGCGCCTGCGCCCGGCCGTGGCCGGAGACGCGCGCCAGCTCTTCGACTGGGCCAACGATCCCACGGTGCGCGCCATGGCCCGCAAGACGGGGCCCATCGCCTGGGCCGGCCACATGGACTGGCTGCGTGCGCGCTTGGACTCGCCGGACTGCAGGATCCTTCTGGCGGAGGCTGACGGCGTGCCGGTGGGTCAGGTCCGCCTGGACCGGCGGGGCGACACGGCCGAGATCGACTACTCGGTGGACGGGCGCTGGCGCCGCCGGGGTTTTGGCGCCTTGCTGCTGGCGGCCGCCGAGAACGAGGCTCTGTCCTGGTCCGGGGTGAACACCCTGCTGGCCGAGGTCCGGCGCTCCAACACCGCGTCGGTGGCGGCCCTGCACCGGGCGGGTTACCGGGAGGCCGGTGCCGATCCCGACTATCTCCGCTTCGAGAAGGTGCTGCCGTGAGTGGTGGCCTGAAGGTGTCGGTCCAGGCGCTGCGGACCTTCGCCCGCGAGCGCGGCATCGAGCCGCGGGGACACGGACAGGTGCCGGAACTCACCGGCGTGGCCCCCCTGGACAGCGCCGGCCGCGCGGACGTCGCCTTCTGCCGCTTCGGCGGCGCCCGGGGGCGCGGCTATGTGCAGGACACGGCGGCCGGTGCCCTGTTCGTGCCCGACAGCCTGGCCGAGAGCCTGCCGGAGCGCGACGGGATCTATCTGCCCTGCGCCTATCCGCGTCTGGAGCTGCTGAGGTTCCTGCAACGATTCTGGCAGGAGCCGGAGTGGGTGCCCGACATGACCGCCAATCCCTGCGTCCACCCCGAGGCGCGCGTTGCCGGAGACGTGCGTATCGGGCCCTTCACCGTGGTGGGCCCGGGCGTGGCCATCGGGGCCGGCAGCCGCATCGGATCGAACTGCCACATCGAGCATGCGGAGATCGGCGCCGGTGTGTATATCGCCAACAACGTGACCATCGGCGGCGAGGGTTTCGGCTACGAGGACGATCCGGACACCGGCGAGATCCTGGCCTTTCCCCACACCGGCCGGGTGGTCATCGGTGATCGGGTGGACATCGGGTCGAGCACCTGCATCGACCGTGGGTCGATCGGCGACACCTTCATTGGCGAGGAGTGCAAGATCGACAACCTGGTGCACATCGCCCACAACGTGCGTCTGGGCCGGCGCTGCAAGGTCATCGCCCTGGCCATTGTGGGCGGCAGCGCTACCATCGAGGACGAGGTGTGGATCGCCCCGGCAGCAGCCATCCGCGACTGGCGCCGGGTGGGCGCCAGAGCGGTGGTGGGCCTGGGCGCGGTGGTGACCAAGGATATCCCTCCTGGGGCGGTGGTCATGGGCAACCCCGCAGAGCCCATGGCGCGTGCCATTCGGCGTCGCTACAAGTAGGGGGCGGCGACGGCCGGCGGCATCGTGTTTCGCACGGCCGGCGGGCCGGACATCGGCCTGGGCCATCTGCTGCGCTGCCTGGCCCTGGCCGAGGCCTTCGCGCGGCGGGGCCTGGAGTGCAGCTTCGCTGGCGCCGTACCGGCGTTCCTCGCCCGGCGCTTCGACCGTTTCGCGGTGTTGCCGGTGCCGGGTGGCATGGCCGATTGGGCGGATCCGGGGTTCGCGGCGGCGGTGGACGGCGCGCGCCTGCTGGTCACCGACCTGTACGCGATCGGCCGCGACTGGCAGAGCCGCAGCCCGGCACCGGTCCTGGCGATCACCGACCCGCCCGTGGGTGACCTGGCCTGGGATCTGCTGCTGATGCCCACGGCCTTCGCGCTGCCACCGGGGGTCCGGGCAATGACCGCGCCGGAACATGCACTCATCGGTGCGCCCATCCGGGCACTGCGCACCAGCCCCCGCTCGGGCCGCCGGATTCTGGTCAGTGCCGGCGGCGGGCAGGATCGCGGGCTGACGGTGCGGATCCTGGCGGCTCTGGCCTCGGCCCCGGCCCTGCGCGGGCTGAACATCACCGTCGTGGCCGGCGATCTTCCCGATGCGGCGCTGGATCGCATCCGCGAGGCCTGTGGCCTGCTCCCGCGTGCACGCATTCACGAGCGGGTAAGCGACATGGCGGCGTTGGTCGCGGCTCACGACATCGCCCTCGGTACGCCGGCGGGCTCGGCCCTGGAGCGCTGCGCTCTGGGGCTGGCGCAGGTGCTGGTGCCCATCGCCCCTAACCAGCACCTGCTGGGTCGGGCGCTGGCCGCGCGCCGGGTGGCCACGGTGCTGGGAGAGGAGGCGTCAGCGCGCGATATCGCCAACGCGCTGGAGCGATTGCTGGACGATCGCGGCGGGCGCGAGGCCATGGCGGCCCGCGCTTTCGCCCTTATCGACGGTCTTGGCGCGGAGCGTGTGGCCGACGCCTGTCTGGCCGGGGACCCATAGATGAATGAGTTCACCATTACGCTGCCCTACGGCGGCGAACGCACCGTCGGCGGGGATGCCCCCTGCTTCGTCATCGCCGAGGTGGGCACCAACTGGTGCCTGGGGGATCGGAACGAGGACCGCCACGCCCTGGCGCTGATCGATCAGGCGGCGGAGGCCGGTTGCGACGCCGTCAAGTTCCAAACCTATGCCCCGGAGCGTGTCTATGTCGCGACGGCAGGCCAGAGCAGCTACCTGGCCGAGGCCGGATTGGACCGGCCAATCGGCGAGATCATCGCCGAGCGGGTCATGCCGCCGGCCATGGTGCCGCGCCTCGCGGGCTACGCGCAGTCCCGGGGATTGGTGTTTATGTCGTCCTGCTTCTCGGAGCAGGATTTGGCCCTGGTGGATCCGCTGACGCCCATCCACAAGCTAGCGTCCTACGAGATCTCTCACCTGCGCCTCATCGACGCCCTGGCGGCCACGGGCAAGCCCCTGATCCTGTCCACCGGCGCCAGCGAAGAGGAAGACATCGCCTGGGCGGTTCAGAGGTTTCGGAGCGCCAGTGCGGCGCCGCTGGCGCTGATGCAGTGCACCGCCAGCTACCCAGCACCGGACAAGGCCATGAATCTGCGCGCGATCCCCTGGCTCGCGCGGCGCTTCGATGCGGTGTCGGGTCTGAGCGATCACAGTTCCCATCCCCTGCGGGCGCCCCTGGCGGCGGTGGCCCTGGGCGCCGGGATCGTCGAGAAGCACGTGACGCTGGATCGGTCCCTGGAGGGCCCCGATCACTTCAACTCCATCGAGGCCGACGAGCTGGCGGAGATGGTGGCCGGCATCCGGGCCGTGGAGGCCATGCTCGGCGACGGGAAGAAGAACGTGGGCGGCGCCGAGCAGGAGCTGTACGAGTTTGCCCGTCGCGGTCTCCAGGTCACCCGGGACGTTGCCGTCGGCGAGGTGCTGCGCGAAGGGGACAACTTGGCCATTCTGCGCCCCGGACACCGCCGCCGCGGCGCCCATCCGCGCTGGCTGGGGAATATCGACGGGCACCGGGCTCGGGTGGCCATCGCCAGTGGCGACGGTATCTTTCCCGACATGGTAGACTGACGTCCTGCGCCGGGGACGTGCGGGCCGGCTATGGATCGTCAACGCCACGGCGCCGTTCCCATCCGTGCCGCGGCCCGCAGACCGCGGGCCGCGGCATTCGACAACGACCATTCGGAACGCTGGAACCATGATAGAGAACAAGGCCCCCGGCAAGGATGTCTCGCCGGAAGACCTGGCGCAGAAGTTTCCCCTGGCGGCCAGGACCTCCCTGGAGCACCGGAGCTGCTTCGACATCGCCGGCGTCACCTTCGGCGGCGATCTGATCCCGGTGTTCGCCGGCCCCAATACCGTCGAGAGCCGGGACATGATCTTGCGCACCGCCGAGGCAGTGAAGGCAGCCGGCGCGCATTTCCTGCGGGGCGGAGCTTTCAAGCCCCTGTCCTTCCCCTACCGCTCGGAGAAGTACTTCGAGCTGCGCGAGGAGGGTTTGCGCTACCTGGAGGACGCGCGGCGCGAGGTGGGCATCCCCATCATCACCGAGATCATGGACCAGAACTACGTGGAGGCCGTGGCGCAGGTGGCCGACATCATGCAGGTGGGCAGCCGCAACATGCAGAACTACGCCCTGCTCACCGACGTGGCCAGGGCCGGCAAGCCGGTGATGCTCAAACGCCATTACGGCGGGTCCCTCCGGGACTGGCTGGGGGCCGCCGAGTACATCCTGGTGGAGGGCAACACCAAGGTCATCCTCTGCGAACGGGGGGTGTCCACGCCCCACACCCACCGCGCCAGCTCCCGGTTCATGCTGGACCTGCAGGTGGTGCCGGCGGCCCGGGAGCTGACCCATCTGCCGGTGGCCACGGACCCCTCCCACGCGACCTTCTGGGCGCCCTGGGTCAAGCCCATGACCCTGGCCTCCATCGCGGCCGGTGCCGACGCAGTGATGCTGGAAGTTCATCCGGAACCGGCTAAGGCCGCCGTGGACCCCCTTCAGCCCATCGACTTCGCGGCCTTTGCCGCCCTCATGGGAGACATGCAGAACGTCGCCGCCGCGGTCGGCAGGACGGTGGGGCAGTGACGGCGTCGTGACCGATCCCGGGAGTATCGCTGGCAACCGGCCGGACCTGGCCATGTCCGGAAGCTACACCGCGATTTTGGGTCTGTCTCCCTCCAGGGCGGCACGCTCGCCGGCGCTGTGGAACGCGGTGTTCGAGGCCGAGGGCATCGACTGCCGCTTCCACCCCATGGACGTGGAAGAGGCGGACCTGGCGCGTTTGGTGGCGGCCCTGCGTGCCGACCCGCGCTTCCTGGGCGGCAGCGTGGCGGTGCCCCACAAGAGCGCCATCGTGCCGCTGTTGGACCGGGTGGAGCCGGCGGCGGCCCGCATCGGTGCGGTGAACGTCGTCTACCGGGACGGCGCGACCCTGGTGGGTGCCAACACCGACGGGGCCGGCGCCCTGTCCTGCCTACTGGATAGCCTGCGTGCCCAGAGCTTGGGCGGACGCAAGGTGGCGCTCATGGGGGTGGGTGGTGCCGGGCGGGCCGTCGCTGCTTATGTGGCCGAAAGCCTGGGCGATACCGGCGAGCTGGTGCTGTGCAACCGCACGCGCGGCACGGCCGAGGCCTTGGCCACGGCGCTGCCGGGCCGGATCTCGGTTGATGGACTGGCGCCGGCCGACGCCACCCTGGCGGGGGCGGCCGTTCTGATCAACTGCACCACCCTGGGCTACATGCCGCCGGCCGGGTCCGGGCAGGCCCAGCCCGGCGGGCTGCTGACGCCCCTGGGTCCCACGACCGACCCGGTGGCCAACTTCGCCGGCTCCCTCGCCGCTCTGGGTAAGCTGAGCGCCGGCGCCTTGGTGTACGACATCATTTACCAGCCCGTGGAGAGCATGCTCCTGATCCAGGCCCGCAGCCTGGGTCTGCCGGTTCTCAACGGACTGTGCATGAACCTGGAGCAGGCAGTGATCGCCTTCCTCAGGGTGTTCCCGGACCGGGTAGGCCCGGAGCGCGTACGCGCCGTCATGGGGGGCGTGGCATAGTCGTGAGCGTCCCGCGGGAAACCGGCACACCGGTGATCTTGTGTCTGTCGCCAGCCTCCCCGTTCAACGACCTGTTCCATTCCCCGCCGTGGGACGGGTACTGGTCGCACGCGGTGCATGCCCCCGCCCAGGCACCGCTGCCCGGAGGCGTGCCAGTGGTGCGTCCCACGGCCTGCACGCCGCTCCCGGCGGTGGACGGCCCTGCGGCGGTGCTCTGGCTGCGGGAGATCGAACAGCTCCAAGCGGCCCTGAAAAGCGGAGCCCGGTGGCGGGCCATCGTCTTCGAGCCTTCCGAGACCGCTTGTCTCGATGCCCTGAGGCATGTCCGCAAGACGCTGGCGGTCGTGCGCGATTTGCCCCGAGGCCATGCGCTGGCCGCCGAAGACCTGCACAGTGTGACCGACCGCAATGGCGTGGACGCGACGCTGATGCCGGCGGTCGTTGGCCGACGCCTGAGCTATGCGCTGGCGGCGGGCGCGGACCTTACCTTCGGCGTCATACTCTAGGGCTGCTCGAGCGCGCGGCGGAGTTCCATGAAACAAAATCCTCAGCTCCATGAGTGGACCGGTGCGTTCGGCCGGGAGTACTTGGCCAGAAATGCCGCCGTCGTCCCCGGCGATATCGAACGCCGGGCCGATCAACTCGGCTCGATGCTCTCGGCTTGTCCCGAGCCCCCGAACTCCATACTGGAGGTGGGGGCCAACGTCGGCAAGAATCTGATGGCCTTGCACCGGATCAGCGCGGCAGCCCTCTATGCGGTCGAGCCCTTCGCGGAAGCCTACCGGCTGCTGACGAGCAATCCCGACCTGCCTCTGGCCGGATCGGCCCAGTGCAGCGGGGACGCGCTTCCCTTCGAAGAGGACTCGATGGACTTCACCTTCACCTCCGGGGTGCTCATCCACGTGCCGCCCGAGGGCCTAGCCGGGGTGGTGGACGAGTTGGTCCGGGTCTCGCGCCGCTACCTTTGGTGCAACGAGTACTTCTCCAAGCAGCCGGAGACGGTCACCTACCGGGGCGAGCAGGACCTGCTGTTCAAGCGTGACTTCGGCCGCTTCATCCTGGAGCGCCACCCCGGCCTGCGGGTGCTAGCCACGGGCTTCTTCTGGTCCGTGATCGGTCCCTACGACGACACCACCTGGTGGCTGTTCCAGAAGCGCTGAGCCCTCGGCCGGTGGCCGACTGTCCCTGCGACCTGAGTGCCCTGCGCCCCGGCGCCCCCGATCCCCGGGTGCGTTGGCCGGTATCCAGGGCGAGGGTGAACGGTCTCAACGCCACCCTGCAGCAGGAGGTGGTGCGAACCGCGGCCGCCCTGGCGCCGGGCCCTGCCCGGGACGTGTACCTGGCGGCGTCCATGGCTCTGCTGGTGAACCTGCTTACGGTATCGGTTGCGCGCCTCGCGGCGGCGGGCGCACTGCGCTCGGGCCTGCGTTTTTCCTTCGGCGGACCGTCCCTAGTCCGTACATTCAGCGAGGGGGGGAGGCTGCCGGAAGAGGCGTTTCTGGAGCCGCTGCGCTGGTACTGGCGCGCGGCCCTGAAGCGTTCTCCCCTCAACCCCCTGCGCCGGCTCGCCCACTCGGCCGTCGCCAACCGGGGGTGGCGGTGGGTATGGCCCAGGGTACGGGTGCTGAACCACAACCACCTGCTGCAGGCCGTGGCCCGCCGCGACACCAACCAAAGCTTTGTGTTCGATACCGCCGACCGGCTGTTCCACGGTCAGCCCGCCCCGCCCCGGGGTGCCGAGGCGAGGGACCTGCGGGAGGTGGCCGACCACATCGGACGGGCGAGCGCGGCGGTGCTGGCGAATCACGGAGTGCCCCAGACCTCAAGCTTCGGTGACCAGGTGGCCCGCTGTTCCGAGCGTCTGCTGTTCACGGCTGCGGGCCACTACCAGATCCTGCAGGCGCGCTGGCGCCGCCCGCCACGCGTGCTGTGGACCGGCTCGGGGGGAAATTACTTCACCCGCTTGGCCCGCCTGGCGGTGCGCCGCGCAGGCGGGCAGGTCACCGGCTTCGAACACGGCGGCAGCGCACATATTCTTGCCGATCAAACGGTGCTGCACATCCACGAGCTGGCCTTCGCCGATCGGTTCGTGGTCGACACGCCGGACAAAGCCGAAGTTTTTCGCCGCGGGCTCTCCGCGGAGCGGTGCATCGATCCGCCGCTGGCCGAGATCGTCGCCAGCCCTGTGCCGCAGGCGAACTTCGCCTGGCGTCTGTTCGGAAGCCCAGGAAGTGAGGTCCGGCGGGTGATGTACGTGACTACCGCCTTCGTCGGCGAAATGCAGTACCCATCGACGCCGCTGCTTCCGGACCCGGTCTATGCGGACTGGCAGGGTCGACTTCTGGAGGGCCTGGCCCAGGCCGGCTTCGAAGTCCAGTGCAAGCAGCATCCGGAAGGGTTGCGCGGTGGCGAGCCCCTGGTGATGAGCAGCCGGGCCCGGTATCTGGGTGGGCGCTTCGCCCAGGTCATGGACCAGGCCGACGCTTACGTCTTCGACTATCCGGCGACCACTGCCCTGTGGGAGGCCATGTGCACCGACAAGCCGGTGGCGTTCATCGACTGCGGCCTGATCGAGTGGGAGCCGGAGGTTTGGGACAGCTTCTCACGCCGGGTGGCCGTGGTCCCGGCCGAATATGACGAGTGGAATCGGCCCCGAGTCTCGTTCGAGGCTCTCGCCGATGCTCTGCGCCGCCCGCGGGTGGTGGATCACGAATTTGCCCGTCGGTTTCTGGTTGGTTCCGGTCCGGAGTTGGGGTGAGTACGGCATCTCTGTCTCCCGAGCGCGATAGCGGCCACGTGCGGTCCACCCCGTTCCCGGGTGACACGCCGGCAGAGCTGCTGCTCGGTCCAGCCTGGCGGGAGATCCGCCGGGAAGGAGTACGAGTACTGCTCCGGGGACACCTGCACGAGCCGTTGCCAGAGCTGGTGGCCGCCGCCTTGGCCGGTTCCGGGTCTATGCCCGGTCGGAATGCGGTGGAGGCGCTGCTGCGCAGCCTGGACGGCCACTTTGCCCTGGTCGCCTTCGGTCCCGGCTGGGTGCTGGCGGCCGTGGACCGGGTCCGCAGCGTGCCACTGCTTTACACGGCCGCCGGCTCCCGGCCGATCGTGAGCGACGATGCCGGGTCGCTGTCCCGGCGCCTTGGCCTCGGCCCGGAGCGGGTCGATCCGGGCGCTGCCACGGCCGTGGCCATGTCCGGCTACACCGTCGGCGCGGACACCTTGTACGCGGGTGTCAGCCAGCTTTGTCCCGGCGAGTACCTGCTGCTGCCGGCCTCCGAGCCCGTTCCCGCGCGTTATTACCGCTACCGCCCCTGGCAGGTGGCGCCGGCGGGCCGCGAGGCAATGCGCAGCACGCTCGCGGAGATCACGCTGGCGGCGCTGGAGAAGGTGGTGCGATCCAGCGCCGGGCGCCCGATCGTGGTCCCCTTGAGCGCGGGCCTGGATTCTAGGCTGGTGGTTGCCGGACTGCGGCACGTGGGATGCCAGGATCTGCGCTGCTTCGCCTACGGCCAACCGGGCAACTTCGAGGCCCGTGCCAGCCGGGAGATCGCGCGCCGGCTGGGGCTGCCCTGGACCTTCGTGCCCATCACACAGTCGGCCCAGCGTGACGCCTTCGCCAGCAAGGAGTACGCCGCCTATCTCGAGTATGCCGACAGCCTGACGGCAGTCCCCTTCCAGCAGGAGTTCCTGGCCTTGAGGACCCTCCGGGACAGGGGCTGGCTGCCTGCCGACGCGGTCGTGGTTAACGGTCAGTCCGGGGACTTCATCAGCGGCAATCACGTTCCTTTGTCCCTGGCCGGACCCGTTCCTGTGCATGGTCCGGCGCCGGACCGGGGACGGGTGCTGGAGGCCCTGGTGGACAAGCACTACGGCTTGTGGGCGTGTCTCATGACATCGGAGCGCCTGGCGACCGTGCGCAAGGCCCTGGACGCGGAGCCGACGGGCAGCGGCGCGCCGCTGGACGAGCCTGCACTGCACTATGCGCTGTACGAGTACTCCGAGTTCGAGAACCGGCAGACCAAGTACGTGATCAACGGCCAGCGCATCTACGAGCACTTCGGCCTGGAGTGGCGCCTGCCCCTGTGGGACGGCCTGTACCTGGACTTCTGGGAGGGTGCGCCGCTGGACGCCAAGCGTTGCCAGTCCCTGTACCGGGAGATGCTGGAGGCGGAGAACTGGGGCGGCGTCTTCCGCGAACTGCCGGTCAATCGCCGCTATGTGCGGCCCCGCTGGCTGGTGCCCGTGCGCTTGGCCGCCAAGGCCCTGCATGCCCCCCTGGGAGCCGAGCGCTGGCATCGGTTCGAGCGCCGCTATGTGGCCTATTGGATGGACCTCAACTGCACCTATGCCGCCCGGCCCTATTGGACCGTGGCCCGGGACCGTCGCGGGTTTCGCAACTCCGTGTCCTGGCTGACCGAGAGCTACCTGGCCGGCAAGGGTCTGGGCTATGACGGCACGCCGGTCTAAGACCGCCGGCCGCGGACGCCGCTGATGCGCCTGCTCTACGCAACGCGTCTGTTCAGCGGCCTGGAAGCAGGGCTGTTGCGGGGCGAGTGGGCGCCGGCGGGGGTTCCGACCATCTACAAGATGATGGAAACCCTGGACCGGAGGCCCGACGAGGTGCGCTTCGTGCTTACGTGTAAGGACAACGAAGGTAGGGGCGATTCGGCCTGGTCGGAGAGCCGGGACCGCACCCTGCGGCTGCCTGGCCTGAGCCGTCCGCTCCTGGTGCTGGCCGGCGATAGCTTCTTTGGGGCGTGGCCCAGGCCGGTGCGCCGTTATCTGCGCGAGCTGCGCCACCTATGGCGCCTGTGGCGTGAGGCGCGGACGTTCCGCCCGGACGTCATCTATATTGACCATGCCAACACTTGGTCCGCCGGGCTCCTGGCCCGCGTGCTGGCCACGCCCGTGGTGTTGCGCGTCATGGGGATCTCCGGCATGCGCATGAGCGCCGAGGGGCGGGGCCTGGCGCGGCGGATTCTGCGCTGGTGCTACCGCGCTCCCTACGCTCTGGTGGTGTGCAGCCAGGACGGAAGCGGGGCTGAGCGCTGGCTGGCCGCTCTGCTCGCGCCGGGCGTGCGCCGGGAGATCCTGATCAACGGCGTCACGCCTGCCGCCCGGCCGTCGGCGGCGGATCCCCGACTGGTCGCGCTGCCCAGCGGTCGCGTCATCGTGCTGTTCGTTGCGCGACTGGAGCCGGACAAGGGCTGCGAGACCTTTGTGCGCGCGATGCTGATGCTGCATCGCGGCCATGGCCGGCGTGTCCACGCCGTGGTGGTGGGCGAGGGCAGTCGGCGGGCGGTGCTGCAGGCGATGGTGGAGGAGGCAGGGGCGCAGGATCTGGTCAGCTTCGTCGGTCACCTGCCCCACGAGCAGATCGTCGAGGCCCACGCGCGTTCGGACATCTACGTGTCCCTCAACAGGTTCGGAAACCTCTCCAATGCGAACCTGGAAGCGATGAGCTGGGGCGATTGCATGATCATTCCTGCATCGCAGCCGGAGCGCGGAATCGATTTGATTACTGACGAGCTTGTTCCGGCAGACGCGGTGGTGCGCGTGCCCGGCGACGATCCGGCGGCTCTGGCGCAGGCCGTGGCACGGCTCAGCGAGGACGCGTGGGAGCGCGAGCGGTTGGGAGCAGCAGTGAGGGCCGCCGCAGGCCGCTTCGTGCAGAGCTGGGATCAACGGGTGCAGCGCGAGATCGCCCTCCTGCGGGCACTGTGCGCCGTGGACCTCCAATCCTCACAGTCAGGCGAAGGACAGGCATCATGAGCGACACACCGTGCGTCGGCGTCATCGGTACCGGCTACTGGGGCAAGAACCTGCTGCGCAACTTCGACGCTCTGGGCGCCCTGGCCGCCTTCTGCGACCAGGACGCCGGGCGCCGTGAGGCCTTCACCGCCCAGTACCCGGGCGCCACCCCCCACGAGGACATGGCCGCGCTGCTGGCCGATCCGGCGGTGGAGGCGGTGGTGATCGCCACGCCGGCCGAGACCCACGGGGATCTGGTGGCCCAGGCCCTGGCGGCCGACCGGCACGTGTTCGTGGAGAAGCCTCTGTGCCTGGATCTGGATCAGGCGGAGGGCCTTAAGGCCGAGGCGGCGCGCCGCGGCCGGGTGCTCATGGTGGGCCACCTGCTGCTCTACCATCCGGCCTTCCAGACGCTGCTGGCGCGCGTGCGGGCCGGCGACCTGGGTGAGCTGCGATACCTGTACTCCAACCGCCTGAGCCTGGGCAAGATCCGGCGCGAGGAGAATGCCCTGTGGTCCTTCGCGCCCCACGATATCTCCATGATTCTCCAGATCGCCGGCGCCATGCCCGAGGAGGTGGTGGCCACCGGCGGGCAGTACCTGCACCCGGGCATCGCCGACACCACCCTCTCGCACCTGCGCTTTCCGGGCAACGTCCAGGCTCATGTCTACGTCTCCTGGCTGCACCCGTTCAAGGACCAGCGCCTGGTGGTCATCGGCGACAAGGCCATGCTGGTCTTTGACGACGTGATGCCGGCTCCGGACAAGCTGCTGCTCTACCGCCACGGCTTGGGCTGGGACGGCGACCTGCCGGTGGTGTCCAAGGCCGAGGCCGAGCCCATCGCCTTCGAGGCCATCGAGCCGCTGCGCAATGAGTGCCGGACCTTTCTGGACGCGGTCGCCGGAGGGCTGGCCCCGATCTCGGATGCCGAGGAGGGCATCCGGGTGCTGCGGGTGCTCGACGCCTGCCAGCGCGCGATCGTCGCCGGATGCCCGATCCCGCTGGAGGCTTGAGCCATGCCTGCAGCCTGCATCCATCCGACGGCCATCGTCGACGAGGGCGCGCGCATCGGCGACGGGACCAAGGTATGGCATTTCTGCCACGTGCTTGGTGATGTGAGAATCGGCGAGCGCTGCGTGCTGGGGCAGAACGTGATGGTGGGTCCGCGGGTCAACGTAGGCAACGGCGTGAAGATCCAGAACAATGTCTCCGTCTACGCCGGCGTGACCCTGGAGGACGACGTGTTTTGCGGCCCCAGCATGGTTTTTACCAACGTGCTCACGCCCCGCGCCTTCGTGGAGCGCAAGAACGAGTTCCTGCCCACTCTGGTCAGGCGAGGCGCTACCATCGGGGCCAATGCCACGGTGGTGTGCGGCGTGACCATCGGCCGCTACGCGATGGTGGGCGCCGGAGCCGTGGTGACCCGGGACGTGCCGGACTACGCCCTGGTGGTGGGCAACCCGGCACGCCCCATGGGCTGGGTCTCGGCCACCGGGGACCGGCTGGGCGAGAACTTGATCTGCCCCCGCACCGGCGAGCGCTACCGCATCACCGAACACGGACTGGCTCCAATCGCCTGAATCCTGCCGGGGCGCGGCCGCGTCCCGGCCCGACGTAATTCACCGACCGAGGAGAGAACATGGGCATTCCCTTCGTGGATCTGCGGGCCCAGTATGCGCATCTCAAGGACGCCATCGACGGGCGCATCCGGGCCGTGCTGGATCACGGCGGCTACATCATGGGGCCGGAGGTGGCCGAGCTGGAGGCGGCCCTGGCGGAGTTTGCCGGCTGCCGGTATGCCATAGGCCTGTCAAGCGGCACCGACGCGCTGCTGGTGGCCCTCATGGCCGCAGGTGCCGGTCCGGGCGACGCCGTGTTTTTGCCCGCTTTCACCTTCAGCGCCACCGCCGAGGTTGTGGCCCTGACCGGGGCCTCGCCGGTATTCGTGGACGTGGAAGCGGCGACCTTCAACATCGACCCGGCGGATCTGAGCAGGCGCATCGAAGCCACTGCACGGGCCGGACGCCTGCGTCCGCGGGTCGTGATTCCCGTGGACCTGTTCGGCCTGCCGGCCGACTATCCGGCCCTGAAGGACATCGCGGCGACGCACGGCCTGTTGCTGTTAGCCGACGCCGCACAGGGCTTCGGCGGCGTCCAGGCGGGGGTGCGGGCGGGGGCACTGGCGCCGGTCACCGCGGTGAGCTTCTTCCCGGCCAAGCCCCTGGGCTGCTACGGTGACGGCGGTGCCCTGCTCACCGACGACCAGCAGGTGGCTGACCTGGCCCGCTCCATACGGCTGCACGGCAAGGGCACCGGGAAGTACGAGATCGTGCGCGTGGGCCTGAACGCGCGTCTGGACACTCTGCAGGCGGCGATCCTGCTGGCCAAGCTGCCGGACTTCGCTCGGGAGCTGGACGCCCGCGAGGCCTTGGCGCGGCTCTATGACAGCGAGCTGGCAGGGGCTGTCACCCTCCCGCCGCGGGTGCCGGGCAGCCGCAGCGCTTGGGCGCAGTATTCCATCCAGCACCCGGAGCGCGACCGGCTGGTCGCGGCCCTTAAGGCCGAGGGCATCCCCACGGCGGTGTACTACCCCCGGCCCATGCACCTGCAGCCCGCCTACGCCGCCTACGGGGAAGGTCCTGGCTCGCTGCCGGTAAGCGAGGGTCTGTGCGACCGTATCCTGAGCCTGCCCATGCACCCCTATATGGACGAGGAAACCGGCCGGCGCATCGCGGCGGCGGTGGTCGCGGCGGCCAGGGGCTGAGTCGGGACGCCGGCCATGTGCGGACTGGCGGCCCTGTTTGACCCCGGACGCGTCTTCGAGCCGGCCCTGCTCGAGGCCATGGCCGCGGACCTGCACCACCGGGGCCCGGACTCCGGCGGACGGTTGGCCGAGCCTGGCCTGGCGCTGGTGTTCCGGCGCCTAGCCATTCTGGATCCCGGGGCCGGCGCCGATCAGCCGATGCTCGACCCCGATACCGGCAACGCCGTCGTCTTCAACGGGGAGATCTACAACTACTGCGTCCTGCGCGAGATGCTGGAGCGGGCCGGCCACCGTTTCCGCACCACGGGGGATACCGAGGTGCTGCTGGCCGGCTATCGGGAATGGGGCGAGTCGGTGGTGGAACGCCTGGAGGGCATGTTCGCCTTCGTTCTTGTGGACCGGCGCCGCAACGCCGCGGTGGCGGCGCGGGACCCTTTCGGTATCAAGCCCCTGTACCTGGCCCGCGCCGGGAGCGCCACCTACCTGGCTAGCGAGATGCGCCCCCTGCTGCGCCTGTTGCCGGCCGAGCCCGATCCCGAGGCGCTGGCCGAGCTAATGGTGTTCAACTGGGCGGCCGGGCGCCAGAGCAACCTGCGGGGCATCGATCGGGTGCCGCCGGGAACATTGATCACCGTATCGCTGGATAGCGGCGCCCTGCACGAGCGCCGTTATCTGGACATCCTGGACACCCTCGCAAGCCCGCGCCATTCCATGGACTTCGAGGAGGCGGCCGAGCGCATCGACGCCGTGGTCCTGGACTCGGTACAGGCCCACCTCGCCAGCGACGTGGGCTATACGATACAGCTCTCCGGAGGCGTGGATTCCAGCCTGCTCACCGCCATGGTGGCGGGTCGCACTACCGAATCCCTGGCATCATTCTCGGTAGATCTGCCGGGCTATGCCCACAACGAGCGGCGCTGGCGCGAGCCTGTGGTGGAGCGCTACGACCTGGACCACCGGGAGGTGCCCATGACGGGGCGGGTTTTTGCCGAGGCCCTGCCCCGTGCGGTACGCCACATGGAGGGTCCCGTGCCCCACGGGGGGGATGTGAACCTGATGCTGCTGTGCGACGTCATCCGCGAGCGCTCCAAGGTGGTGCTCACCGGCGAAGGAGCCGACGAGATGTTCGGCGGCTACGAGCGCTACGGCCTGTGGCGCAAGCTTATGTGGCAGGAGCGCCTGGGACGGCTGCTGCCCCGCGGTGCCTGGCCGAAGGTCCGGCCCTTCATCGGCATTGGGCGGATCGCCGGGTGCGATGCCGCGGTTCATGCGTCCGTGTACCAGGAAACCGAGACCCTGGAGGGGGTGTTTCCGGACCTCGTCCCGCGACCGGGGCCGCGGGCCTTGGTGGGGAGCCGATTCCGGAATTTCCGCGATCGCCTGCTGGCCCAGGATCAGACTGCCTACCTGGAATCCCTGCTGGTGCGCCAGGACAAGATGTCCATGGCGGCCTCGGTGGAGGCCCGCGTGCCCTACGTGCATCTATCGGTGCTGCGCCTGGCCAACAGTCTGCCGCACCGCCTTCGGATCCCCGGTGGGGTGACCAAGCCGTTGCTCAAACGCGTGGCCGAGCGCTACCTGCCACGGGACCTCATCTACCGGCGCAAGATCGGTTTGTGGCTGCCCCTGGACCAGTGGCTGACCGACGAGGGGGGCCTGGGACGGTATCTGGACGACGTGACGGCCGCGGACGGTTGCCTTGCCGCCTTCGGCGACCGTGGGCGGCTCCGACGGCTGGTGGAGGACTACCGGCGCCGGCCCGGATCGGTCCATCCCCGGGTGATGTTCAAGCTGGTCAACCTCGAGGTCTGGCTGCGCACCCTGGCGCCTGGGGCGGCCTAGGCCGTGTCCCGGCCGCTGCGGGTCCTGTGTGTGCTGCCGGATCTTGACCGGGGGGGGGCCGCCCGCACCATGGTCAATCTGGTCAACGCCTTCCCAGGCTGCGGTGTCGAGCCACGGCTTGTAGTTTTCCGCGGCAATGGCGTGGCCCGTAGCTGGCTCGACGAGCCCAAACGGTTGCTGGATCTGGGCCTTGCTCACACCCGTGCCGCCATTCTGCCCCTGCGCAGCGCGCTCCGCGCCTGGGGTCCCGATCTGGTCTTCTCTACGATGGTGGACGCGAACATCGTCGCGGCCTTCGCCGCCGCCGGACTGCGCCCGCGGCCGATCATGGTGCTGCGGGAGACTAACAGCCACCGGGCCCGGGGCGATCTGGGCCTGTTGCGCCGCCGGGCCGTGGCCTGGGCCTACCGGCGGGCGGATCGGTTGGTAGCGCTGTCCGGCGGCGTGGGCCGTGAGCTAGTGGCCGACTATGGACTGGAGCCGTCGCGGGTGGTTACGGTCCACAACCCCGTTGACGTGGACGGCTTCCGGGCCCGGGCGGCCGCGTCCGGTCCGCCGAGCTGGAGTGACTGGGCTTCCGGTGGGCCCGTGCTGGTGGGGGTCGGCCGGCTCACCCGGCAGAAGGGCTACGACGTGCTCGTCGACGCCATGGCGCGCTTGGAGCGCCGCGATGCGCGGCTGGTGCTGCTGGCCGAGGGCCCGGACCGGCAGGCACTGGAGGCCCGCGTTGCGGCCCGGGGCCTGCGTGATCGGGTGCGGATGCCCGGTTTCGTCGAGGATCCGGCACCCTGGCTGGCGCACGCCGCGGCTTTCGTGCTGCCGTCGCGGTGGGAGGGCTTCGGCCACGTCATCGTCGAGGCCATGGCCTGCGGTGCACCGGTAATTGCCACCGACTGTCCTTATGGCCCTGCGGACATCATTCGCCCGGGACGCACGGGGCTGTTGGTGCCGCCGGCCGATCCGTCTGCCCTGGCTGCCGCCATCGACGGCTTGCTGGCCAGCCCGGATGTTGGCCGAGCGTTGGCGGCCGCGGCTCTGGCCGATATCTCACGGTTCTCCATTGGCCACATTGCCGGGCAGTATGCGGGCCTGTTCAGGGAGCTGGTGCCATCGCATTAGGGTCCCCACAGCGCCGTACCGGGGCACGGTCGCCGCGGGTGATGCACATCATCACGTCGCTTGGCACCGGCGGTGCCGAGAGCATGCTCGCCGCTCTGGTGCTGGCGCCGGGTGCCTCACGGCCGTCGCCACTGGTCGTAAGCCTTATTTCTGGCGGCTCCGTGCAGGAGCGCCTGCTGGCCGGTGGAATCACGGTTGAGAGCCTGGGGATGTCGCCCGGCATGCCAAGCCTTCCCGCGCTCTTCAGCCTCGTGCGCTTGATCCGGCGCGAGCGGCCGCAGGTGATTCAAAGCTGGATGTATCACGCCGACCTCATCGCCACCGTAGCTTTGGCCCTGTCCGGACGCTGGTCGAGGACCCGTCTGGCCTGGGGCGTGCGGTGCTCGGACATGGATCTGAGCTTGTATCACCGCGGTCTGTCTCGAGTGGTGCACACCTGCGCGCGACTGTCGCGCTTGCCCCACGCGGTGATCGCAAATTCGGAGGTGGGCCGTGCGGTGCATGAAGCCCTGGGATACCGGCCCGCGCGCTTCGAGGTGATACCCAACGGGATCGATACCTACCGGTTTCGCCCCGATCCCGAAGCCGCGGGATCGATGCGGGCACAGCTGCAAATTGCGAACGGGGAGCCCGTCGTGACGCTTGTGGCACGGCGGGATCCCATGAAGGACCACGACAGCTTTTTGAAGGCATTTCGCCGGCTCGATGGCGTGCATGCCATCCTCGTCGGGGCGGGTACCACGGAGCTGCCGGACCTGCCTAGGCTGCACAAGCTGGGCCGGCGTGACGACGTGGCCGCGGTGCTGGCGGCCGCCGACGTCGTGGCGCTCAGCTCGGCCTTTGGCGAGGGGTTCCCCAACGCCCTGGCCGAAGGTATGGCCTGCGGCCTTGTGCCCGTCAGCACTGAGGTTGGGGATACACCGGCCATGGTGGGAGACACGGGCTATTTGGTGCCGCCACGGGATCCGGAGGCGCTGGCCGGGGCCATCACCCAGGTGCTTTCCCGGGATCGGGCCTGCGTGCGGCAGCAGGGCTTGCGGGCTCGCGAGCGCATTGTGCGCCAGTTCTCCCTGGACCGCGCGGTAGAGGCCTTCGACCGGCTGCACTGGGGGCTGGCCCGGGAGCTGCCGGATACCCTGGAGTCCGGGGAGACGGGCGCCTGAGATGGAGGGAGCCGGCGGTCTGTTGGATTCCCCCTTGCGGCACGTGCTGCAGAACCTGGTGATGGGACTTTCTCCCGTGCGTGCTTTCGCTCGCCGCTGGCACCGCACGGGAATGGGGCGGGACCTGGAGCGGGTCCTGCCGGTGCTCGCCAAGCTGCTGGTCATGCTCCGCGGGGTGGGGATGGAGCCAGGCGGAAGAACGCTGTTGGAGCTCGGCCCCGGCAAGACACCGGATCTGCTCTATGCCGCCGTAGCCTACGGGGCGGTACGAGCCCTGGGGCTCGACGTGGCGCCCTATCTGGAAGGGCAGGACGCACGCCAGGACGAGCTGGCCGCAACCGTGCACTGGCTTGCCGGTGCAGCCGCCGAGGGGCGCCTGCCGCCGCCGGTGTCCGATCCGGTACCGATCTTGCCCGAGGTGCGCCAGTACGATGGCCGGCACCTGCCGCTTCCGGACGAGTCGGTGGACATCGTCTGGAGCAAGAGCGTGCTTGAGCATGTGCGTGAGCCCGAGACGGTCGTTGGGGAGGTCGCCCGGGTCTTGCGCCCCGGCGGGATAAGCTGCCACATCATCGATCTGCGGGACCACCTGACTCTGGGCACGGACAAGGACTGGCTGCGTTTCCTGCGCTATCGGCCTGCCCTGTGGAACCTGATGATGAGCAACCGCAGTAGCTGGTGCAATCGCCTTCCGGCAAGGGCATGGGAACGGGTATTCACGGACGCGGGGCTGTCAGCCAGAGCCTGCGAGAAGGAGCGCCATTCTTTGCACCCGGCGTTCGACCCGCAGCGTCTGGCCGCGCCCTTTCGGGATCTGAGTACGGACGAGCTAGCGGTGGCGTGGCTCTATCTGGTTCACGAGAAGCCCGCTTGATGCGAGGGCCGGTAATGGACACGGACTCTAGTCGGGCGTGTGCGGTTTAGCCGGATTTCTGGACTCCACCGCGGCCATGTCGGCCGAGGCAGTGAGCGCCGCCGTTGCAGCCATGGCAGCTACCCTTGCCGCGCGTGGTCCGGACGACAGCGGACAGTGGCTCGATCCCGCGGCGGGCATCGCCCTGGGGCACCGGCGGCTCGCAGTCCTGGATCTCTCGCCCACCGGGCGTCAACCCATGGCCTCGGCGTGTGGCCGTTTCGTGCTGGTTTACAACGGCGAGATATACAACTTCCGCAGCCTGAAGGGAGAGCTGCGGCGGACGGGGATACGGTTCAGGGGCTCGTCGGACACCGAGGTGCTTCTGGCAGGGGTGGTGCACTGGGGGCTGGCCGGGACCCTTGCCCGTGCCGACGGAATGTTCGCGCTTGCCCTCTGGGACCGCGAAGCCCGGACGCTCTATCTGGCACGGGACCGGTTCGGCGAGAAGCCCCTTTACTATGGGCGCAGCGGCGCAGTGTTCCTGTTTGCCTCCGAGCTCAAAGCCCTGCGGGCGCATCCAGGCTTCAGCCCCGAGATTGACAGGCAGGCGCTGGCGGCCTATTTGCGATTCGGCTACGTGCCGGCGCCGTGGTCGATTTACCGGGGCGTGAGAAAGCTCCCCCCCGCCCATTATCTGAGCGTCTCCGCGGCCGACGGGATGGAGGATGCCGGGCCGATCGCCTACTGGTCGGCGGCCGCGACAATGGCGCGGGCCAGAAGCCGTCGCCTGGGCCCGGAGCCGAAGGAGGCGGTGGAACATCTGGACCGGGTGCTGGCCGCGGCGGTAGCTTCGCGCATGGTTTCCGACGTGCCCCTGGGCGCGTTCTTATCCGGCGGCATTGACTCGTCCACCGTCGTGGCGTTGATGCAGGCCCAGAGCGCCACGCCGGTCAGGACCTTCAGCGTGGGTTTCCAGGAGGCCGGCTTCAATGAAGCCGAGCATGCCCGGCGCGTGGCGGAGCATCTGGGGACGGTCCACACCGAGATCTACGTCTCGCCCGAGGAGGCCGTGGAGGTCGTACCTCGCCTGCCACGGCTGTACGACGAGCCGTTTGCCGACTCCTCACAAATTCCCATGGTGCTGGTTGCTGGGCTGGCTCGGCGCTCGGTCACCGTCGTGCTGTCGGGTGACGGGGGCGATGAGCTGCTCGGCGGTTATAACCGGCACGTCGTGGCACACCGACTCTGGCCCCGGCTGCGGCATCTGCCGGCCCGCGCGCGCCGGATGCTGGCCCATATGCTGGTGTGCGGGGGTACGGGAGCATGGCTCGCGCGGCCCGGCGCGCGCTCCTTCGTGCCCGAGGCGCTGCGCTGGGGCAGCCATGCAGATCGCTTGAACAAGCTGGCCCGCCTGCTGCGCGCGGACAACGGGCGCGATCTTTACCGCTCCCTGGTCAGTCAGTGGACAGCTCCGGCGGCCGTAGCGCGGGGTGCGCAGGAGGTGGGCTCGCTCCTGGATGACGAGCCGGCGTGGCGCGCCGGCAGCGACCTCATGGAGCAGTTCATGTACATGGATACCTTGACGTACCTACCCGATGACATTCTGACCAAGGTAGACAGGGCCACCATGGGGGCAAGCCTGGAGGCCCGTGTGCCGTTTCTGTCCCCCGAGGTCGTGGAGCTCGCCTGGCGCCTGCCGCCCAGCCTGCGGGTGCAGGCCGGGCAGGGCAAGTGGCTGCTGCGCCGGGTGCTCGATCGCTACGTCCCGCGGAGCCTGGTCGACAGGCCCAAGATGGGATTCGCCGTGCCGATAGGCGAGTGGCTCCGAGGCCGGCTGCGAGACTGGGCCGAGGAGCTGCTGGATGGGCGACGTCTGGCGGGCGAGGGATATTTGGAGCCCAGCGTGATTGCCGACGTCTGGCAGGCACACCTGGCCGGACGCGAGGACGCCTCACAGCGGCTCTGGACCATCCTCATGTTCCAGTCGTGGCTGGCCGAGATCCGACCTTGACCGGGGTCACCCACCACTGGTCACTGCGTTTCCCCGGCACGGATCCGGCCGGGAGGGGCCGTTTGGCACCGGACAGGGTATCCCGGTGACGGATTTGCGGGGCGTAGAGGACAGGGTATCCGGGGCGCGGCCACCCAAGGTCCTGTTCGTGGTTACCGAGGACTGGTATTTCCTGTCGCATCGGCTGCCTCTGGCGCGGGCGGCAGGGGATGCGGGTTACCAAGTCGTGGTGGCCACCCGGGCGGGCAGAGACGCAGAGAGCATACGCCGGGAGGGATTCAGGCTCGAGGCGCTGGCCATGCGGCGCGGCCGCGGCAGCCTGTGGCGTGAGGTGGCCGCTGTAGGGGAGCTTTGGCGGCTGTATCGCAGGGAGCGGCCGGACATCATTCATCTCGTGGCGATGAAGCCGGTGTTACTCGGCGGTCTGGCTGCTTCATTTACCCGTGTCCCGGCTATCGTGAATGCCATCGCCGGGCTGGGCTATGTATTTGCGTCCGACCGGGGCCACGCCGGAATGCTCCGCCCGCTGGTCACCATCGGGCTGAGACTTCTGCTGCGAGGCAGGCGTTGCTGGACGATCGTGCAGAACCCGGACGATTACCGCGTCCTCGGTCGTCTCGGTATCGCCGAGGACCGGATCAAGCTAATCGCGGGCTCGGGCGTGGACACGGTACGCTTTGCACCGAGTCCGGAGCCGCCCGGTCCTGTGACCGTGGCACTGGTCTCAAGAATGCTGTGGGACAAAGGTGTGGCCGAGCTGGTGGAGGCTTCCCGCATTCTTCGCCAGTCCGCGTCCGCGGTGAGGATCGAGCTGGTGGGTGGTCCGGATCCGGAGAACCCGGCCAGCATCCCGGAGTCCAGGCTGCGCCAATGGCATGAGGCCGGGCTGGTGTCCTGGCGAGGTCCTACGAGCGACGTGCCCGCGGTGTGGGCACGATGCCACATTGCGGTGTTGCCCTCCTATCGCGAGGGCCTGCCCAAGGCACTGCTGGAAGCGGCCGCTTGCGGCCGACCGCTGATCACCACGGATGTACCGGGGTGCCGGGAGGTGGTGGTGGATGGCGTGACGGGGCTTCTGGTGGCCCCGCGCGATCCCGAGGCGCTGGCCGAGGCCATCCGGCGTCTGGCGCAGGACGCCGACCTGCGCCGGCGACTGGGCCAGGCTGGTCGGGCGTGGGTGGAGCGGGAGTTCTCCCAGCAGCGGGTGGTGGCGGAGACCCTGGCCTTGTACCGTGCTGCCCGCGCCGCGGCATGACCGCTGTCCGTGTTGCCCTCGTGACCGGCGCCACGGGCTTCATTGGCCGGGTGCTGTGCCAGCGGCTGCGGGAGAAGGGAGTATGGGTACGGGCTCTGCTGCGCCGCCCTGAGCAAGGACCCTGGGACGAGATTGCGCAAGGCGCGCTTCCAAACCCGTTGCCGGCCGCTGCCGCCGCCGGTGTCGACACCGTTTTTCACCTGGCTTCACGGGTACATGCCCTGGCCGAAACCAAGCCGGAGGAGTCGGAATACTTCCGGGTCAACCTCGATGGCACCCGGGCGGTGCTGGCGGCCGCCGTTGCTGCCGACGCGGCCCGGTTCGTATACTTCAGCAGCGTCAAGGCAAGCGGCGAGGGTGGGTCTGAGTGCATCGACGAGGACCAGCCCGACAGACCGCAAACGGCCTACGGGCGGTCCAAGCTGGCGGCCGAAGAAGCGGTGCTGGCCGCGGGCCGCCAGGCCGCTTTGCATGCCGTCTGCCTGCGCCCTGCCATGGTCTACGGCCCGGGTGCCAAGGGCAATTTGACGCGCATGGTTCAGGCAGTTGCCCGCGGGCGGTTTCCGCCCGTGCCAGAGATCTACAACCGGCGCTCCATGGTGCACGTGGAGGACGTGGTGCAGGCTGCGTTGCTAGCCGCTAGCGCACCGAGAGCGGCGGGCCGCCGCTACTTCGTCACCGATGGCCAGATCTACTCCACTCGCCAGCTGTATCTGCTTGCCTGCCGGGAACTCGGTCGGCCGGTGCCAGCCTGGACCGTGCCCCTCGTCGTGCTTCGCCTTGGAGCCCTCATGGGTGACGTGCTCGGCCGGCTTCGGGGCCGGCGCTTTCCCATCGACTCCGATGCGCTCGAAAAATTGACCGGCTCTGCATGTTATAGTTGCGCCAAACTCGTACAGGATGTGGGCTATCACCCCGTATTTGCACTCCCTCAGGCGTTGCCGGAGATTGTGGCTCATCTGCACGCCAAGCGCGCTGTTTGACGATGTTGCTATCGTGAGCCGCTTCCCGGAACCCTATCATCGGGTCCCCGAACGGGAGCCGGGACCAGGGAGCTAGGTTCACCGATGGCCTCCGGGGCGCGTGGTTCCCCGCCGTCGACCGGGTATCAGGGCTGGCGGGATTCAATACTGTTGATGGTGCAGAAGGCCGGCTTCGTCGGCCTGTTCCTTGCCATCAACGTGTTGCTGGCGCGTATCCTGGGACCCGAAGGGTTCGGTACCTTCGTGTTCGCCCTGTCACTGACGGGCATTCTGGCCACCTTCGGGGCCTTTGGGCAGGAGAAGCTGGCGACCCGTCACATCCCCTCGTATCTGAGCCACGCTCATCCGGCCAGAGTCCGCGCGCTGGTGGGGCATATCCACGGGGTTACCCTGCTGGCGGCATGCGCGCTGGGGCTGTGCGTGGCGGTAGCCCTGTCGGCTTTTGGCTGGGCTGGTCTGGGCGGGTCCGCCGCGGCGGTGGGTCTGCTGGTCATTGGCGATGCGCTGTTGCGTGTCCAGCGGGGCGTGCTCCAAGGCTTTTCCTCGGTGGTGACCGCCGGTGTGCCTGAGTTCGTGTTGCGACCCGGCTTGGTGTTGGTCACCGTTGGGGGGCTGGCGTTGGGTGGGATTGTCGGCAGCGATGTGAATCGGGTGCTTTGGCTGTATGTGGGGGTCACGGCGGCGGTTCTGTTGATCTCATCCCGACTGACATACCGGCAGGTACGGGTTCTCGGCCCGGGACAAGGACAGGGGAGACCGTGGCCCTGGCTGCGCGAGTGCCTGCCCCTGGTCGCCGCCGAGGGCGTTGTCATATTGAACGGCCAGGCGGATCTGGTGATGGTGGGGGGGATGTTGGATGCGCATGCCGCAGGCATCTACGGGGTAGCGAACCGGGGCGCGTTGATCATCGCCTTCTTGGTGGGGGCCATCAATACGGCAATGGCGCCTCGGGTCGCACGGCTATATGCCATAGGAGATGTCGAGGCCTTGCGGGCACTGCTCAGTGGTTTCGCGCGCGGCGCGCTGCTGACGGCCGTGATGGGGATGCTGGGCTACGCGCTGTTCGGTGAGGGTATCATCAGGATGTTCGGCGAGGGCTTTGCCGGGGCCCGCGTCAGCCTTCTGCTGCTATCGGGCGGACAGGTGCTGAGCGCGGCGATGGGGGCCGTGGGCATCGTGCTGATGATGACCGGGAGCGGTGGCGCGGTGGCCGGTTGGATGGCCATTGCGGCCGCTGTGAACATCCTCGCCAATGCGTGGCTTATACCCCGGCTGGGTATCGACGGCGCGGCCCTGGGGACGGTGGTGTCCATGGTGGTGTGGAACGTGGGATTGGGACGCGAGGTGCGCAGGAGGATCCGGGTTGATCCAAGCGTAATGGGGAGGCGGCTGGTTTGAACAAGGGACGCAGGATGCCGAATTTCTTTCTGGTCGGTGCGCCGAAGTGCGGGACCACGGCAATGTACTCCTACTTGCGCGGCCACCCTGAGGTGTTCCTGCCCGAGCAAAAGGAGCTGAACTTCTTTGCCACCGATCTTTATCCGAGTCGCTACATCACCGAGCGCCAGTACCATGCCATATTCGAAGCCGCGGGCGACCGGCCTGTGTGCGGGGAGTCGTCGGTGTGGTACCTGTACTCGGAGGTTGCGGCAGCCAGTATTCGGGCATTCAATCCGGAGGCCCGCATCCTGATCATGTTGCGCAACCCCATCGATATGCTGCAGTCCCTGCATAGCCAGTTCGTGTTCGACAACATGGAGAACATCCCGGACTTCGCGGCTGCCTTGGAGGCTGAAGAGGATCGCCGGCAGGGGGGTAGGGTCCCACCCACCGTTTACAGCCGCCGCTTGTTGTACTACTCGGAGGTGGCGCGCTTCGCAACCCAGGTGGAGCGCTATTTCTCGACCTTCGGCAAGGATCGGGTAATGGTGGTCCTGCACGACGATCTGGCGGCCAGTCCGGATTCGATCTGCGCCGAGGTGCTGTGCTTTCTCGGTGTTTCGGACCGCGGTGCGCCGGCCCTGCGCATGGTAAATGTCAACAAGCGGAGCAGGAGCCGGGCCCTGCAATGTATCGCCAATCCACCCCACGCGGCCAAGACTATCGGCCGTCGCTTCCTTCCCTTCGTCGTGCGTCGACGCCTGCTCGAATGGGTGATCAGTAAGAACGCCCTGCCTTGCGGGCGCCAGCCGGTGTCCGCGCAGGTAAGAGCGCGTCTCGCGAGCGGCTTCCGTGCGGACGTAGACCGTCTGGGGGAGTTCCTGGGACGGGACTTGAGGCACTGGGTCGATGTCTGAGGTGTCGGACCGCACCAGCGTATGGCAGGAACTCGCGGGGCGTGAGGCGGCGGTGACCGCCGTCGTGTGGGTGGCCTTGGCGGTGGGAATGCTCATTTACATTAAGGTGCCTCTAGGCGGCAGCGGACGGTTTCTCAATCTATCGCTCTATGACGTGGTGGTACCCGTGTGCCTTGCCGTTGTGTGGCGGATGGGAAACATCTCTCTGTCCGAGGGGGCATGGAAGCTGGTCGCGGGCGTGGTTCTGCTGATCTGCGCTCACGCAGCATGGGTTTGGATCTCCGTACCGGATGTACTGATCGCCGGATTGCTGCGCGAGTCCATGAAGAACGCTACCTTCGTGGTCTACCTTCAACTGTTGTTCCTGGTGTTCAAGGCCCTCCCCAATCCGGCTCCCAGCCGTGTCGTGCTGGCTGCAACGCTGGTCGTGATTGAGGTGGTGGCGGTCTGTTACCGGCTGCTTGAGCTGTGGGTCGAAAAGAACATGTACGAAACCATCTTCGCCTCGATTGTCCTGGGCTTCTACCTGCTGCCGGGGTTGTTGGACCACCGGCGCGGCGCATTGTCGTTTCCGGTGCGGGTGTTTCTGTTCACCACGACGGTGTCGGTAATGGTCTTCCTGGTCAGCAAGGCGTTTCTCATCCTGACCCTGCTGATCGGGGGAGGGTTGTTTCTCCAAGAGCGTGCCGGGCCGATTCGAATTCCGGCCACCGCACGAGCTTGGAGGCTCCGCGTGGCGGCGCTGGTGGCCAGTGGCGGCGTCGTGATCCTGGCGTCTTACCTGTTCGTCACGGGCGCCTATGTGGTCTCGGACTACCAGACGTTCGGCGAGAGCATACAGCATTCGGTCGGCGTGCGGACGGAGCTATGGTCGTTGGCGGCTCGGGCCGCGCGGGAGAGCTTTCCCGTGGGCATCGGCGCCGGTCAGTTCGGGACCCTGACCCGCCAGGACCCGAATCTCGCCGACTATCCCGGACTCCTTTTCGTACACAATACCCCCTTGGCGCTGGTGACCGAATATGGCGTTCTCGGTGTCGGATTTCTGTTGTCACTGGGATGGCTGGCGGCCTCAGCAATGAGAGGATTTCCGCCCCGCCGAAGGTGGATGTCTCTGGTCTATTTCCTGGTGCCCGCCATGCTGAATGATGTACTCGGCCTGCGCATGTTCCAGGTCCTGCTCGCCTATGGATTGGTTCGCGCAAACCTCGGGGTCGAAGGGCAGCACCAAGCATTGAAGCATGATCGCTCGGACACGCGATGATGGCTGCGACTGAACAGGCGGGAGCCTGCATAAGCCGAATGTTGCGATACGGTGCGGGTCACGCAGGCCAACGGCTTCGCTGCTCACCGGTAGCGGTGGCGAAGGCCGCCGTAGATGGCCGAGTGTTCCCGGAGCCGCACGGATAATCCCAACGGAACAAGCCGGACGATGAACTTGATCACGCGTCTGCGTAGCCGTACCACCGCCTATGTGCACGACCTGGTGATGATCCCCGTGGCCTGGCTGGGGGCCTACTGGCTGCGCTTTAACCTGGGAGCCGTGCCCGAGCCTTACCTCTCCCGCGGGCTCGCCGTATTGCCGCTGGTGATGCTCGTGCAGGGGGCGGTGTTGTGGTATCTGGGGCTGTATCGAGGGGTTTGGCGGTTCGCCTCCATACCGGATCTGATCAAGATATTGAAGGCGGCGGCTCTGGGGGTGCTGGTCTCCGCGGTGGCGATCTTCTTCCTGACTCGAATGCAGGATGTTCCTCGCTCCACCTTTCCCCTCTATGGGCTGCTGCTGGTCATGCTGCTCAGTGGGCCGCGGCTGGCTTACCGCTGGTTCAAGGACCGGCACATCTACTATCGCTCCGGCAAGAGCGCGCTGATCGTCGGCGCCGGCAAGGCTGGCGAGATGCTGGTGCGGGATCTGCTTCGCGATCCGGACGCGGGCTATCTGCCCGTGGGCTTCGTGGACGATGGCCCGGCGCAGCAGGGCAGGGATGTCCACGGCGTGCGGGTGCTGGGTACCTGCGACGATATTCCGGTTCTGGTCGCGGCCCTGAGCGTGGAGATCATTCTGATTGCCGTACACTCGGCAACCTCCCTCGTCATGCAGCGCCTGGTGAGCTTGTGCGAGCATACCGGAACTCCCTTCCGGACCCTGCCTCGGATGCAGGATCTGCTCTCGGGGCGCCCCAGCGTCCGGGAGTTGCGCGAGGTCTCCATCGACGACCTGCTCGGGCGGGAGCCGGTGTCCCTGGACTGGCAGGCCATAAGCCGGGGTGTGGCGGGGAAGACCGTGCTGGTCACCGGCGGCGGCGGTTCCATCGGCTCCGAGCTTTGCCGTCAGATCGGACGATTGGGGCCGCGGGCACTGGTGATTTTCGAGCGCAGCGAATACAACTTGTTCAGCGTCGACATGGAGCTGCGCCGCCGCTATCCGGACCTGGTGTTGCACGCCAGGCTGGGGGATGTCTGCGACCGGGATGCGGTGCGCCACGTGACGGCCGAGTACCGGCCCGAGCTGATCTTCCACGCCGCGGCCTATAAGCACGTGCCCATGCTGCAATTACAGACCCGCGAGGCGGTGCGCAACAATGTGCTGGGCACGCGCAACGTAGCGTTGGCGGCCATTGAGCACGGCTGCGATGGCTTCGTGCTCATCTCGACCGACAAGGCGGTAAACCCGGCCAACGTGATGGG
>CAYWTP010000009.1:10855-34055 GCA_964461215.1 uncultured Ectothiorhodospiraceae bacterium | reverse complement strand
CCAAGTCCCTGGGAAATTTCTTCACCGTACGCGAGGTGCTGGCGAAGTATCCGGCCGAGGCGATCCGCTATTTCATTCTGACCAGCCACTACCGCAGCCCGCTGAGCTACTCGGACCAGCAGCTCGATTCCGCGCGTTCGGCCCTGGAGCGGCTGTACACCGCTCTGCGTGGCGTGCCGCCGGCCGAGGCCAAGCCGCCTGCGGCGTTCCTGGAGCGTTTCGATGGGGCCATGGAGGATGATTTCAATACTCCTGAGGCCCTGGCGGTGCTGTTCGATCTGGCCCGGGAGTTGAACCGGCTGCGGGAGAACGAGCCGGCGCAGGCACTGGCCGCGGCGGTGGGCCTGCGCTATCTGGGTGGCACCCTGGGCTTGCTCCAGGACGATCCGGACAGCTTCCTCAAGGGTGGTGACGGCGGCGGTCCCACGGATGCCGATATCGACGCCCTCATCGACCGCCGCACCGCGGCCCGCAAGGCGCGGGACTTCGCCGAGGCCGACCGCATCCGTGACGAGCTGGCCGCGCAAGGCGTAGTGCTGGAGGACGGGGCGGGGGGGACCACCTGGCGAAGGGGATAGGGGTGAAGGGTGAGGCCCAAGCCTCAGGTCTCAAGCCTTCACAAAAGCCTTGCTTTGCGCATGATGACAATCTGTGCGGCCACCATGGTGCCTGCCACCAGCCAGAACATGGGGTAGCCGTAGTGCCAGTGCAGCTCCGGCATGTACCGGAAGTTCATGCCGTAGAGGCCGCACAAGAAGGTCAGGGGCAGGAAGATGGTGCTGATGACGGTGAGTCGGTTCATCGCGCGGTTGGTACGGTGGGAGAGCATGGACATGTGCAGGCTCAGGGACTGGGCGAGGATATCGCGGTCCACGAGCACGTCCTGCAGCACGCGCTCCACGGTTCCCACCATGTTTGCCAGAGCCGCCTGAGTTGGCTCGCTGACGAAGATGGAGCGGCGGGTCGCAAGCTCGCTCAGAACGCTGCGCGCGGGCAGCAGCAGGGCACGGAAGTGCAGCAGATGCTCGCCGATCTCCGCGATTCGGGAGAAGACCGTATCGTCGATGTCCCGCATGAGGTCGCGTTGCAGTCCGTCCACGATCCGCTCCAGGCGCTTCTGTGTGGCCACGTAGTGCTCAATGAGGCTGTCCCACAGCTCGTAGACGAGGAAGCTGGGGCTCTGAGCGTAGCGCAGAAAATCGCGCTGGTAATCGCGGTGCACCATGTCCAGCAGGGGCCGCGGGCCCTGATGCAGGGTGAGCAGGAAGCGCTCGGTCACAACCACGTCCAGGGGCTCAAGCACGAGGGTGCCACGCTCGTCGATGCGGCAGCCGGACATGAGCAAGTGCAGGTAGTCGTCGTGCCGGGCGATGAGGATGCCGTCTTCATCCTGTAGCACGTCTTCCAGAATCTGGTCTGGGATATAGCTCGTGCCACTCACCAGGCCTCTGGCGGATTCGCGATCGCGATAGTCGATGTCGATCCAGACGAAACGGCCGGCGTCGATGGTGGCTGGAATGTGCTCAACGGCAATCGGTGCTGTGAGCTTGCGCGCAAAGTCGAATTCGATCCCGCGCACGACGAGCCCCTGGTGCACCGGACCGGTTGGGTGCTTTTCGGCGACCTGGGTGGGGTTCAAGGCTGTGCCTCCGGACGCTGGATACTGGTTACGGGCCATCGTAGCGGGGTACCCGCGAGGCCGCAACCGGCATGCCTCGGCCCGGCGACTCGCCCGAACATCCAGGCATGCCGGGCGCCCACAGATGCGTGTCTCCCAGGGGTCTTGGACAGGGGCGCCAGGCCATGGGCCTTGGACTACGCTTGAAGAGGTACTCAGCCGGCGTTGGCAGGAGGAACGGTCACCTTGGGCAGTGCGGCATCGATCCTGTGGGGTATTCTCTTCGGCTCCGTCGGGCTCGGATACTTCATCTACGGCAAGCGCCAGACGCGGCTGGTGCCCCTGCTCTGCGGCATCGGGCTGATGGTGTTTCCGTATTTCGTGTCCAACACCATTGCGCTGGTGGCGGTGGGCTGCGCACTGCTGGCGGGACCTTACTTCTTCCGGGAATGAGCCACCGCAAGCACGAACCGGTCACCGGCGGCGGGCGGCGCCCCAGATCAGGCCCAGCCGGTCCAGGGAAGACAGCCGGGGCCGGGCGAACACGTCGCCATCCTGGGCTGCCAGCCTTTCCAGCACCCGCAGCCCTGCGGCCATGATCATGCGCACTTCGAAGCCCAGGGGACCTCGCAGCGCTCTGCCCAGGGGTGCGCCCGCAGTGAGCAGCTGGCGGGTGTGTCCGATCTGGTGCCGAATCAGTCCCCGCATGGCATCGTCGGTGATGCGGTCGCGGAAATGGCGTTCCGTTACCCCGAAGCGTTCCATCTCGTCCCGGGGCAGATAGATGCGGCCGTTCTCCCGGTAGTCCTGGTCCAGGTCCTGGAGGAAATTGAGGAGCTGCAGCGCGCTGCATACGGCGTCGGAATGGCGCAGGTTGTCCGGTGTGGCCTGGTCCACCAGATGCAGCAGCAGGCGGCCCACCGGATTGGCGGAGTACCGGCAGTACTGCAGCACGTCGTGCGCGTGAGCGTAGACCGGCTTGGCTACGTCCATGCGGAAGGCCGTGAGGAGATCATGGAGCAGAGCGGCCGGCAGGGCATGGCGGCCGACCACGTCGGCCGTCGCCAGCAGCACCGGATTCTCGACGGCCGCTCCCGCCATGGCGGCGTCCAGACCGGCCCCGTAGGCATCCAGGAGGTCCAGACGTTGCTGCGGGGACATCTGTCCCTCGTCAGCCAGGTCGTCGGCATGCCGGGCAAACGCATAGATCACCGCCACCGGCCGGCGCAGGCGCCGGGGCAGGAGCCAGGAGGCCACCGGAAAATTCTCGTAGTGCCCCCGCGCAATCGCCATGCAGCGGCGGTAGGCAGCCTCGATCTCAGGCTTTACAGCCCGCTCCAGCCCGGCTTCAGTCATCAATTCAAGCCTGATGATTCAGGATTGCCAATTGACGACCACCGATCCGCGCCTCACCACTGGCCATTAGGACGCTTAACGTTGAGCACGGCGCTCTGCTCTTACAGCCACTCCAGCAGCTCTTCCGGCCGCCCGATGGCGCCGTCCGCGCCCCAGCTCTCCGGTTGGTCCCCCGGCGCAAGGTAGCCGAACAAGGCCACCAGGGTGCGCAGGCCGGCGGCGCGGCCGGCTTCGATGTCCCGGGGCGCGTCGCCCACGTACAGGCTGTGCCCGGGCTCTGCCCCCGCCTGGCGGCAAGCATGAAGCAGGGGCTCCGGGTGGGGCTTGCTGTTGCCTGTGGTGTCTCCGCTGACGACGCACGCCGCGCGGTCGGCAAGTCCCATGGCCGCCATCAGCGGCTCCGTGAGCCAGGCCGGCTTGTTGGTGACCACGCCCCAGGCGATGCCCCGTCGCTCCATGTCCTGTAGAACGGACTCCATACCGGGAAACAGGCGCGTATGCGTGGCCAGGTCGGCCCGGTACAGCTCCAGCAGGCGCCGGCGTAGCGGCTCGAAGTCAGGCGATTCGCGCGACAGCCCGAAGCCGAGCGCGATCAGAGCCCTGGCCCCGTGCGAGACGGCCGGACGGACAGTATCAAAAGGCAGGGACCGGCGCCCCTGCTCGGCCAGCACCCGGTTCAGTGCCTGGACCAGGTCGGGAGCGGTGTCCAGCAGGGTCCCGTCCAGGTCGAACAGTACCGCCTGTACCTCCTCAGACGCCGGCATCGTCGTGGCGGCGGGTCCAGGCCAGGTAGTTCACGTCGATGTCTTGACCGAGACGGTAGCGCCGCAGCAGGGGGTTGTAGGTCATTCCCGTGAGCTCTTCGAGCCGGAGTCCGGCTTTGCGCGCCCAGCGCTCCAGCTCCGAAGGGCGGATGAGCTTGGCGTAGTCATGGGTTCCTTTGGGCAGCATTCTCAGGATGTACTCGGCGCCTACGATGGCGAGCAGGTAGGATTTGGGGTTGCGGTTGATGGTCGAGAAGAAGACGTGGCCGCCGGGCTTCGTCAAGCGGGCGCACGCGGCGATCGTGGAGCCCGGATCGGGGACGTGCTCCAGGAGCTCCATGCAGGTGACGACGTCGAAGCCCTCAGGCTCTTCCGCGGCGAGGGCCTCGGCGGTGATCTGCCGGTACTCCACCTCGGCCCCGGTCTCCAGGGCATGCAGTCGGGCCACGGACAGGGGAGCGTCGCCCATGTCGATGCCGGTGACGCCGGCCCCACGGGCCACCATCGCCTCGGACAGGATCCCGCCTCCGCAGCCCACGTCCAGCACCCGCTTGCCGGCGATACGGGCGCGCCGATCGATGTAGTCCAGGCGCAGAGGATTGATGTCGTGCAGGGGTTTGAACTCGCTGCCGGGATCCCACCAGCGATGGGCCAGCTCCTCGAACTTGGCCAGCTCCCGGTGGTCGACGTTGTGGGCGGAGGAAGTCACTGAACGGATGGTCAAGCGGTTGGCATTGAGTGTCTAGTGTTCAATTCGTATTGCGGTCTGCCGCGGCTATCCGGTCTCTCCACTCGGCTGCCTTGGCAACCACCGCCGCTTCGTCGACCGTGGTCAACGCCCGGTCCTTGAGCACGTGGTGACCGGCCACCCAGACATCGCTCACCTGGCTGCGGGTTGCGGCGTATACAATCTGGGACAGGGGATGATAGACCGGCTGGGTCTCCATGTCTCCCAGGTTGATGGCTGCCACGTCGGCCGACTTGCCCGGCTCCAGGGATCCAATCAGATGTTCCAGACCCAAGGCGCGGGCGCCGTTCAGGGTGGCCATGCGCAGTGCGTCGGCGGCTGGCACGGCGCTGGCCGAGCCCGCGACGGCCTTGCCCAGCAGTGCGGCGCTGCGCATCTCTCCAAGCATGTCCAGGTCATTGTTGCTGGCCGCCCCGTCGGTGCCCAGGGCCACGTTGATCCCCAGGTCGCGCAGCTTCTGCACCGGGCAGAAGCCGCTGGCGAGCTTAAGATTGGATTCCGGACAGTGGACCACCGACGCGCCGCAAGCCGCTACCCGCTCGGTCTCTGCAGGCTCCAGGTGAGTCATGTGCACGGCAACCAGCCGCGGCGAGAGCAGGCCCAGACCGTCCAGCCGGGCCAGCGGCCGGCGGCCGAACTTCTCCAGGCTGGCGCGGATCTCGTCGTCGGTCTCGTGGACGTGCATATGGATGGGAATGTCCAGCTCCTCGGCCAGCGTCCCTACCCGCTGCAGGGGACCGTTGCTCACGGTGTAGGGCGCGTGGGGCGCAAAGGCGGTGTGGATCAACGGGTCGTTGCGGAACAGATCGTGGACGGCAATGCCCTTGCTCAGGTACTCGTCCGCATCCCGGGCCCAGACGGTTGGGAAGTCAATGACGATGAGCCCGACGGTGGCCCGTATTCCGATGGCCGAGCACACCCGCGCAGTGTCGTCGGGAAAGAAGTACATGTCGTTGAAACAGGTGGTGCCGCCGCGCAGCATCTCCGCGGCGGCCAGGCGGACCCCATCCTGGACGAACTCGTCGCCGACCCAGCGGCTCTCGGCCGGCCACACATGCCGGTTCAGCCATTCCATGAGGGGCAGATCGTCGGCCAGGCCCCGAAACAGGCTCATGGCGGCGTGGGTGTGGGTGTTGATCAGTCCCGGAATCAATGCGTGGTCCGCCAGGCGATGGGTGACCGAGGGCGTGTAGCGGACCTTGGCCTCAATGGCCGGCAGCAGGTCCAGGATCCTGCCGCGGTGCACCGCCAGCGCATGGTCTTCCAGAATCGTGCCGGCGGGCGCTACCGGAATGATCCAGCGGGCCTGGATGAGGGTGTCGATCTGCTGCATGCCAATGGGTATCTCGTTCCGTGGCCCCGTAAGCGGTACTGCGGAGGCGCGGGTTCCCGGCGCCGGCCTGCTACAGCAGGGGCCGTGGCGTGAAAGTGTCCGGGTGGAAGCCGGTGAGCTCCACCAGGGCCGGGCGGTCCAGCAGTTGCAGCCGCCCCCCGCTGAACACCGCAAGTGCGTCCTCGCGCAGACTGCGCAGGGTTCGGTTCGCGTGAATCGTGGTGATCCCCACGGCGTCGGCAATGTGCTCCTGCTTCAGGGGTAGCGCCAGGCCGGGAGGGTCGTCCGCCAGACCCCGGGACGTCAGGCGGTGATGGAGCTCCAGGAAGAGCAGGGCGATACGCTCGCGGGCCGAGCGGCGGCCCAGGCTGGTGATGTGCTCATGAGCTATGGTCTCGTCCCGGGAAGTGATCCAGGCCATCTGCATCGCCAGCTCCGGATTCTGCCTGAACATCTCCAGGAGATTCTGGCGTGGAAACACGCACAAGGTGGCCGGTGTCAGCGTCTGGGCCGAATGATTCACCGGACCGTACAGATCCGGCTGGAAGCGAAGGAAGTCTCCTGGCAGCGCGAACCGAACGATCTGCCGACGCCCGTCACTGACGGCGCGGTACAGCATCACCCAGCCATCGAAGAGCGTGAAGGCTTCAGCGGCGTCTTCTCCCTGCCGGTATAGATGGGTGGACGCAGGGACTTCGCGTTGGCCGAGACGGTGCTTGGCCACCGTCTGGATGTGTTCGAGCGAAATGGGGCGGAACAGGGCATTCTGCCGCACCGGGCAGTCGCCGCAGTACTGGGGCGTCTTCCTGTAGGTGCCGGCCATCAGCGGAGGTCCGGCTGAGTCCGGTGCACGTCGGGGATTCCGCGCTCCCGGCATTCGTAGGGGTGTGTTCCGGCGCCGACCGGCATCTGCATCTGCTCCTGTCTGAATCATATGGAGATTCCCCGGCACCCGGGCGGGCACCGAGGGATTGCGGGATGGGCGCCGCTTCAATGGCTGGCGAGCGCTCCGATTGGCTTCAGGATACTTTCAGCCGTATACGCCCACAAGTCCTTGCCGGCGGGGCCGCGGCTAGCTACCCTCCTTAACCTCTGGTAACGGCGCGAGGCGAGGTGAGCAGTGCAACGACAGGCGACGGATGATGCCGGGTTCATGCAGTCCTTCCGGGGGCGGTTTGTCTCGGCGCTGCGCTGGCATCAGCTTGACGCATTGTGGGAAACGCTGCGCAAGGACGCCGGCGGGGGCTGGTACCTGTACGCGGTGGGTGAAGTGCCCCCGGAAGGGACCGCGACGGCCGAGCGGGTAAGTGCATTCATCGACGAAGTGGACCGCCTGCTGCGGCAGGAGCACGAAGAGGACTATTGCGGAATCGTGTACTCGGATGATCCGGAGAGGCCCACCATCATCAAAATCTACGATCCTAACAACCTGGGCGTGGTGTGCGGTTATAGCGAGAGTTCACCGCTGCCCGGGTGGGTCCTGTCCAAGCTCAAGCCGGTGGACCTGCGGGCTGCCACGCCACCGCCCGGAAACCGGCGCCGTTGGTGGCGGCGACTGTTGAGCGTTTGAGGCAAGGGGGACACGGTCAAGCCCTCGCCCCACCGCCGAGCTCTACGGGGCGGGCCCAGTCCGGCGTCCGGAGCAATTGCGCGCTCAGTCGTCCCCGCGGATGGCGTCGAATTCTTCAGGTAGCGCCAGGGTGGCGGCGTAGCTGACGAAGTCCCGGCCCCGGGTTTGGGCGGTTGCAGCACGGTATGCCGGGCAGTCGGTGACGGGGACGTTGCAGGCCACACCGGGAACCACAACCTGGTCGCAGGTCCCGCAATAGAGCTGCTGCGCCCGCGCAACGGTGGTGTTGCTCATCTCTTGTCTCCTGCCAGGCGATTCCTACTGCTACCTTGTCGCATTGGGTACCGCCGGACCCGCGGCGCCTGGAATCCCGGGTAATGCGACAAGGCAGCGCCAACCAGGCTATCGGCCGCCGGCGCCGGATACGTAGCCCTGCAGGAGCGAAGCATTTCGAGTGGCCTCAACATTTGCGCGACAAGAGGTCATAATTTCAATCTTTTGTATTCCACGGGGCTATTTCTTGTGACTGAAACCCGCAGCGAGATCCTGAAGCGCTTGGTCGAGGATCGCATACTGATCCTCGATGGTGCCATGGGCACCATGATCCAGAGCTACAAGCTTACGGAGGCCGACTATCGGGGAGAGCGCTTCGCCGACCATCCGTCGGATCTCAAGGGTAACAACGACCTGCTGTCGCTCACCCTGCCGGATGTCATTCGGGCAATCCACGCGGCCTACCTGGAGGCGGGTGCCGACATCTTGGAGACCAATACCTTCAACTCTACCCGGATCTCCCAGGCCGACTACGGCTTGCAGGATCTGGACTATGAGCTAAACGTGGCCTCCGCGCGTCTTGCGCGGGAGGCGGCCGACGCGGCCAGCGCCGGGACCCCGGCGCGCCCACGCTTCGTGGCCGGCGTGCTGGGCCCCACCAACCGCACCGCCTCCATCTCCCCGGACGTCAACAACCCCGGCTATCGCAACATTGCATTCGACGATCTGGTCGCGGCATATGCCCAGGCAGCACGGGGCCTGCTGGACGGCGGGGCAGACATGCTGCTGGTGGAGACGGTGTTCGACACCCTCAACTGCAAGGCGGCCTTGTTCGCCATCGAGCGTCACTTCGATGAGCACGGCGTGCGGGTGCCGGTGATGATCTCGGGCACCATCACCGACGCCAGCGGGCGCACGCTGTCGGGCCAGACCACCGAGGCGTTCTGCAATTCGGTGGCTCATGCCCGGCCGTTCAGCGTTGGCTTGAACTGCGCCCTGGGCGCCAAAGAGCTGCGTCAATACGTGGAAGAGCTCTCCGCGGTGGCCGACACCCAAGTATCGGCACACCCCAACGCCGGCCTGCCCAACGAGTTCGGTGAGTACGACGACAGCCCCGAGGCCATGGCCGCCGAGATTGGCGAGTGGGCCGCCAGCGGATTCCTGAATATCGTGGGCGGTTGCTGCGGCACCACCCCGGCCCACATCCGGGCCATCGCCGAGGCCGTGGGCCGGCATCCGCCGCGCCGGATCCCGGCTCTGCCTCCCAAGTGCCGCCTCTCCGGCCTGGAGCCCCTGAACATCGGCGAGGACTCCTTGTTCGTCAACGTGGGTGAGCGCACCAACGTCACCGGCTCGGCGATTTTCAAGCGCCTGATCCTGGCCGGTGACTATGACGGGGCCCTGGAGGTGGCCCGCCAGCAGGTGGACAACGGTGCCCAGATCATCGACGTGAACATGGACGAGGGCATGCTCGATGGCCAGCAGGCGATGGTCACGTTCCTCAACCTCGTCGCCTCGGAGCCGGACATCTCCAAGGTGCCGGTGATGATCGACTCCTCCAAGTGGCCGATCATCGAGGCTGGCCTCAAATGCGTGCAGGGCAAGGGCGTGGTGAACTCCATCAGCCTCAAGGAGGGGGAGGAGGCGTTCCTGGCCCAGGCGCGGCTGGTGCGCCGCTATGGTGCCGCGGCTATCGTCATGGCCTTCGACGAGCAGGGCCAGGCCGACACACAGGCCCGCAAGGTGGCCATCTGCACCCGGGCCTACGAGCTGCTCACCGAGCAGGTGGGCTTCCCGCCGCAGGACATCATCTTCGATCCCAATATCTTTGCGGTGGCTACGGGCATCGAGGAGCACAACGGCTACGGCGTGGATTTCATCGAGGCCACTCGGGCGATCAAGCGCACGCTGCCGCATGCCCTGATCTCGGGTGGGGTTTCCAATGTCTCCTTCTCGTTCCGGGGAAACAACCCCGTGCGCGAGGCCATCCACGCGGTGTTCCTGTATCACGCCATTCAGGCGGGCATGGACATGGGCATCGTCAATGCCGGCCAGCTCGCAGTGTACGCCGAGATCCCGGCCGAGCTGCGCGAGCGGGTGGAGGACGTGATCCTCAACCGCCGCCCGGACGCCACTGAGCGCCTGCTGGACATCGCCCAGAGATACCGGGGCGAGGGGGGGGCGGCGGCCAGGGAGGAAGATCTGAGCTGGCGGGAGTGGCCGGTGGCCAGGCGGCTGGAGCACGCCCTGGTCAAGGGCATGGACCAGTATGTGGTCGAGGACACCGAGGAGGCTCGCCGGCATTTCGCGCGTCCCATCCAGGTCATCGAAGGCCCCCTGATGGACGGCATGAACGTGGTGGGCGACCTATTCGGCGCCGGCAAGATGTTCCTGCCCCAGGTGGTGAAGAGCGCGCGCGTCATGAAGAAGGCCGTGGCCCATCTGGTCCCCTACATCGAGGCGGAGAAGGACGCCGGTGCGCGTGCCGCGGGCCGGATCCTGATGGCGACCGTCAAGGGGGACGTGCACGACATTGGCAAGAATATCGTGGGCGTGGTGCTGCAGTGCAACAACTTCGAGGTCATCGATCTGGGGGTGATGGTGCCGGCGGCGAAGATCCTGGCTGCCGCCCGGGAGCATGAGGTGGACATCATCGGCTTGTCCGGACTCATCACCCCATCCCTGGACGAGATGGCGCACGTGGCCAAGGAGATGGAACGCGAGGGCTTCAGCTCACCGCTGCTGATCGGCGGAGCCACCACTTCCCGGGTTCACACGGCCGTCAAGATCGAGCCCCACTATTCGGGAGCCACCATCTACGTAAAAGATGCATCGCGAGCGGTCGGCGTGGCGCAGAACCTGATCAGCGAGGAGCTCAGGGGGGCCTACGTACAGAAGGTGCGGGATGAGTACGCCGCGGTCCGGACCCAGCATCAGGGCCGCCAGTCCCGCATTCAGTGGCTGGATCTGGCGGCGGCGCGGCGTAACAGGACGCCCATAGAGTGGACGGGCTACCGCCCGCCGGTGCCCCGGCTGCCCGGTGTGCATGTGTTTCAGGACTACTCCCTCGACGAACTGCGCGGCTACATCGACTGGACGCCGTTCTTCAAGGCCTGGGAGCTGGCCGGCAGCTTTCCCGGGATCCTGCGGGACGCGGTGGTGGGAGAGGAGGCCCGCAAGCTGTTCGACGATGCGAATGCCATGCTTGGCCGCATCATCGATGCGAAGTGGCTGCGGGCGCGGGCCGTCATCGGTCTGTTTCCGGCCAACCGCGTGGGGGACGACGACATCGCCGTGTACAGCGACGAATCACGCGGCGAGGTGCAACTGATCCTCCACCATCTACGCCAGCAGACCGCGCGGCCGCCGGGCCGTCCCAATCAGTGCCTGGCCGATTTCGTGGCTCCGGAGCAGAGGGGGCTGGCGGATCACATTGGTGCCTTCGCCGTGACTGCCGGGATCGGGATCGACGAGAAGATTGCCGAATTCGAGGCGGCCCACGACGACTACCACGCGATCCTGCTCAAGGCCCTGGCGGACCGTCTGGCCGAGGCCCTGGCCGAGCGCCTGCACGAGCGGGTGCGCAAGGAGTACTGGGGCTATGCGGCGGACGAGGTTCTGGGCGGCGAGGCCCTGATCAAGGAGGCCTACCAGGGGATCCGGCCGGCTCCGGGGTATCCTGCCTGTCCGGATCATACGGAGAAGGACCTGCTCTGGGATCTGCTGAAGGTGGAGGAGAACGCCGGGATCGTGCTCACCGAGAGCAAGGCCATGGTGCCCACGGCGGCCGTAAGCGGCTTCTATTTCTCCCATCCCCAGGCCCGCTACTTCGCCGTGGGCAAGATCAATCGTGACCAGGTGCAGGACTACGCCCGGCGCAAGAGGATGTCCGTGGAGGAAGCCGAGCGCTGGCTGGCGCCGAATCTGGGGTACTGAGGCGAGACATGGTGCGTCCCGGGCCGTAGGGACAGCCGTCTGTTGCCGACCGGCGGTTAAAGTGAACGATTGCCCGCGCGCTAGCTAGTCGAGATAATTCGACTCACGACAAGGAGAGAGCAGACAATGGATACGTATGCCAGCCAGGATCTGAAGGAGCAGCCTTTCCAGTTTACCGGCGATTCGTTCGAGTACTTCAAGATCTGGATCGTCAATGTCCTGCTGAGCATTGCCACGCTGGGGATCTATTCCGCCTGGGCCAAGGTCCGCACCAATCGATACTTCTACGCTAACACCCGGGTTGCCGATGCTACGCTGGAGTACCTGGCCGATCCCATGGCAATCCTGCGGGGCCGCCTGATTGCCGTAGGCGTGCTGTTCCTGTGGGGCGTGCTGCAGGGGCTCGTCCCGGCCGTCCAGCCGGTTTTCGTCGTGATCTTTATGACGCTCCTTCCCTGGCTGGTGGTCAAGGCCATGACCTTCCGCGCCCGCAATACCGCCTATCGCAACATCCGCTTCGACTTCTCCACCGGCTACGGGCAGGCGGTCAAGGTATACGTGGGCCTGGCACTGTTGAGCCTAGTTACCTTCGGCCTGGCGTATCCGTATTTCGCGTATCGCAAGAGCCGGTTTCTGGTGGACAACAGTGCCTACGGGGCCAGCCCCTTCGGGTTGCAGGCAACCGCCGGCAGCTTCTACGGCATCTATCTGCGCGCCCTGGGCCTTGCCGTCCTTCTCATTCTGTTGGCCACCGGGCTGACGGTTCTCCTGGGACTCTCCGCCCATGCCGCGGGCCGCCATCCTCCACCGCCGGACCCTGCCGCCCTGCTGTCCGGCGTCATCATGCTGTTGGTCATGCTGCCCTTCTATCTGTTCATGTTCACCTACATCAAGACCGCTACTGCCAACGTCATCTGGAGCAACATCACCTCCAGCGGCCACCGTTTTCGCAGCACCCTGAGGACATGGCCGATGTTCTGGATCTATCTCGGCAACATCCTGGCGATCATCGTCTCCGTGGGGTTGCTGGTGCCTTGGGCCAAGGTCCGCCTCGCGCGTTATCGTATGGACAATCTGGCCCTGCTGGTGGAAGGTGATCTGGATGGCTTTCTCGCCGCCCAGCGCGCGCAGGTGAGCGCCGCCGGCGAGGGTATCACCGACGTGTTCGACATCGACATCGGCCTGTGAGGCGCACTGCCGGCACCTTCTACGACGGCAGGACCTCGCGCCGGCAGGAGGCCGGGGTGAGCTTTGACGATGCCGCCATGGTGCACATCGATACGCCCGGCGGCCCTTACCTATACCCACTGGCCGAGGTCCGGGTCACCCCACGCGTGGGCAACACCCCCCGCTGCTTGTACTTGCCGGGCGGGGCCAAGTGCGAGGTCGCGGATAACGATCTGGTGGATGAGGTCCTGAGCCGATATGGGCGGGGCCGGATGGCCCATCTGATCCACGCCCTGGAGAGCAGGCTGGTGTTCGCGGCCTTGTCGGCCGTTGTGGTGGTGGCACTGGTCTGGGGACTCGTGACCTACGGCATTCCGGCGCTGGCCAAGCACGCGGCATTCGCGCTGCCCGAGGCCACGGATGTGGCCCTGGGGTCTGGAACGCTCAAAAGCCTGGACAAGCTGGTGCTTCACCCCTCGAAGCTCGACGAAGCCACGCGCCAGCGCCTGGGCAGGCGCTTCGACGCGATGACTGCCGAGCTGTCCGACGCGCACCATTACCAGCTGGTATTCCGGTCCGGCGGCGCGGTGGGCGCAAACGCCTTCGCACTGCCGTCCGGGATCATCGTCATGACCGATGAGCTGGTGCATCTGGCGAAGAATGACGACGAGCTGGTGGGGGTCCTGGCCCATGAGATCGGCCACGTGGTGAACCGCCACACCCTACGCTATGTTTTGCAGGATTCCGGCGTGGCGCTGGTGGTGGCAGCGATCGCCGGCGATCTGGTCTCGGTGTCGGCGCTCGCGGCGGCCTTGCCCACCGCCCTGGTGCGGGCCAAGTACTCCCGCGCCTTCGAGACCGAGGCCGACGATTACGCGCGCGGCTATCTCAAGGCCCACGGGATGTCTCCCGCACCTCTGGCCGACCTCCTGGCGCGGATGCAGCGACGCTCCGGCGAGGGCGGGGACCTCGGCTATCTGTCGTCCCACCCGGCTACCGCCGAACGGATCCGCCGCCTGCGCGGGGGCTAAAGCTTGAGCGTGACCTCCACCACGTCCTCGTCGGGGATGTTGCGGCGGGAGAATCCGGTGCGCGAGGCCAGCTCCAGCATGCGCGAGTTCTCCTTGACCGTCTGCCCCACCATCAGCGAGGTGCCGCGGGAACGGCAGTAGCCGATCATCTTGTCCAGCAGCTTCCAGCCCAGCCGCTGCCCCTTCATATCGGAGCGCACGATGATGGCGAACTCGGCCCGTTCGTTGTTGGGATCGGTCACGGTGCGCACCACCCCCAGGGTCTCGCGGCCGCCCGCTTCGCGGGGTGCCGTGGCGATGAAGGCCATCTCGCGGTCGTAGTCGATCTGGGTCAGGCGCGCCATCTCCGAATGGGGCAGCTCCTTCAGGCCGCCGAAGAAGCGGAAGCGGATGTCTTCCGGCGTTAGGCGCGAGAGGAACTCGATGTGCTCGGGCTCGTCCTCGGGGCGGATCGGCCGCAGCAGCACTTCCCGGCCCGAACGCAGCCGGTAGCGTTCCTCCAGGCCCTTGGGATAGGGGCGGATCGCCAGGCGTCCGTGGCCGCCGCCGTCCGTGGTGGGCGCCACCCGGAGGCGGGCATCCAGCGCCAGCACGCCATGCTCGTCGGCGAACAAGGGATTGATGTCCAGCTCCAGGATCTCCGGGATGTCCACCACGAGCTGGGAGACCTGCAGCAGAGCCAGACACAGGGCGTCCATGTCCACCGGCGGGCGATCCCGGTAGCCCCCCAGCAGCTTTGCGATGCGGGTGCGCGAGATCAGCTCCCGGGCCAGGCTCATGTTCAGGGGCGGGAGAGCCACCGCGCGGTCGCCGATGACCTCCACCGCCGTGCCGCCGTGGCCGAACAGGATCACCGGGCCGAAGATGGGGTCCGTGGTGACGCCGATGATCAGCTCGTGGGCACCCGGGCGCTGGGCCATCTTCTGGACCGTGAAGCCGGATACCTGGGCGTCGGGCCGGCGCTGACGCACGTTGGCCAGCATGGTCTCGGCGGCCTTGTGCACGGCATCGGGCGTGTCCAGGAACAGATCCACCCCGCCCACGTCGGTCTTGTGGCTGATGTCCGGAGACAGGATCTTCAGGGCCACGGGAAAGCCCACCTCCCGGGCCATGGCGACGGCGCCGGCAGCGTCGCGCGCGATGTGGGTCTCCACCGTGGGGACCCCATAGGCGGCGAGCACGGCCTTGGCCTCGGGCTCACTCATGGTCTCGTGCCCGTTGGCCAGCGAGTTCTCGATGACCAGGCGTGCGCTCTGGGTTGCCGGCGTGAACTCGGTAGGCGCCGACGGCGGCGTCTCCATCAGCATCACCTGGTTGCGCCGGTACTGCACCACGTGCAGGAACGCGCCTACCGCCTGCTGGGGGCTGTAATAGGTGGGTATCCCGGCCTCGGAGAACATGCGCCTGGCCGGCTCCACCACTTCCTCGCCCACCCAGCTCGTCAGGATGTTGCCCTGCACGTTGCGGGTGGCGTCGATGATGGCCTTAGCCGCGTCCATACTGGACGCAATGGCGGTGGGGGCGTGCATCACCAGCAGGGCGTCCACCTCCGGCGCTTCGCTCAGGATCTTGGCGGCCTTGTAGTAGCGCTCGCCAGGGGCGTCGCCGATGATGTCCACCGGATTGGACCGTGACCAGGTCGCGGGCAGCACCTGGTCCAGGCTGGTGACCGTTTCGGGGGAGAGCTCCGCAAGCAATCCTTTGCCCTCCACCAGGGAGTCCACGGCCATGACGCCGATACCTCCGCCATTGGTCATGATCGCCAGGCGCTCCCCGGTCAGAGGCCGGGCCCGGGCCAGGGTCTCTACTGCCGCGAACAGCTCGCCGATATTCTGGACCCGGAGCATTCCTGCCCGGCGGATGGCCGCGTCATATACGTCGTCGGAGCCGGCCAGGGCGCCGGTGTGCGATGCCGCGGCCTTGGCGCCCTCCGGATTGCGCCCGGACTTGATGACCAGCACGGGCTTGTTGCGGGCGGCCGCCCGGGCGGCGGACATGAAGGTGCGCCGCTCACGGATCGACTCGATGTAGAGGAGGATGGCCCGCGTCTGGGGCTCGCTGCCCAGGTAATCGAGCACAACGCCGAAGTCCAGGTCGGCGGCGTCGCCCAGGGAGATGAAATGGGAGAAGCCGATATCGTGGGCGTGGGTCCAGTCCAGCACGGCGGTGCACAGGGCACCGGACTGGGAGACGAAAGCGATGCGGCCCGGGCGCGCCGGCAGGTGGGCAAAGCTGGCATTGAGGCCCGCGCCGGGTACCAGCAGCCCGAGGCAGTTGGGACCGAGGATGCGCATGTCGTACCTGCCCGCGGCCTCCAGCATGGCGTCGCGGACCGTGCCGCCGCCCGGATCTTCGGCTTGTCCCAGCCCCGCCGTGACCACGACGGCCGCCCCCGTGCCGCGTTCGCCCAGGCGTCGGATGATGTCGCTCACGGTAGCCGGCGGAGTACAGATCACAGCCAGATCCGGTACCACCGGCAATGCCTCCACGTCGGGATAGGTGAGAACGCCCGCCACCGCCTGATACTTGGGGTTGATGGGCATGATGGGGCCCTCGAACCCGCCTTGGAGCAGGTTGCGCATCACGACCGCGCCGACCGATCTGGGGCGGTTCGACGCACCAATAACGGTCACCGAGCGGGGCTTGAACAGCTTGTGCAGGTTATGGACGGACATAGTGGAATCCTTGCGCTGGCGGGGGGACCACAGGTAGGCTCTGGAATCAATCGCTCGGCTTGCGACGAATGCTCTGGCGGACCGCCGGCGGCCGCGATGCCGTGTCGGAGCACGCCGGAACGTTGCGCATATTATAAGGCCAGATGCTGCACCGCAACACAAAGCAGGTCATATGCACCTTGCCCGCCGGGCGCGATCTGCGCCATCCTGTGCATAACTGGGTCGGTTGCCGCCCGTTCGAGAAACTCCCAAGCATGACGCCTGTCCAATTGTTCTTGTAATCGGCCGAGTCGAAACCACCCATGAAAAAATTCCTGCTGCTTCCCGTGCTGTTGCTGGCACTTTCCCCCTTGTCGCTCCAGGCGTCAGCCCCCGAGGTGCCGGTGGCGGATTTGGTGCCCAGCGCCGACCAGGTACGGGCCACCGCATTGATCACCCGCATCATCGAGAAGCACCACTACAGGCCACAGCCTCTCGATGATCACCTGTCGGCCGAGATCTTCAAGCGCTACCTGAAGAGCCTGGATCCCAACAAGAGCTACTTCACCGCCCAGGATGTCGCCGCTCTTGACCACTACCGCACCACCCTGGATGACGCCCTGCGGGAGGCCCGACTGCAGCCCGCATTCGAGATATTCCGACTGTTCCGCCGGCGTGCCGAGGAGCGTGGAGCCTACGCCGCCAGCCTGCTCAAGAGGCAGTTCGACTTCACGCGGGACGAGGACTACGTGTTCAACCGCAGCGACCTGGACTGGGCCAAGGATCAGAAGGCATTGGACGATGTGTGGCGCAAGCGGGTGAAGAACGACGTCCTGAGCCTGCGCCTCGCCGGACGTACCCACGCGCAGATCGTGGACACCCTGGGCAAGCGTTACGAGCGCCTGGGCCGAAGTGTCGCCCAGCTCAATGCGGAAGATGTGTACCAGCTCTTCATGAACGCGTATACGGAATCCATCGAGCCTCATACCGCCTACTTCTCTCCCCGGACGTCGGAGAACTTTCGCATTCGTCTGAGCTTGTCCCTGGAGGGCATTGGGGCCGCCTTGCAGACCGAGAACGAATTCACGGTGGTGCGGCGCATCATCGCCGGGGGACCCGCGGAGAAGGGCGGCGAGCTGCACGTGGAGGACCGGATCACGGGCGTGGGTCAGGGCACTGGCCAGCCTATGGTCGACGTGGTGGGCTGGCGCCTGGATGACGTGGTCGATCTGATTCGCGGGCCCAAGGACTCCGTCGTGCGCCTTGAAATCCTCCCCAAGGGAGCGAGCGCCACGGGTGCGCACAAGGTCATTACCCTGGTGCGTAACAAGATAGAGCTTGCGGAGCAGGCGGCCAAGAAATCCTTGATCGAGGTGCCGGAAGGGGCGGAGAAGATGCGCATCGGCGTCATTGATGTCCCGACCTTCTATCTGGACGCCGCCGGACGGGCGCGTGGAGACAAGGATTATCGCAGCACCACCCGGGACGTGCGGCGCCTGCTGAGCGAGCTGGTCAAGGAAGGGGTGGACGGTGTCGTCATCGACTTGCGGGGTGACGGCGGCGGCTCCCTTACCGAGGCCATCGACCTGACCGGCCTGTTCATCAAGTCCGGTCCGATCGTCCAGGTCAAGGATTCCACGGTACGCGTTCAGGTGTACCGTGACCCGGATCCCGGGATCGCCTACGGGGGCCCCATGGCGGTGCTGGTGGACCGCTACAGCGCGTCGGCTTCGGAGATTTTCTCCGGCGCCATCCAGGACTATGGCCGGGGCATCGTGATTGGCGAGCCCACCTACGGCAAGGGTACGGTGCAGAGTCTGCTGGATCTGGACCGGTTCACCCGTGACCCCGACACCGATCTGGGTCAGCTCAAGGCCACCATCGCTCAGTTCTTCAGAGTCAGTGGCGGTAGCACGCAGCATCGCGGCGTCGTTCCGGACATCGTCTATCCCACCGCTTTGAACTCGACCAAGTACGGCGAGCGGATGTTGGACAACGCATTGCCCTGGGCCAGCGTGCGCCCCGCCGCCTTCAAGGTGGCCGGCGATCCCCAGATGGTTCTGCCGCAGGTCAAGGCCCGTCATGATGAGCGCATGCGCAGCGATCCGGCATTTCCCATTCTGCTGGACGAGATGCGCGCGCTTAAGCAGGCGCGGGAGCAGACCAGTACCAGCTTGGTGGAGACGCGCCGTCGCTCGGAGCAGAAAGTGCTTGAGAAGGCCGAGCGGGACCGCCAGAACAAGCTGCGGGCCTCGCGGGGGATGGAGCCACTGCGGAAAGACGCAGACAAGGCCGCAGCGGATGCCACGGGGGCCGATGACCCACACGAGGGCGAGGGCGGCAAGGATCTGGGGGCACAGATCTGGCTGGACGAGGCTGCCCATATCCTGTCCGACTGGATCGATCTGAGCCGCAGGCCTCCGGCTTTACTCAAGACTGCCGTCAAGGAGGCGGTTGTACCCCGCTGTGCCCTCGGGGACTGCTAGCTCTTCTTCGCAGCCTTGCGTCGCAGTGCTTCGGCCTGCTTGCGTATCGTTTCGAGCTGCGCCTTGGTCATGACCTGTTCGTCCGCTCTGAGGGCGGCGGGGGCGGCCTCCGGGGTCGCCTCGCGCCGAATGATTTTGGCTTCGTCGCGTGCCTCGCGCAGCATGGCCTCCGCCTCTTCCTTGATTTGCTTGGCCTCATCCATGATGTCGTCGACCCGCTTGAATTCCGCGGCGAGCTTCTCGCGTTCCGCATCGGTAGCCACCGCCTGCGCTGCCTCGCCACGCCCGTCATGGGCGCTGGCCTGGTATTCCGCTATCATCCGTTCGGCTTCTTCCTGGGCTACCTTGCGGGCCGATTCAGCGGCGGTCTTCCACTTCCTGGCCTGTTTCATTTCCTCCGAGCGTCGGGCGCGCTCCGCTTCCAGCTCCTCCCGAGTCTCGGCCAGCCGGGCCTCATAGTCCTCGCGCAGCCGGGCCTCAAGCTGCTGCCGCTCCGTTGCGGTTCGCTCGTCGGCTTGGGTCTGTGATTGGCGTGCCTCCTCCAGCTGACGCCTGAGATCTTCGGTCTCGGCCGCCAGGGCTTCGCGCTCCTGGCCGAATCCGTCCTCGAGCTCCTGCTGCTGAGTGGCGAGGGCGGCCTCACGCTCTCGAATCAGGCGCTCCTCCAGCGCCTGCAGCCCGGATTGGGCTTGTTCGCCGGACTGTCGGTGCGCCTCGTCGACCTGGCGCTTGAGGCTCTCCACCTCGGCCGCCAGGGCTTCGCGCTCCTGGCCGAATCGGCGCTCCAGCTCCTGCTGCTGAGTGGAGAGGGCGGCCTCGTGCTCGCCGGCCAGGCGCTCCTCCAGCTCCTGCAGCCCGGATTGGGCCTGTTCGCCGGACTGACTGCGGGCTCGGTGGGCCTCATCGACCTGGCGCTTGAGGCTCTCCACCTCTGCCGCCAGGGCGTCGCGCTCCTGGCCGAATCGGTCCTCGAGCTCCCGCTGCTGAGTGGCGAGGGCGGACTCGTGCTCGCCGACCAGGCGCTGCTCCAGCTCCCGCTGGGCTGCTTGAGCCTGCTCCGTGGCTTGACCGCGGGCCTCGTCGACCTGTTGCTTGAGGCTCTCCATCTCGGCCGTCAGGGCTTCGCGCTCCTTGCCGAATCGGTCCTCCAGCTCCTGCTGCTGAGCGGCGAGGGCGGACTCGCGCTCGCCGACCAGGCGCTGCTCCAGCTCCCGCTGCGCGGCCTGGGCCTGCTCGGCGGCCTGACCCTGGGCCTGGTGGGCCTCGTCGACCTGGTGCTTGAGTCTCTCCACCTCGGCCGCGAGGGCTTCGCGCTCCTTGCCGAATCGGTCCTCCAGCTCCTGCTGCTGAGCGGCGAGGGCGGACTCGCGCTCGCCGACCAGGCGCTGCTCCAGCTCCCGCTGCGCGGCCTGGGCGTGCTCGGCGGCCTGACCCTGGGCCTGGTGGGCCTCGTCGACCTGGCGCTTGAGGCTCTCCACCTCGGCCGCCAAGGAGCCGTGCTCCTGCTCCAGGCGCCGCTGCGCTTCCTCCCGCTGGCTAAGCTGCGCCTGCAGGGCCGCCATCTGCTCGGCCGCCTGGCCCGCGCTCGCCAGTGCATGCTTCAGACTCCCGATTTCCGCTTCGGCCTGATTGGCCCGTGCTGCCTCCTTGTCCAGTCGCTGCTGCACTGCTTGCAGCTCGCCGGCTGCTTGCTCGGTGCCGACCAATGCCTCTTCGGCCTCCTGCAATCGCTTGCGGGTATCGTCGAGCTGGGTCTTCAGACTCTCCAGCTCGCCGCGGAGCTGCTGCTCGTTACCGGCCTGCTTCTCGCGCAGGGCCTGGATCTGGGCAGCGTGCCGTGCCGCCTGGGCCTCCCGCTCGGCCTGTGCCCGCTGCAACTGGGACTTGAGGGTGGCAAGCTGCTCTTTTTCCGCAGCCGCGGCGTGCAGGCGCTGCTCGGCTCCTTGCAGTGCTTGCTCCGCCCGTTGCCGGGCCCGGGTCGCCTCTTCGGCCTGCTGCTTCAGCCTGGCCAGCTCCGCCTTGATGGCGGCTGCCTGGGCGCTTGCATCGCGGTTGGGGCCCCCGGCGGGGGCCGGTGGCGGAGGCGCAGCGGCCTGACGTGGCTCTGTCTCGACAGTGGGGTGGGGCGCGGGAGCCGGCGCGGGCTTGGGGGCGGCGTCAGTCGTCTCAGGCGGCTGCACGGCGTCGAGCCCAGCGGCTGCCGGACTCTGCAGGAAGCCGCCTTCCAGGTAGCGGGCGTTGATACCACGCTGAGTGAGCAGGAAGGCGCCCACCGAGCTGCGACTGCCGGTGTCGCAGTAAACCAGGTACTGCCGGCTGCGGTCCAGTTTCCCCGCCTGCATCCGCAACACATTCAGAGGCAGGTTGATGCTGCCCTCGATGTGTCCGACCGTGTGCTCATCGGGAAAACGCACGTCCAGCCAGACGGCGCCCTGGGCGGCGAGCTTCTGCGCTTGCTCGTAGTCCACCGACTGCAGTGCCGGCTTCTTGATGAGCTCGATGAACTCGTCTTTGGTCAGGCGCATCAGGTCGCCGTCGGTGAGCATGGTGATGGTGGCGTTGCGGGTGGTGTCCGCCACCAGGGCTTCTTCCCCGAAGCTATCGCCGTCGCGCAGCTCCGCCAGCTTAATCTCCTGTCCTTCCGACGAGGCCTTTCGGGTAACGACGCAGCGTCCTCGCTCGATGATGTAGTAGTAGTCGCCCGGATCCCCTTGACGGACCACGACGTCGCCCGTCTTCAGGGACACCGACTCCATGTGGGTGAATATTCGCTGGAGATTCACGGCCGGGATGCGAGCGAACAGCTCGGACTGCAGCATCCGCGTCATCCAGTCCCCGGTCTCCTCCGTCTCGGCGATCTCGGCGACTTGCATATCGGGGCCGCCCCCGCCCTTGGCGTCGAGGGTCAGAAGCTTGTCCAGCAAGGCGCGGTTGATGACGGCGACGGTGGCTTCACTTCTCGCCCGGGCCGACATCTGGCGTGGCTGGAGCTGGGCGATGGCATAACGGGCGGCATCCGTGCCTCCCACCACCCGCTTGACCAGCCGTTCATCGGCGTACATCTCCAACTCGCCCTGGAGCAAATAGAAGGCGTAGTTGTCCCGGTTGCCCTGCCGGAAGACGAACTGATCCCGGTGGTATTCCCGTATCTCGGCCTGAGCAGTGATTTCCTTCTGGTACTGCGGGGCCAGCCCGTTGATCGGCACCAGCGTCAGCAGCAAGTCGCCATACTTTTCAGTCTCTTTTTCCATCGCGACTAGCTTACGGCAAGCCCCTCGTTGACGGTAGGCCGGACTCTTGATTCAGCCCCATGGACCGGCTCCTGCGGCGTTGCGCAGGGCGCTGGCTTGGGCTTGGGCCGCGCCATCAGCTCGTTTGCCAGAGTCTGTCCAGCCATGCCAGATCCTAGAGGTCGGAGTCCCGCAGGCCGTGAAACGGCATTTGCCATATTGGCGCGCATGTCCGCCTCGCGGCACAGAGCATCAAGCGTCGATGTCGGGAATGAGCTTGCTCTCCAGCCGGGCGATCACGTCCCTGAGCTGGAGCTTGCGCTTCTTCAGACGCCTGAGCCGGAGCTGATCCACGTAAACGCCCTGAGACAGCTCGTCGATCACCGCGTCCAAATCGCGATGCTCCATCCGCAAGTCCTCGAGCCTGCGCCTGATATCCGGGATGTCTTCTTCCGTCATGGGCGGAATTCTTACCCGAACGTGCCGGGAAATCCACACTTGCGCGGGTCCCGTGGCCAGCGTTGGGCGGCGCCCCTGTCGCTGGTAGACTTCGCCGCCATGTTGAGCCTAAAGGATGTTTCGCTGCGCCGCGGCACGCGGCTGCTGTTCCGGGACGTGTCCCTGGCGGTGCATGCCGGCCAGCGGGTGGGAGTAACGGGAGCGAACGGGAGCGGTAAGTCGAGCTTGCTGGCCCTGATCCGGGGTGAGCTTCAGCCCGACCAGGGTGACTTGTCGCTGCCTCCCGGTCAGGTGATAGCCCACGTGGCCCAGGAGACGCCGGCGGTGCAGCGCCCGGCCGTCGAGTTCGTTATCGACGGCGACGCAGCCCTGCGCGCCGTTCAAGCAGCGCTGGAGGTTGCGGAGGGAGCCGGCGACGGGGTGCGCCAGGCGGCACTTCACGAGCGCATGGAGGCGCTCGATGGCTATGGCGCCCGCAGCCGGGCGGCGCGGCTCATGCATGGCCTGGGTTTCGCCCCGGACCAAGAGGAGCTGCCGGTAATGAGCTTCTCCGGGGGCTGGCGCATGCGGCTTAA
>CAYWTP010000009.1:0-10845 GCA_964461215.1 uncultured Ectothiorhodospiraceae bacterium | reverse complement strand
GCTGCTTTTCCTTAACCCTGATGTCCTGCTGCTGGACGAGCCGACAAACCACCTGGATCTGGACGCCGTGCTGTGGCTGGAGGACTGGCTCAGGGCTTATCCCGGGACCTTGCTGCTGATCTCCCATGACCGGGAATTCCTGGACCGCGTGGTGCACTTCATCGCTCACCTGGACGGCGAGAGCATACGTTTGTATGCCGGCAACTACTCGGATTTCGAGCTGCGGCGGGCGGAGCTGCTGGCCGGCCAGCAAGCCGCCCATGCACGCCAGCAGCGGGAGATCGCCCGCATCCGAGGCTTCGTGGACCGCTTCAGGGCCAAGGCCACTAAGGCGAGCCAGGCCCAGAGCCGTCTTAAGGCCCTGGCGCGCATGGAGCTGATCACGCCGGCGCACGTGGATTCGCCTTTTCGCTTTCGCCTGCGCCCGCCGGAAAAGCTACCGGATCCCCTGGTGCGGATGACGGCGGTGCGGGCCGGTTACGCCGGGAGGCAGGTTTTGGCGGCCGACCGCCTGCTGCTCTCACCCGGCGACCGCATCGGGCTGTTGGGGCCAAACGGTGCGGGCAAGTCCACGCTGGTCAAGCTCCTGGCTGGCGAGCTTGCGCCCATGGCCGGTGATCGGGAGGCGGCACAGGATCTGCGGGTGGGGTATTTCGCCCAGCATCAGCTTGAGCAGCTCAGGCCCGCTGACACCCCGCTGGGACATCTGCGGCGGCTGGACCCGGCGGTCTCCGAGCAGGAGCTGCGGGACTTTCTCGGCGGCTTCGGTTTCGTCGCCGAGATGGCGGTGGCGCCCGTGGCACCACTCTCGGGCGGCGAGAAGGCGCGCCTGGTTCTCGCCTTGCTGGCCTATCAACGGCCCAACCTGCTGCTGCTGGACGAGCCCACGAACCATCTGGACCTGGAGATGCGACACGCGCTTACCCTGGCCCTGCAGGATTTTCCGGGCGCCATGGTGGTGGTCTCCCACGACCGCCATCTGCTGCGCAGCGTCGCCGATGACCTGCTGCTGGTAGCCGAGGGCGCCGTGCATCCTTTTGACGGGGACCTGGATGACTACCGCCAGTGGCTCGCCGGACTGCGGCGCAGGTCAGACGACTCGGGCTCGGACAAGGCCGCCATCGGGCACAGCGCCGTTGCCCGCCGGGAGCGGCGACGGGAAGAGGCCGAACGCCGCGCGCGCCTGCAGCCGCTGAGGTCGGAGCTGACCCGTCTGGAGCGGAGCATGGAGCGGCTGACCACCCGGAAGGCAGATCTTGAAAGCCGGCTGGCCGACCCCGCGCTCTACGCCGAGACCGCCAAGGCCACGCTCAAGGAGCTGTTGGTGGAGCAGGCTCGGGTCGATCGTACCCTGGCCGAGACCGAAGAGATCTGGCTTACCAAGTGCGAAGAGCTGGAAGCCCTGGCCGGGGATTAGGCGTCGGGCTTGAGGCCCGAGGCCCGAGGCCTAAGGCGGCTGGCGCCGGTGGCGACGTTCTCACGTCTCAAGCCCCAAGCCTCAGGCCTTCACATGGCATAATGCCTCCGCAGCACCTCCCGCGTGAAGGCGGTACGCAGGTAGAAGCCTCGGGGGTTGGTCAGAATCCGCTGCCCGCCTTCGCCTATTGCCGGGGCCAGGACATGGGAGTCGGCCGCCTTGGGGCGGATCTGAAGATAGGTGCCCAGGCGGGCCGACAAGCGGGCCAGACCGCCCAGGCACACCAGGTCCATCAGCTCCTCCCAGTCCTGGCGTAGCACGGTCTCCAGGTCCGACTCCAGCTCCCACAGCAAGGCGGAGCCCAGCCGGCGTTGCGGCAGTGGCACGCCAGGCTCGGATTCCAGTGGCATCCAGAGCACCCGCGCCAGCTTACGTCTGACCCAGGATTCCTCCCAAGCGTAGCCGCAGTTCTCGGTCAGCGGCACGATGCACACGTAGGTGGACTCCCGCGGGTTTCCCCGGCGGTCCACCGGGATAGTCTTGAGTTCCACCCCCAGGGCCTGAAAGTCCGGCTCGGCCAGGGAGCCTGCGCTGGCTCCCAGGCAGTCCTCAACCAGGCGCCCGGCCCAGCCCTTGGCACGTCGCAGGTCCGCGGGGACCGACTGCCCGCGCCGGGCGGCAACCTCGGCCAGGCTGAGTCCGGCGATTGCCCGCGCCCGGGCCATCAGCTCGTGGACGTCGGCTGGCGGGCTGACCATGGGCAAGTTCTTCTCCGCTCGTGAACGATGCAAGCAGGCAACGAGGATTTCACCCGGGGGCGATGTCGCTGCCGTCGTCGAGTAGGCAGCGCAGGCCAGCGCGCCTGTCCACCGTGCCGATCCAGGTCCAAGTCACCTCGAGCCCTGGCAGTCGCCGTTCCAGCTCGACCTGCCGGTCGCTGGGCAGGGTGAAGCAAAGCTCGTAGTCGCCGCCCGCCGTGAGCGGCAGAATCCATCCTCCCGCCGGCTCCAGGACGGAGCGCAAGGCGTTTGAGATGGGTAGCTGCTGGGCGTACAGGGTTGCCCCAAGTCCGCGGGCACGGAGCAGCGTGCCCAGACCGGCCGCCAGCCCGTCCGGCAGGTCTACCACGGCGCTGGCCAGGCCGCGCAAAGCCCGGCCTGCGGAGATCCGGGGCTCGGGACGTTCCAGTCGATGCTCGACGTAAGCTTTCTCCCTGCCGGGCAGCCGCACCTCGTTCTGGCGCGAGAGCAGGGCCAGCCCCGCGTCCCCGAGGATACCGGTGACGTAGATCAGATCACCAGGATGAGCGCCTCCGTCACCCACCACCTCTGCGCGGGGGACCAAGCCGTGGCAATGCACCGTCACCGCCATCGGTCCCCGCGTGGTATCACCGCCGACGAGCTGTACCGAGAAGCGTTCTGCCGTGCCGAGCAGGCCCCGGCTGAAGGGACCGAGCCAGGCCTCGTCGGCCGTGGGCATGGTGAGCGCCAGGCTGCACCAGGCAGGCGCAGCCCCGGCAGCGGCGAGGCGGCTCAGGGGTATGGCCAACGCCCGGTGGCCCAAGGCAGCCGGGTCGCTCCTCGCAGTGAAATGCCGCCCCGCGACCAGCGTACAGAGCGCCGTCAGCACCGCCTGGTCCGGTGCCACTCGAAGCAGCGCAGCGTCGTCCCCCACGCCCAGCACGACATCGCCGCGGGTGTGGGTGTGGGGGGAGAAATACCGGCCAATCAGATCGAACTCGGACAGCGGCATGCGGGAGGAGCTGAGTACAGGACGCAAGCAACATGAAGCCGGCACGGATTGTACCGTACCGGCCGCGATGAGATCACGGAACGGCCGCCGCAGGAGGGCGGTCGATCAGTGGTTGTTGAGCGGACAGAAAATGGAGCGCATCGCTTCGATAAGGGAGAGAACCCTGCGGTCCCGGATGCGGTACAGGACCTGGTTTCCCAGCTTACGATTCTCCAGAATATGCCGTTCCAGCATATGCGAGAGATGTTGCGAGATGTTGCTCTGGGATGTCTTTTGCACGCTGTCCGTGAGCTCCTGTACGGACTTCTCCTGCGTTCCGAGTACGCACAGCAGCTTCAGGCGCAAGGGATGGGACATGGCCTTGACGGCGTGAGCGGTACGGTTGACCTCTACGTCGTCCATCTGCAGCAGGCCGTCTTCATCCATCTGTGCCAAATCAGTTGGCACAGCCTTGATATGGTGAACTGTCATGATATGCCACTTTGTTGGTGGTTATGTGTTGGGTAATACCCCTCCGGTAGCTGCGGATTATAGCAGGAACCAGACAAAGGTGCGCCGTTATGTGTTGAATTGCCTTGGTTTATCGAGGCACAAGCTCCGGTGCAGCGCGGCCGGCACCGCACCTTGTCGTTCCTAGGACCAGTCTTCGGTGCAGGTCAGGAACCGGGCGACCGTTTCCATCCCGCCCACACCATCACTGAGCATCACTTCCAGAGGCGTTCGGCCGGCGAAATGATGGCTGGGCGTGGTGATCCACAAATGGGCCATGGATGGGCTGTGGGGGAATGCGGTGCGCACCGAGCGCTCAATGGCCAGCAGGTAGCTGAGGCGCTCGAGGCTGTCCCGGTCCTCAGGCAGGGCGACCCCCTGGGTATAGCGCCGCAGGCCGCGGCGGCGTGTGTGGGCCGGCAGCCCCAGCAGCACGGCTTGGTCCGGCCAGTCGACGCCCCAGTCATCCAGCAGCCGCATCACCACGCCGGTGAGCTCGACCTGGTCCGCACTGTCAGCAGGCTCGCGCATAAGAGTTCTTGCTCGGCGCTGTGCAACCGGGTGGCCCCCGGCGACGACCGGGCCACGTTGCTCTTGTTTCCGTTTGCCGCCGGCCGGTTGGTCTTCCGGCTTCGGCCCAGCCGGTAGAGAAGGCTCTGGATGTAGAGACGCTTGTCTGCGAGGGATGCCGGCCCTCTTAACCGTTCCCATTCTCCCCATCGAGGAACTCGCGGAACAGCTTCATGACCTTCTCGACGTAGATCTGCGTCTCCTCGTAGGGGGGGACGTGGTTGCCGTACTGGGCTACGGCGTTCTCCCCCGCGTTGTAGGCGGCCAGGGCCAGCCGCAGGTTCTGGAAGCGGCTCAGCAGCTCCTTGAGGTAGCGGGCGCCGGCTTGAATGTTCTGGGTCGGGTCACGCCGGTTCCAGACCCCGTAGCGCTGGGCCGTCTCGGGCATGAGCTGCATCAGTCCCACGGCTCCGGCGCGGGAAACGGCGTCGGGATCGTAGCCTGACTCTGCGGTAATCACGGCGTGGAGCAGCGCCTTTTTGAGCTGGTAGCGCTGGGCCGCGGCGTTGACGATGGCCGTAAAGCGGGCGCGGTTCGCCGTGGAGGCCGCAGCCTTGCGCGGTACCCAGCCTTTGAAGGTACGGATGAGCAAGCGGTATCCGGGACCTTCCCGGTGGTCCGAGAGGTGGACCATGCCGTTCTTGTCCACGTACCTGTAGATGTCCGCCTGCGCGGCCGCGGCCAGCGTGCATACCAGCAGCAGGATACCGGCTCGAGCCCAGGATCCGGGCTTCCTGAGACCCTTGCGGGACATGTCACACCGAGTCACTTTTCTTAGGCTCTGTAATCTTGTTCGAGAGCATCACGGCAAGTTTAGCGGCCCTGCACTCCAGCCCTGTAGGCCGGACTCATCGCATTCCCCGGCCGCACCCCCACCCGGCCAGCGATGCCCCGCAGGTGCGACAATGCGATGCAGCATAATCAGCTCACATATAACAGCCCATAATGAAGTCCTTGTAAACCCAGGGCCGCGTAGGCTCCCGCGAGTAGATCGTCGAGCATGATGCCCGTACCTCCGGGCACGTCCCGGTCCACGTTCCGGATGGGCCATGGCTTGGTGATGTCGAGCAGCCGGAACAGCAGGAAGCCGGCGACGATCCACCCCCACCCTGGCGGCGCGGCAATCATGGTCACCAGGTACCCCGCGATCTCGTCCCAGACGATGGCGGGGTGGTCGTGGACCCCGAGCTTGGCCGCGCTGCGCCCGCAGATCCAGACTCCGGCCAGGGAGACGCCGGCCACTACCGCCAGATAGATGGCCGGGGAAACGCCGGATACGGCCAGGTAAAGGGCGACGCCTACCACGGTGCCCGCGGTTCCAGGCGCTACCGGAGCCAGGCCGGCGCCGAATCCTAGGGCCAGGAGGTGTACGGGATCGGCCAGGTGCCGCGGGCCGAGCGGTACGCGGCCTTGGCTCCGCGTGTCTTCCATCTCCGGCCGGCGGCTCAGGTGAAGTGGTCGTAGCCGGCACCGCCGGCCAGCGGGGAGCCGTCGCGCCCCAGGCAGCGCAGGCCGGGGGCCGGATCGATGGTGCCGATGCGTGTGACGGGGCAGGACAGCTCCGTGCAAAGCTCCTTGAGCCGCGGCTCGCGCTCGGCCGGCACGGTGAGGCAGAGCTCGTAGTCGTCTCCCGCCGAGAGGGCCAGGTGCCAGGCAGTCTCTATCGCGACGGCTTCACGCAGGGCCCGGGACAGAGGAAGGCGCTCCAGCTCGAGCGTGGCCCCTACGGCGCTGGCGGCCAGAATATGCCCCAGATCCGAGACCAACCCGTCGGAGATGTCGATGGCACTGGAGGCGACGGGACGCAGGGCCTCGCCCTCGGCTACGCGTGGCAGCGGCCGGTGCAAGCGGCTCAGCAGCTCGGCAGCGCCGGCGGTCCGGGAGGGCACGGGCTCATGTTCGCCGCCTTGCAGCAGCCGCAGCGCCGCTCCCGCGTCTCCCAGAGTGCCGGTGACGTAGACGCCGTCGCCGGGGCGGGCGCCGCAGCGGCGCAGGGCGGCTCCCTCAGGCACCAGCCCATACACCTGCACCACGATGCACAGCGGTCCCTGGTGCAGAGCCGCGCCCAGCAGCATCACGTCGTGGCTGGCCGCCAGAGCCAGAAAGGAATCGCCGAAGCCCTGCAGCCAGTCCTCGTCGGCCGTGGGCATAGTGAGCGACACCGTGGTCCACGCCGGCGCGGCGCCCATGGCGGCCATGTCGCTCAGATTCACGGCCAGTGCCTTGTGTCCCAGGTCGGGGGGCGATGCCCATGAACCGAAGTGGATCCCCGAGACCATGGCGTCCACCGAGAGCGCCAGCTCCTGTCCATGCGCCACGGAGAAGCTTGGCGTCGTGCCGGGGCAGGGTGTCGGCGAGGCATCCAGGCACTGCGTATGGAAGTAGCGCTCGACCACCCTGGAGGGTACGGTGGGCATGCCGGATTGGTGCAAGCGTGTATCTCCGCCGGTGATGGGTCCCCGGTCTGGTTCGAGCCGTATGATCACCTTACCACGCGCCGTCAGGCCGGCACCCAGCCGTTGCCCTTCGCCGCCGGCGCCCACCGCTCCTCGATAGCCTGCTGATTCCTTCGGTGCGTGATCAGCACGACCTCATCGTCCTTCCTCAGCTTGACGTCGGCCTCCGGCCACACCAGGTTCCCCTCCCGGTAGATGCAGATCACCCGGGACATCTGTGGCAGGTCCAGCTCTGAGACCTGGACCTCGTCCTCCTCGCGTGCCACGAAGGACAGGATCTGCACGTCGCCCTTGATAAGGGCGGACAGTTCATGCACGTCCCGCCCTTCGGCCAGATCGCCCAGGTAGCGGCCGATGGTGCGGTCGGGGACGATGACGTTCTTAAGGCCCAGCTCGATGCAGATGTGGCGCAGCTCCTCGTCGCTGATCATGGTGACCACGCGCGCAAAGCCCAGGGATCTGCCAACCAGGCTGGCGATGATGTTGGCCTGGTCGTTGCTCGTCAGACAGAACAGCGCGTCGGTGGCCTTGGGGTCGACCTCGCGCAGGATGACGGGCTTGCTGCCGTCGCCGTGTACCAGCCCGCAGTCCAGAGTCTCGGCCAGACCGTCGAGGACATCGCGGTTGCGTTCGACGATCACCACCTCGTGGCCACGGGCGATCAGAATGTGCGCCGTGACCACCGCCAGGGAGCTTGCCCCGATGAATACGAACCGCATGCTCAGTCAGTCCTCTTGCCGAACCAGGTGCCGGGGTAAAGGAGCACCAGGAATGCCACCAGCTCCAGCCTGCCCAGCAGCATATCAAAACACAGCACGTACTTGAGCGCTGCCGGCAGGTCCGGGGCGGTGATACCGGTGGACAGGCCCACGGTGGCCACGGCCGAGACCACGTCGAACAGCGAGTCAAGGGGCCGGTACCCCATGACCAGGAACGCCAGCCAGGAGGCGATGATGGTAATGAGAAACAGAGGAAGCACCAGCAGGGCTCGCTCGATCTCCGCGTCTTCCAGCCGGCGCCGGCCCAGATGTGGCTCCACCACGGCGTGGTAAGGCAGTGAGCTGCGCACCACCATGAGCTGGAGCATCCGCAGCAGCACGAGCAGACGCAGGATCTTAATGCCACCGGCGGTGGATCCGATGCCGCCCCCGATCAGCATAGAAGTCATCAGTACCAGCTTGGTGGCCGGCCTCAGATCCCCCACGTTCATGCTGGAGAAGCCGGTTCCGCTCTGGGCGGAGAGACCCAGCAGCCAGGCCTGCTCCAGCGCCTGGCGCCAGTCCATGCCTTCGATCCCCAGCATGCAGCCGCTCAGGATCAAGCCTACCATGATGCACGCCCAGACCAGGCCCCGCACTTCGACATCCCCCAGCAATCGGCTTGCACCCTGGCGCCAGGCCTTATAGTACAGGGCCAGGGGCACCGCACCCGTGAGGGCCACCAGCATGGTAGCAAGGCGCGCCGGCCACGGGCCGAGACCGACCAGGCTGTTGTCGTAGGAGGAGAAGCCTCCGGTGGATACGCCCGACAGCGTATGCAGCAGGGCCGGTATCGGGGCGATCCCCATCAGCAGCAGGATTGCGAACCCGGCTGCGGTGAGCAGGCCATACACGGCGAGCACGGAGCGCGCGTGCGAGCGGGTGCTGGAGACCATGTCCTCGCCTTCTCCCGTGCCTTCGGCAAGGCGCCGGGCCAGCTCACCGCGGCCGATGATCAGGGCCAGGCCCAGCACCACGATGCCCAGTCCCCCGTACCACTGCATCCAGGCCCGGGCGAAGAGCAGATGCGCCGGCCTGTGCTCCACGGAGCCCAGGGTGCTCAGGCCCGTCGTGGTGATTGCGGAGATCGTCTCGAACACGGCGTCCTCGAAGCGCAGCCCGGAGCCCATGAACGGCAGGCTCATGAGCAGCGGCGTCAGGGTGAAAGCCAGAGCCGTGATGACCAGGGCCTCATTGGCCTGTAGGTGCGGCGAGGCGGGCAGCCTGCCCAGGGTGGCCGCCAGCACGAGCAGGCCGGCGATGATGGCAGCGTAGCGCAGGCCGGCCGCGTACTCTCCGGTGAGCAGGGCGACCAGCAGTGGAAGGGCCGTCAGTATTGCCACCATCAGCCCGAGCTGGCTGAGGTACTTCGCCACCACCGGCAGGCGCACGGCGTAGGCGAGGGGATTGAGGTGTGGGGCGGCCATGCCCGTGCCGACGTGGCGAGAAATGCGGGCTAGCTATCCCCGCATTCGGCACAAGTCTCCCGCGCGAACTTCTCCAGACGCAGGGTGTCGGCGGTGAAGTTGCGGATCCCTTCGGCGAGCTTCTCCGTGGCCATGGCGTCTTCATTCATCTCCCATCGAAAGCGCTTCTCGTCCAGGCTCACCCGCTCTTCGGCCGTGATCTTGTCCGGATCGAGCCTGCGCTCCACCGCTCCTTCGGCTTCGCGCAGCTCCTGCATGAGGCTGGGGGCGATGGTCAGCAGGTCGCATCCGGCCAGCTCTAAGATCTCGTCGGCGTTGCGGAAGCTCGCGCCCATCACCACGGTCTTGTAGCCATGGGACTTGTAGTAGCGGTAGATGCGGGTCACGGACTTGACGCCGGGATCCTCCGCGGGCGCATAGCCTTCCACCCCTTCGGCCTTTTTGTACCAGTCCAGGATACGGCCGACGAAGGGCGAGATCAGGGTCACTCCCGCATCGGCGCAGGCTGCGGCCTGGGTGAAGCTGAACATCAGCGTGAGATTGCAGTGGATACCCTGGCGCTCCAGGACCTGCGCAGCGCGGATACCCTCCCAGGTGGCGGCAACCTTGATCAGCACCCTTTCCTTCGGGATGCCTGCGGCGTCATAGAGCCCCATGATCTGGGCCGCCCTGGCGATAGTGCCTTCGGTGTCGAAGGCCAAGCGGGCGTCCACCTCGGTGGACACCCGGCCGGGTATGAACTTAAGTATCTCCACGCCGAAGTTCACGGCCAGTCGATCCAGCATCAGCCGTGCCCGCTCGCTCATCTCGCGGCTGCGGATCATGGCGTACTGAACGGCCTCATTGACCAGGCGCTTGTATTGGGGAAGCTGGGCGGCCTTGTACAGCAGGGACGGATTGGTCGTGGCGTCTGTGGGCTGGTACTTGGCGATGGATTCGATGTCGCCGGTGTCGGCAACCACCTGAGTCATGCTGCGTAAGGCGTCGAGCTTGTTCACTTAAGCCTGTCTCCTGTCTGAATCGCCGGTGCGCCAAAGAAGTTAGGAGTCAACCACAAAAACACAAAGGCACAAAGGAAATTTGTTTACAAATTTAGAAGTTCTTCTCTGCGTCTTTGTGGTCCTGTTTCTTCTTATCAGTCTTCCAATATGGGATCAGACCGTGTTGCGGTCCTGCTTCTCCGGGGCCGCGATCTCGACGGCGCGCAGGTCGCGGGCGAGGCGGTCCAGGACGCTGTTCACGTACTTGTGGCCCTGCTCGGCGCCGAACATCTTGGCGAGCTCCACGGCCTCGTTGATGACCGCTCGCCAGGGTATCTCGAGGTGAGAATTCAGCTCGTAGGCGCCGATGCGCAGAATGGCCCGTTCTACCGGATCGATCTGCTTGAGCGGACGGTCCAGCAGGGGGGTGAGCCGTGCGTCCAGGTCGGAAAGAGTGGCGGGGATCCTGTGCAGCAGCTCCCGGAAGTAGTCCGTGTCCACCTTGCGCATGTCCTGTTCCTGGAAGAACTGGACCTCGATCTCACCCAGGTCCTGGCCACCGAGCTGCCACTGGTACAGTGCCTGCACGGCCGAGCGCCTGGCGCGAGTGCGTCCGTGATGGGACGCCGTACGGTTCTGGGTCACTTTGCCAACCGGCGCAGCAGGCTGACCATTTCCAGGGCCGACAGGCTGGCCTCCACACCCTTGTTCCCGGCCTTGGTTCCGGCGCGCTCGATCGCCTGCTCGATGCTGTCCACCGTCAGCACCCCGAAGGCCACCGGCAGGTCGTGCTTCAGCGCAACCTGGGCCAACCCCTTGGAGCATTCCCCCGCCACGTAGTCGAAGTGGGGGGTGCCGCCGCGGATCACGGCCCCCAGGGCGATGATGGCGTCGTATTTCCCGGAGGCCGCCAGGCGCTGGGCGGCGAGCGGGATCTCATAGGCCCCGGGTACGCGAACCGCCGCGATATCCGCGTCCTTCACGCCGTGCAGCCGC